>NZ_JBFBJI010000006.1:0-80529 GCF_040702065.1 Streptomyces sp. NPDC086777 | reverse complement strand
CGGGCCCGCGGGGCCCCGGGCCCCCCCCGCGGCGGCGCCGGCGGTCCCCCCCGCCGCCTCCGCCTGCTCGGTCTCCTCCGGCCGGGCGTCCTCCGCCTGCGCGTCCTCCGCCTGCGCCTGCGCGTCCGCCTTCGCGTCCGCGGGCTCGGCGGACGCGGGTGAGGTGAGCCCGGGGATGAAGGCCGGGTCGAATCCGGCGCCCTCCAGGGGCTGGCTGTTGGCTCCTATGCGCTGCTCCACAGCGGGCAGTATGGTCCAAGAACCTGTGCCGGACACAGCCAGCCCCGGACTTCGTTATCAGACGCCTACACGAAGACGCCGAGCACGCCCGCCACCGCGAACCCCACCACCGACAGCACCGTCTCCAGCACGGTCCAGGTCTTCAGGGTGTCCCGCTCGCTGATGCCGAAGTACTTGGCCACCATCCAGAATCCGCCGTCGTTGACGTGCGAGGCGAAGATGGAACCGGCCGAGATGGACATGATGACGAGGGCGACGAAGGCCTGCGAGTGGTGGCCCTCGGAGAGGAGCGGGGCGACGATACCGGCCGTCGTCACGATCGCCACCGTCGCGGAGCCCTGGGCGACCCGCAGCACCACCGAGATCAGGTACGACAGGACGATCACCGGGAGCCCGACGCCGTGGAAGGTGTCGGAGAGGGCCTGGGCGACACCGCTCGCCTTCAGTACGGCACCGAAGATCCCGCCCGCGCCGACCACCAGCAGGATGTTGCCGACCGGCTTGAGGGACGCGGTCGACACGGTCTCCAGGGACTTGCGGGACCAGCCGCGCCGGATGCCGAGCAGGTAGTAGGCGAGGACCAGGGCGATGGTGAGGGCGACCATCGGCGTGCCGAAGAACTCGAGGACCGAGCGGCCGGTGGAGGGGTCGAGGGCGATGGAGGAGAAGGTCGCGGCGAGGATGAGGACGAGGGGCGTGCCGATGATGGCCAGGACCGTGCCGAGCGGCACCGGCTTCTCCTGGGGGGCCACTCCGGCCGCCCGCTGCTCCGCCACCACCGCCTGCCTGGCCTCGTCGGCCGCCTCGACCATGTCCTGCGGTACGGCGACGAAGATCCGCCTGCCGATCCACGCCGAGTACGCCCACGCGGCCAGCACCGCCGGGATGCCGCAGACGACGCCCATGAGGATGACCCAGCCGAGCTGGACGTGCAGCAGGGCGGCGGCGGCCACCGGGCCGGGGTGCGGCGGCAGGAAGGCGTGGGTCATGGAGAGGCCGGCGAGGAGCGGGAGGCAGTACAGCAGGATCGACTTGCCGCCGCGCTTGGCCGCCGCGTAGACGAGGGGGGCCAGCACGAAGATGCCGACGTCGAAGAAGACGGGGATGCCGAAGATCAGGCCGGTCAGGCCCATGGCGAGCGGGGCCCGCTTCTCGCCGAAGGCGCCGAGCAGCCGGCCGGCCAGCACCTCGGCGCCGCCGCTGACTTCGAGGATCGCGCCGAGCATCGTGCCGAGCCCGATGATGATCGCGACGTGGCCGAGGATGCCGCCCATGCCGGACTCGACGGTGGAGACGGCGTCCGAGCGCTGGACGGTGCCGAAGAGTTCGGTGACCGAGAGTCCGGCGAGCAGGCCGACGGCTATGGAGACGGCGAGGAGGGCCACGAAGGGCTGGAGCCGCGCCTTGATGATGAGGAAGAGGAGCAGGGCGATGCCGATCGCGGCGACGGTGAGGAGGCCGGCGGTGCCGTCGAGGAGGAGGAGCAGGCCTCCGGTGTGGGGTGGGGTGGTGGGGGTGGGGGTGGACGCCGCTAGGGGGAAGGGCATGTGGGGGTCCTCTGGGTAGGTGCATCGTGCTTTCGGGCAGGGGGCATCGCGGCACGGCACCCGGTGCGGGTGCCATGCCGTGCAGGACGTGCGGGAGTTGACGGAACCCGTCAGCCGAGGACGGCGAGGGCGTCGATCTCGACGAGGAGGCCGGCGGGCAGGCCGACGTACACGGTCGTACGGGCGGCGGGCGGCGCGGTGAGGCCCTGCTCCTCGAAGTAGGTGTTGTAGATGCCGTTCATCTCGGCGAAGTGGTCCACGTCCGTCAGATAGACGCGGATCATCATGACGTCGTCCCAGGAGGCACCGCCCTCCTCCAGGATCGCCTTGACGTTGGCCAGGGTCTGGAGGGTCTGCTCGCGCAGACCGGGACCGGCCGGGGTCGGCGGCTTGCCCTCCTCCGCGGGCAGGAAACCGACCTGGCCGGCGACCTGGAGGATGTTGCCCTTGCGGACGCCGTGCGAGAACTTCGCGGGCGGGGTGGTGTGGGTCGTGGGGGTGAGGGCGGTCTTCTCGGTCATCTGGTGCCGGCTTCCTTGATCGGTGTTCTGCCTGAGTACTCGCCGCTGATCGCGTCCGCCGTACGGCGCACCTGCGGGAGCAGGGTGAGGAGTTCGTCCGCGGTGACGACGACGTTCGGCGCGGAGACCGACATCGCGGCGACGACCCGCCCGTCGGCGCCGCGGACGGGGGCCGCGACGCAGTTGATGGACTCCTCGTGGCCGCCGAGGTCGGTGGCCCAGCCCTGTTCGCGCACCCTGGCCAGTTCCCTGAGGAACGCCTCCGCGTTGGGCGTCGAACGGGCCGTGTACATGGGGTAGTCGAGCTTGTCGGCGAGGGCCCGCCGCTCGGGCTCGGGCAGGTCGGCGAGGAGCAGCTTGGCGACGGCGGCGACGGTGATGGCCACGGGCTTGCCGATGCGGGAGTACATGCGCACCGGGTAGCGGCTCTCGACCTTGTCGATGTAGAGGACCTCGCCCTCCTCGAACACGGCGAGGTGCACGGTATGTCCGCAGGCCGTGTTGAGACGGGCCAGGTGGGGGTGGGCGATCTCGCGGACGTCGAGGTTCTCCATCGCCTCCTGGGCAAGGGCGAAGAGGCGGGCGCCGAGGCGGTAGCGCTGGTCGGACTGGCGGTAGACGAGCCCGTGTTCGTGGAGGGTGCGCAGCAGCCGCAGCGCGGTCGACTTGTGCACGCCGAGGCGGTCGGCGACCTGGCCGAGGTCGGCGGGGCCCTCGGCGAGCAGGGGCAGGATGCTGAGCGCTCGGTCGACGGTCTGGCTCATGGGGTGCGTTCCTCCTCTTCGGCCGCGCCGGCTTCGGTCCAGCCGGGGCCGAGTCGAAGTCTCTCCCACGCGCCGGTGTCCAGGGCGGTCAGCCGGTCGGTGGTGTCGCGGTCGGGGGGCGGGGCGAGGTCGGCGGGGGTGGTGAGGGCGGCGGCGGCGAAGAGGTGGCCGAGCCGGAGCGTCTGCGTGAGCGGGAGGCGGCGCAGGGCCCCGGAGAGGAAACCGGCGGCGAAGGCGTCGCCGGCGCCCACGGTTGCCACGACGTCGACGGCGGGGGCGGGTTCGAAGGTGCCGGTGAGCTGGGGCCGGGGGGTGGGGACGGGCACCGGCGCCGGCCGCGTGCCGCCCGCGCCCACCCGTGCCGCCCCAGCGGCACGGGTGGGCGCAGCCGGGAAGGGGCGCCCCGCAGGGGGTGCGGGGAACTGCGCGACCAGCCCCCACGCGCCCGCGCCCGGCATCGGCGGCCTGTCACCTCGCTGAAACGCCGTCGCCCCCTTCGCTCCCTGCTTCACCACCAGCACCTCCGGCTCGGGCAGCAGTTCCCGGACGGCCGCCGGTCCGCCCCCCACCCCCCACGCCAGCTCCGCCTCGTCCTCCCCCACAAAGACGACGTCGGCCCGGCGCGCCAGCTCCAGCAGCACCTCCGCGCCGTCACCCGAACCCCACAGCCCCGCCCGGTAGTTCACGTCGAACGACACCACCGGCGGCCGTTCCCCGGCGGAGGCCGTCAGCTCCCGCAGCAGCCCGAGGCAGCCCTCCGACAAGGCGGCCGTGATCCCCGACAGGTGCAGGATGCGGCCCGTGCGCACCGCCGCCAGGTCCACCGTCGCCGGCGACATCGCGGACGCCGCCGACCCGGCCCGGTAGTACGCGACCTCGTGCGCGTCCGTCGCCCGGTCACCGGCCGTACGGAAGTACACCCCCGTCGGCCGCCCGCGGTCGCGGCCCACGTACGAGACGTCCACGCCGTACGAGGCGACGGTCTCCAGCAGGTGGTCGCCGAAGCCGTCCGCGCCGACCCGGCTGACCCAGCGCACGGCGTGCCCGGCGGCGGACAGCGCGCACGCCACGTTGGACTCGGCGCCGCCGATCGCGCGGTCGAAGGACGGCACGTCCGCGAGGCGCCCCGGCCGGGTGGGCAGAAACGTGACCATGGACTCGCCGAGCGCGACGACGTCCACGGCGTCGACCGAGCCGGTGGCCTTCACGATGGTCGTGGCTCCTCGTCGTCGGGGAAGGGTGGCTACGGGCTCCATTGACCCGGCGTTGGCGTGGATGTTAGACAGCGGTAAGCGACATACGCAATGGACGTTGCAGAGAATGCAACCAACCAGATCAGGGAGGCTACGTGTCCCTCGACACCGGCACCGAAGCGCTCGCCCGGCTCGCGGAGGAACGCGTCGACCACCGTTTCAAGGGCCTCCCGCCGGACGCCGAGGGCCTCACCGTCGGCGAACTGGCCGCCCAGCGCCGCAACCTGTTCTCGGACGGCTTCGCGACCCCGGTGCTGGCCCTGTCCGCCGAGCGCCTTGAACACAACCTCGCGCTGATGGAGTCGTACACCGAACGGCACGGCCTCGCCTTCGCCCCGCACGGCAAGACCTCGATGGCCCCGCAGCTCTTCCACCGGCAGACCGCGCGCGGGGCGTGGGGCATCACCCTCGCCGTGCCGCACCAGGTGCGGGTGGCGCGGGCGTTCGGCACCCGCCGGGTCTTCCTCGCCAACGAACTCGTGGACGCCCCCGCGCTCCGCTGGATCGCCGCCGAGCTGGAGCGCGACGCCGACTTCCGCTTCCTCTGCTACGTCGACTCCGTGCGCGGGGTCGAGCTGATGGACGCGGCGCTGCGCGGAACCGGCCGCCCCGTGGACGTCGTGGTGGAGCTCGCCGCCGGGGAGGGCGCCCGTACCGGGGTGCGTACCGAGGCGGAGTGCGCGGCGGTCGCGGACGCGGTGGCCGGGACCCGGACGCTGCGGCTGGCCGGGGTGGCCGGGTACGAGGGCGAGGTCCCGCAGGCCGACCCGGACCGGGTGCACGCGTATCTGCGCCGGCTGGTCGCGCTCGCCGTCGGGTTCGACAAGGCCGGCCGGTTCGCGGGCCTGACGGAGATCGTGGTGAGCGCGGGCGGCAGCGCCTGGTTCGACGCGGTCGCGGACGTCTTCGCGGACATCCCCGAACTGTCCGTCCCAGTAGTGAAGTTGCTGCGCTCGGGCGCGTACGTCTCGCACGACGACGGCCGCTACCGGGACGTCACCCCCTTCAACCGGGTTCCCGAGGAGGGCGCCCTGGAGCCCGCCTTCCGGCTCTGGGCGCAGATCGTCTCCCGGCCCTCCCCGGAGCAGGCCTTCGCCAACGCGGGCAAGCGGGACGCGGCCTACGACCTCGACCTGCCCGTCGCCCAGGTGATCCGCCGGGCGGGCACCGAGCGCCCGGCGACCGGGATCTCGGTCACCGGCCTGTCCGACCAGCACGCCTGGCTGCGCACCGGGCCCGGGGCGGACCTGGAGGTCGGGGACTGGGTGGGCCTCGGCCTCTCCCACCCGTGCACGTCGTTCGACAAGTGGCAGCTGATCCCGGTGGCCGAGGCGGACGGGACGGTCGTCGACTACATCCGCACGTTCTTCTAGGAGGGGCCGTGGAGCAGCTCGTCATCCGGGACGCGGACGTCGTCGACGGCAGCGGGGAACCCTCCTACCGCGCCGACGTGGTGATCGACGGCGGCCGGATCGTGTCGATCGTCAAGGAGGCCGCGGCGGCGGGCTGCCAACGCCCGCGTGCGACGCGCGAGCTGGACGCGGAGGGCCTGGTCCTCTCGCCCGGCTTCGTCGACATGCACGCGCACAGCGACCTCGCCCTGCTGCGCGACCCCGATCACAGCGCGAAGGCCGCGCAGGGGGTGACCCTGGAGGTGCTGGGCCAGGACGGCCTTTCCTACGCCCCGGTCGACGACCGCACGCTGGCGGAGGTCCGCCGGGCGATCGCCGGCTGGAACGGCCCGGGCGACGACATCGACTTCGACTGGCGGTCGGTGGGCGAGTACCTGGACCGCCTCGACCGGGGCGTCGCCGTCAACGCGGCGTACCTCGTCCCCCAGGGCACGGTCCGCGCACTCGCGGTCGGCTGGGAGGACCGCGCGGCGACCCCGGCCGAACTGGACCACATGCGCCGGCTGGTGGCCGAGGGCCTGGCCCAGGGCGCGGTCGGCCTGTCCTCCGGCCTCACCTACACCCCCGGCATGTACGCGCCGGACGCCGAGCTCACCGAGCTGTGCCGGGTGGTGGCGGAGTACGGCGGCTACTACTGCCCGCACCACCGCTCGTACGGGGCGGGCGCTCTGGAGGCGTACGCGGAGATGGTCGCCCTGACCCGGGAGGCCGGCTGCCCGCTGCACCTGGCCCACGCCACCATGAACTTCGGCGTGAACAAGGGCCGGGCCCCCGAACTGCTGGCCCTCCTCGACGCGGCCCTCGCCGCGGGCGCCGACGTCACCCTCGACACGTACCCCTACACCCCCGGCAGCACGACCCTCGCGGCGATGCTGCCGAGCTGGGCGAACGAGGGCGGCCCGGCGGCGGCCCTCGCCCGCCTCGCGGACGGCACGACAGCCGAACGGATCCGTCACCACCTGGAGACCGTCGGCTCCGACGGCTGCCACGGCGTGCCCATCGAGTGGGACACGATCGAGATCTCGGGTGTGACCGACCCCGCCCTCACGGACCTCGTCGGCCGGACGGTCCAGGAGTCGGCGGACGCCCACGGCGAGTCCCCCTGGACGACGGCCCGCCGCCTCCTCCTCACCGACCGCCTCGGCACCACGATCCTCCAGCACGTCGGCCACGAGGAGAACGTCCGCACGATCATGCGCCACCCTGTCCACACGGGCGGCTCCGACGGTATCCTCCAGGGCACGAAACCCCACCCCCGCGCCTACGGCACGTTCCCGCACTACCTCGGCCACTACGTTCGGGAGCTGGGCGTCCTCTCGCTGGAGGAGTGCGTCGCCCACCTCACCGCCCGCCCCGCGGCCCGGCTGCGCCTGCCGGACCGCGGCCTGGTGCGCGAGGGCTACCGCGCCGACCTCGTCCTCTTCGACCCGCGCACGGTCGCGGCGGGCTCGACCTTCGAGAACCCACGCCGACTGCCGACGGGCATCCCCCACGTCCTGATCGACGGCCGCTTCGTGATCGAGGACGGCCGGAGAACAGACGAACTGGCGGGGCGCTCGATCCGGCGTACACCCCACCTCACCTAGGGGCGCGGGGAACTGCGCGACCAGCCCCCTCGGCCTGCACCCGAAAACGAAACACCCACCACCCCCTACGGCTTGGGCAGGGTGCAACCACTCGCACCGAGGTTCAGCACGTTCCCCGTCGTGAAGCACGCCGGAATGAGGTACGTCTCCTCGGCGTAGTTGATCCCCTGGCGAACCGTCACGTTCCCGTTCGCGTCCACCTCGCAGGGGTTGTCGACGGTGCACCGCTCCCCGTCCTCGTTGCCCGTGTTGTTGACGGCGACGACCTGGCCCGTGGTGGTGTCGATCACCGGCGACCCCGACGTCCCGCCGATCGTGTTGCACGCGGAGGTGTAGCGGACCGAGTCCTTCCAGGTCCAGTCGCCCTCCTTCAGGCGGTACACGAACCCGTCGATGTTGCAGCTGTAGATCGTCTTCCAGTAGCCGGAGACGACCTTGATGGCGGTGCCGGCGACGGGGTGGGCGGCGCTGACGGTGAGCGGGCTGATGCCGTAGGAGCTCTTGATCGCGGCGTACGTCGTGGTGGTGCGGTAGATCGTGACGTCGGTGTCGGTCATCGTCGAGTAGACGACCTGGTTGGCGCGGAGCGTGGCGACCCTGCTGCCGGAGGAGTTGAGCAGGCCGAAGGTACGGCTGGAGGACTGGCCGGTGATGACCTCGCCCGGCTCCGGGAAGCCGGTCTCCAGGCAGTGGCCGTTGGTGAGGACCAGCGCCGGGTCGCTGTCCGCGGAGTTCGGGAAGCGGATGACGGAGCCGGAGCAGTTGCTGAGCGAGACGGTGCCCGCGAAGTTGACGGTCACCGCGGCGGCCTTGGCCGGCTGCGGTACGGCGACCGCCGGAACCGCGCCGATCCCGGTGATGGCCAGGGAGGCGAGCGCGGCGACGAGAGGCTTGTTCATGTGGGGGTCCCCTCTGTACGACGAGGTGACCGGAGATCTTCCGGCCACCCGTTTTTGTCATGCACATTCTCATCACAGGGGGCCGCGCGGGCAAGGAGCTGTTTCAGGAACGGTGTTGGCGGATTTCCGCGCAGGCGGCGTCGATGTGCTCGAAGAGAACAGAGGAGCCGGACGTGATGCGCGCGCCGAGTTCGCGGCTGCGCTGCTCACGGGCGGGAGTGAGGCGGCCGACGAAGAACACGACGGGACCGTCGAAGAGCCCCCTGCTCCGCCAGGCCGCCAGATCGGCGAACCCCGCGTCCCGTTCCGTGCCGCGGGTGACATCGGAAATCACCAGGTCCACGGGGTGGGTGGAGAGGATCCGGTCGGCCGTCGGGCCGCTCCGGGCCACCAGGACGTCCGCTCCGTGCGCCCGGAGGTAGCGCACGGAGGTCGCGTTCCGTTCCGGGTGGTCGTCCACCCACAGGACACTGACGTCCCGGTACTCGTCCCGGCCCTCCACCGGCCGGGCCGACGGGTCCTCGTCCGCGTGGACCGCGACAGGCGCGGCGCCCTCCTGCAACCGCCGCACCAGTTCGTCCGCCTGCGGCAGCCGCATCCACTCCTCGACGAGATGGACGAAGCCGTGGTCCCTCGCCAGCTCCGGGAACGTGGCGGGCAGCTCCTCCTCCAGCCGGGTCAGCACCGCCTCCCAGCTGTCCGGAGCCCCGCTCTCCGGCGCCGCGAGCCCGTGCCCGGTCACCGAGTCCACCGTCGTACGCCACGACTCGGCGTCGGCCTCGGCCCACCGGCTCAGCACCCGCCTGGCCGTCCGGTACTCCAGGAACTCCCGCGCCGCGTGCCCGTGGGTGCCGTCGGTGGAGACGAGCAGGCGGTAGAAGTCGCCGTACAGGTGCTGCAGCAGAAGGGTCCTGACGACGGCCTCCGGCCTGAAGCGTGCCCACACCGGATTGAGCGCGCACTCCAGACCGAAGCCGTTGATGAGGCGCTTGATCCGGCGCGGGTTGCGGGCCGAGCGGGCGGCGATCAGCCGCACCAGGTCGTCGTCCACCAACTCACGCAGCCCCGAGCGTTCGGCACAGCTGCGGACATACGCCTCCAGGTGGTCGCCGCCCGCCACCGGCAGCCGGTAGCTCGTCTGGAAGATCTTCTCCATGAACGCCGTACCGGCCGGTCCCAGGTCCCGCAGCAGCCCGGACGACCCGAGCGCGGCACGGTCGCAGCCGATGACGAAGGCGAGGCCGGGGACGTCCAGATAGACCTTCACCGCCTCGCACACCGCGAGGACCGTCTCCTCGGCACAGCGGTCGAGGTCGTCGACGAAGACGACCAGCAGGCGGCGGGGCCGGTCGCCGGCCCCCTCCGCCCAGGCAGTGGCGAGCTCGCGCAGCTCGGTCCGCAAGTCGTTGCGGGTCTTCGCGTCGACCGACAGCTCCGCCCAGAACCGGTCGACCAGGCCCGCCAGCCCGACCGTCGCGCCCGCCACCGTCAGCGTCGCCCGCAGGGCCGTCAGCCACGGTGCCCTCCCGGAGAGCCGGGCCACCGCCCGCCGCAGCACCCGCTCGTCCAGCTGCATCAGGACGGTCTTGATGAGCCCTTCGAGGGCGTCGGCACCGGTCGAGGTCCAGGCGTTGTACCAGACGGTCTCGACGTCCTTCTGCTGTAACTCCGCCTCGACCAGCCGCATCAGACTGCTCTTCCCCATGCCCCAGCCGGCGTCCACGGCAAGCGTCAGCGGGGTCGCGGACCGGGAGTCGTGCAACAGCTTTGCCAGCTGTCGGGCGGCCCGCCCGGCGCCGAGCAGATCGGCCGCGGGGCCGGTCACGGGCTCGTCGTTGAGCAGCGAGAATTCCATGCGGCCCCCTTCGCTCAGGGGGTCAAACTATATGTTTCCGCGGCCACTTGGGGCCGAGCGCACCGCCCTGCCCAGGGGCTCGCCCCTAGCGTCCCCTGCCGCCGCCCCGTCCGTGCCCCCAGCCGTGCCCCCCGTACGTGGGGCTCGCCGTCGGGGACGTCGCGGTGGCGGTCGGCGAAGGTGTCGCGCTCGCGCCGTGCGTCGGGGTGGCGGTCGCCGGGTGACCCTCCGATGCCGACACCGGTGTCCCGGCCGTGGACGTGGAGCGGGCCGACGGCGACTCCGCGACCGACGCGGCCGACTTCACCGAGGGCGCGGCGGACGCACTGCCGGAGCGCTCTCCCGACGCCGGCGCCGACGACTCGCCGACCGTGTGCTTCGCGCGGTCCTGCTCGACCTGGCCGCCGCCGGACGACGAGGAGAAGGTGAAACCGGCGACCAGTGCGGCCACGGACGCGGCGCCCACCGCACCCACGACAACCGCCACGCGCTTGGCGCGCAGGCCGCCCGCGTCACGGGCCGCCCGCCGCCGATCGGCCCGGCCCGGCCCCGGTACCGGCACCGCAGGCGCGACCCGGGGCAGCTCGCGCGTCTCGTCGTACGCGTTGAGCCAGCCGTGCGCGGAGGCCGGATCCCGGTACTCCTCGTACACGGGGGCCGGTCCGCCCTCGGGTCGGTAGACGCTGGGCGCCGCGGTCTCGTCCTCGGCAGGTCTCGGCATGGACGCGAATTCTAGGGAGGGGAGGACCCTTTGAGACAGCTACCGGCGATAACGGGCCAAATCAGCCCGCCCCGCGGACCCGGCAGGACGGCCCCTTCCAGACCGAGGAGAACCATCACCCCGCAGGAGCGGCGGGGCCGGGGGCCCGTCACCACGCCGGGAAGCGGCCCGAGCCAGGAATCCCCTCCTACCAGGGACGGGAGCGGCCAAGTGGTGGAAAACACGACCCGACCGGCGTTACCGCCCCGTAAGCTCACCGGCATGCAGGTGATCCAGTCGACCAAGCTCGCCAACGTCTGTTACGAGATCCGGGGGCCGGTTCTCGAGGAGGCGATGCGGCTCGAGGCCGCGGGGCACCGCATCCTCAAGCTCAACACCGGCAACCCGGCCGCCTTCGGCTTCGAGTGCCCGCCGGAGATCCTGGAGGACATCCTCCGCAACGTCTCCTCGGCGCACGGCTACGGCGACGCGAAGGGCCTGCTGGCCGCCCGGCGCGCGGTCGTCATGCACAACCAGACCATCGGCATCGAGACCGACGTCGAGCACGTCTTCATCGGCAACGGCGTCTCCGAGCTGATCGTGATGGCCATGCAGGGGCTGCTCGACGACGGGGACGAGGTACTCGTGCCGGCGCCGGACTACCCGCTGTGGACCGCGGCCGTCTCCCTGTCCGGCGGTACGGCCGTGCACTACCGCTGCGACGAGCAGTCGGACTGGATGCCCGACCTCGCCGACGTCGAGCGCAAGGTCACCGACCGCACCAAGGCGATCGTCATCATCAACCCGAACAACCCGACGGGCGCGGTGTACGACGAGGCGATGCTGCGCGGGCTGACCGACATCGCCCGCCGCCACAACCTCCTCGTCTGCTCGGACGAGATCTACGACAAGATCCTCTACGACGGCGCCACGCACACGCCGACCGCCGCGATCGCCCCGGATCTGCTCACGCTGACCTTCAACGGCATGTCCAAGGCCTACCGGGTGGCCGGCTACCGGGTCGGCTGGATGGCCGTCTCCGGCCCCCGCGCGCACGCCGACTCCTACATCGAGGGCCTGACGATCCTCGCGAACATGCGGCTGTGCGCGAACATGCCCGGTCAGCACGGGGTCGTGGCCGCGCTCAGCGGACGCCAGACGATCAACGACCTCGTCCTGCCGGGCGGGCGGCTGAAGGAGCAGGTGGACCTCGCCTACGAGCTGCTCACCCAGATCCCGGGCGTGAGCTGCGTCCGCCCCAAGGGCGCGCTGTACCTCTTCCCGCGCCTCGACCCCCAGGTCTTCAAGATCAAGGACGACCGACAGATGGTCCTCGACCTGCTGCGGCAGGAGAAGATCATGGTCGTCCAGGGCACCGGTTTCAACTGGCCGGAGCCGGACCACTTCCGGGTGGTGACCCTGCCGACCATCGGGGACCTGCGGGACGCGATCACCCGGATCGGGCGGTTCCTGGACGGCTACGGCCAGCCGTAGGCAGTCACCGGACCACCGTTCGTGAACCGGATCAACTTTAGACCGAATCTAAGCTAGGATGGTTTCCTGTCAGAGCACAGGAGGCCATCTCCCATGTACGAGCCGATCCGCACCCCTGCTTCCCGCAAGGGGTCCGTCCACAGCACGATGGCCGGCACGCCTTCCGACTTCCCGCACCGCACGCGCGAGGAGGAGCTGGACATCCAGCTCGCGGGGCACCTCGCCGCACTGCTCGCCGTCACGGACGAGCTGCGCGCCCGCACGCCGTCCACCGACCTCGACGCCGCCGCGACCCGGCTGGCCGAGCAGGTGGCCCGGCTGCGGGGCGGGCGTACGCCGGTCCGCGCGACACAGCCGGCGGTCCTGGAACCGGCCGCGCTGCACGAGCGCGCGCACGCCGTCGCCGGTCGCGCCCTGCTGGTCGCGGCGTCCCGCGCGGACACCGCGGCGGCGATCCTCGCGGCGGAGCGCATGGACGCCCACGCGGCGGCCGCGGAACTCACCACAGCCGGCTGACCGCCCCCGGACGGCCCCGGTCCGCGCGCTCCCGCAGCGACGCGCGGACCGGGTTGCCATGTCCCAGCACGCCGAGGTCGCGGGCATGGAACACCCGACGATGCGCGTGATCGCCGAACAACCCGGGGCCTGCGCGGAGCAGCTCGCGGGGCGGCGTCACGGCGAGGCCGGGAGCGGCCCCACCTGACGGCATCCGGCGGAGTTCGGCACTCCGGTTTCGTTCCGGGGCGTCCCCTTCACCACCCGTTCACCCGTTCCACCCAGGACTGAGGGATTCCGGGAGCACTCTCCCCCTCGTGAGACGTATCGCGGGAATCGTCCTCGCGGTGCTGCTGATCGGTGGCGTGGTGGCTGCCGTCGTCGCAGGCCGGCAGGGGGACGACAAGGGCACGGCAACGAAGACCGTGCGTGGTGTGATCGGTTCGGAGAAGTCGGACTTCTTCGCCGATCCCGATGTGGTGAAGGCCCTCGCCGCCAGGGGCTACACCGTGAAGACGGAGGCGTCCGGATCCTGGGCCATGGAGGATCTGGACCTGAAGGGCTACGACTTCGCCTTTCCGTCCAGCTCGGCGCCCGCCGACACGCTGGCCGCGAAGTACCGTGCCCGCCAGCCCCTCCCCCGCCCCTTCTACTCGCCCCTCGTCGTGGTCGCCCACCGCGGCGCGGCCGAGGTGCTGGCCGCCAACGGGCTCGCCGTGCTCGACGGCAAGGGCAGGGGCACCCTGAAGATGGCCGCCTACCTGGACGCCGCCCGGCACGACCGGACCTGGCAGCAGCTCAAGGGGGCGACGGCGCACGGGGAGCTGACCGGGACGCTGTACATCACCAGCACCGATCCGGAGACCTCCAACTCCGGCGCTCTCTACCTCGCCGCCGCCTCCTACGTCGCCAACGGCGGGAGGGTGGTGGCGAGCGACGCCGACGTCGCGAGGACCGCGCCGCTGCTGCACAAGCTGGTCAGCGTGCAGGGGGCGCAACAGCCCAGCAGCGACTCGGTGTTCAGGGACTTCATCAGCGGCGCCGGCAATCCGTTGGTGTGTCTGTACGAGTCGCAGGTCGTGTCGCTCCTCGGCGACCGGCAGGGACAGCAGGGCGCCGACGGCGACCTCGTCGTCCTCTACCCGGACACCACGGTCAACAGCGACCACACCATCGTGCCGCTCGACGACGCCGGCCGGCAGCTCGGCGAACTCCTCAGCACCGACCCGACCCTGCGCAGACTCGCCGTCCGGCACGGCTTCCGGCCCCAGGGCGACTCCGCCGAGTTCGTCAAGGCCACCGCCGGCCACACCGCCTACCTCAACCAGACACTGACCGGCGTCCGGCAGGCGCCCGTGCCCACCTCCGCGGTGCTGCACGAGATGGCCCGCCGGGCGCGCGGCTGACGGGGGATCCTGTGACCAACTTCGACAAGACGAGGCCGAGCGACGGCGAGTCGATGCACCCGCCCACGCTCAGCGGAGACGACGTCTTCACCCTGACCCCGCCGGAGGCGGTCGCGCCCGTCCCGCGGGAGAAGGCGGGCGGGCTGGTCCCCGTCGACGACGGCGTCCGTACGGACATGGCACGCAAGGCCTCCGACTACGTCCGGGACCTCGCCACCCTGGACGCCCGCTCGCCGGAGTTCGCGAGCAAGGTCGGCGAGATCACCGGCCTGGGCGCCGGCGAGCTGCGCACCGCCGCCGCGCAGTCCAACCGCATGCTGGAGCGCGCCGTGCGCAGCCTGCCCGACAAGGGCGGTGACGCGCAGGCCAAGGTGGCCGGTTCGCTGGTCGAACTGCGCCGGGTCGTCGAGGACCTGGACCCGCGCGACCTGTCGGCCGGCAAGGGCCGCACGTTCCTCTCCCGGCTGCCCGGCGGCAACAAGCTCCGCGACCACGTGGCCAAGTACGCGTCCGCGCAGGGCACGCTGAACAGGATCGTGGGCTCGCTGCGCGGCGGCCAGGACGAACTGCGGCGGGACAACGCGGCGTTGCAGACGGAGCGGGTGCGGCTCTGGGAGACCATGGGCAAGCTGCAGGAGTACGTCGTCCTCACCCAGGCCCTGGACACCGCCGTCGAGCAGCACGTCGCCCGGATCCCGGACCCCCAGGAGGCCGACGCCGTGCGGGCGGACGTGCTCTTCCCGGTCCGGCAGAAGCACCAGGACCTGCTCACCCAGCTCGCGGTGTCCGCGCAGGGCTACCTCGCGATGGACGTCGTACGACGCAACAACGACGAGCTGATCAAGGGCGTCGAACGCGCCGCCACCACCACCGTCTCCGCACTGCGGATCTCGGTGATGCTGGCCTCCGCGCTCGACCACCAGAAGAAGGTGATCGAGCAGGTCAACGCCTTGCGCGGGACGACCGAGGAGCTGATCCGGGGCAATGCCGAGATGCTCGCGAACCAGAGCGGGGAGATCCAGCGCATAGCCGCCGACCCGGCCGTGGGCGCCGAGACACTGCGGGCCGCGTTCCAGCAGATCTACCGGACCCTGGACGCCATCGACACCTACAAGGTGCAGGCGACCGAGGCGATGGCGACCACCGTGCAGTCCCTCACCGACGAGCTCCAGCAGGCCGGTGCCTACCTGGAGCGCAGCCGCTCGAAGAGCGCTCTGGAGGGCGGTCCCGCATGAGCAGACGCCCCTTCCTCGCCCTCCTCGCGGCGGCCGCCGTCGTCCTGACCGGCTGCACCTCCGAGGACCACGGCGACGACGCCACGGCCCCGGAGCCGGGCACCCTGCGGGTCCTCGCCTCCTCCGAACTCAGCGACATGACAGCCGTCCTCGACCGGGTCCGGAAGGACACCGGGGTCACCGTCCGGCCCACCTACATGGGCACCCTGGACGCCATCGACCTGCTGGCCAAGGGCAAGACGGACGGCAGGTACGACGCGCTCTGGCTGTCCTCCGACGACTACCTGCGGCTGCGCCCGGAGGCGGCGAGGAAGGTCGTCTCCGAGACGTCGATCATGTCCAGCCCGGTCGCGATCGGCGTGAAGACGACCACCGTGCGGGCGCTGGGCTGGAAGCCGGCCGACGTCACCTGGTCCCAGGTCGAGCAGGCCGTGGAGGCCGGCCGGCTGACGTACGGCATGACGGACCCGGCCCGCTCCAACTCCGGCTTCGCCACGCTGGTCTCGGTGGCCTCCGCGCTCTCCGGCGCCCAGTCGGCGCTCACGGACGAGGACGTCACCAAGGCGACCCCCCGGCTGAAGAAGTTCTTCAAGGGCCAGACCCTGACCTCGGGCTCCTCCGGCTGGCTGGCCTCGGCCTACCAGCGGCGCGGCACCGTCGACGCCCTGCTCAACTACGAGTCCGTGCTCCAGGGCATCCGCGGTCTCACCGTGATCCGGCCGAAGGACGGCGTGGTCACCGCCGACTACCCGTTCTCCTCCCTGGCCTCGACCTCCGCCGCCACCCGCGAGGACGTCCGCAGGGTCACGGAGGACCTGCGCGGCACGGCCGTGCAGAAGCTGATCACGGACACCACCCACCGCCGGCCGGTCGTGGCCTCCGTCGCCCCGGCCGCCGGCCTGGACACCGGCCGCCGCCGCGAACTCCCCTTCCCCGGCAGCCGGTCGGTGGCCGACGGGCTCATCTCGGCCTACGAGAACGACCTGCGCCGGCCCTCCCGCACGGTCTACGTCCTGGACACCTCGGGCTCGATGGAAGGCGACCGACTCTCCCGCCTGAAGGCGGCCCTCACCGGCCTGACCAGCGACTTCCGCAACCGCGAGGAGGTCACCCTGATGCCGTTCGGCTCGGACGTGAAGAGCGTCGGCACCCACGTGGTCGACGACAAGACAGACCTCGCCGCGATCCGCAGGGACACCGACGCCCTGCACGCCGACGGCAACACGGCGATCTACACCTCCCTGGAGAAGGCGTACGGCCGGCTGACCCCTTCCGCGGACACCTTCACGTCGATCGTGCTGATGACCGACGGCGAGAACACCACGGGGGCCAAGGCCGGTGACTTCGACGCGTTCTACCGCAAGCTCTCCGCCGGCCGGCAGCAGATCCCGGTCTTCCCCATCCTCTTCGGCGACTCCTCCCGCACCGAGCTCCAGCACATCGCCGACCTGACCGGAGGCCGTCTCTTCGACGCCCAGCAGGGCTCCCTGGACGGCGCCTTCGAGGAGATCCGTGGCTACCAATAAGGCCCTCGCCTACCTGGAGTCCCGCAAGAACCTGACCGGTTCGGCGGGCGGCCTGCTGGGTCTGGTCCTGACGTTCACGGGCGTGGCCGGGCCGTACTGGCCGGTGGTGGTGGCGGGACTGTACGGGGCGGCCGCGCTGATCGCCCCGCCGGAGCGTCCGCCGCTGCCGGACTTCCCGACCCCTTCGGCCCAGCTGGAGGAGGTCCGCGCCGACTTCCGCACCCTGGAGACCTACCTGGCGGAGGTCGGCCTGCCGGCCCCGGCGGAGGCCCGACTCGCCGAACTGACCGGTCTGCTCACGGCGTTGCTCGACCCGGGCTGGGCCGCCGAACTCCTGGCCCAGGACCCGGAGGGCGTCCACGTCCTGTCCCGGGCCGTCCGGCAGGACATCCCGGAGGCGGTCGACAGCTTCGTACGCACCCGGTGGTGGACCCGCCTGGCACCCGGCCAGGAACCACCCGAACAGCACCTGGAACGCCAGCTGTCCCTCCTGAAGGAGGAGGCGGAACGCCTGGCAGCGGCCCTGCGGGACACGGAGGCGATGCGCCAGGAATCGCACACCCGCTACTTGGAGGAAAGGGGCAACTGAACGCCCCTGGAGGGGGCGGGGGGAACTGTGCGATCAGCCCCCACCCGCCCGCACCCGGCAACGCGCCCCACAGGCGAAGGCCTGTCGCCGCCCGGGCTCCCGTCGGGGCGGACGGGAAAAGGCGGCGACAGGCCCGGAGCCCCGCACCCCATTGTGCGCGGCCTCGCCGGTCTCACACCGCGGCCGGTCGTGACGATCGCTGGTCAGGGCACATCCGAACCGGCCGCGGAGTCTTTCCGAGGGGGAGTTATCCCAGCCGCTCCACCAGCGCCCGGTACTCCGCCCACAGCTCCTTCGGCGTGTGCTCGCCGAACGTGTTGAGGTGGTCGGGGACGAGCGCCGCCTCCTCCCGCCAGACCTCCTTGTCGACCGTCAGCAGGAGGTCGAGGTCGCTGTCGTCGAGGTCGAGCCCGTCGGTGTCGAGGGCGTCCCGGGTCGGCAGCACGCCGATCGGCGTCTCCACGCCGTCCGCCCTGCCGTCCAGCCGCTCCACGATCCACTTCAGGACGCGGGAGTTCTCGCCGAAGCCGGGCCAGACGAACGCGCCCGCGTCGTTCTTGCGGAACCAGTTGACGTAGTAGATCTTCGGCAGCTTGGCCTGGTCCTTGTCCTTGGCCACGTCGATCCAGTGGGCCATGTAGTCGCCCATGTTGTAGCCGCAGAACGGGAGCATCGCGAACGGGTCGCGGCGCAGCTCGCCGACCTTGCCCTCGGCGGCGGCGGTCTTCTCGGAGGCCACGTTGGCACCGAGGAAGACGCCGTGGTTCCAGTCGAAGGACTCGGTGACCAGCGGGACGGCGGTGGCGCGGCGGCCGCCGAAGAGGATCGCCGAGATCGGCACGCCCTTCGGGTCCTCCCACTCCGGCGCGATGATCGGGCACTGGGCGGCCGGGACGGTGAAGCGGGCGTTGGGGTGGGCGGCCGGGGTCTCGGAGCCCGGCGTCCAGTCGTTGCCCTTCCAGTCCGTGAGGTGGGCCGGCAGCTCCTCCGTCATGCCCTCCCACCAGACGTCGTCGTCGTCCGTGAGCGCGACGTTGGTGAAGACCGCGTTGCCCCACAGCGTCTTCATCGCGTTGGCGTTGGTGTGCTCACCGGTGCCGGGTGCGACGCCGAAGAAGCCGGCCTCGGGGTTGATGGCGTACAGGCGGCCGTCGGCGCCGAACCGCATCCAGGCGATGTCGTCGCCGATCGTCTCCACGGTCCAGCCGGAGACGGTGGGCTCCAGCATGGCGAGGTTCGTCTTGCCGCAGGCGCTCGGGAAGGCTGCGGCGACGTACTTGGACTCGCCCTGCGGGGGCGTGAGCTTGAGGATCAGCATGTGCTCGGCGAGCCAGCCCTCGTCGCGCGCCATGACGGAGGCGATGCGCAGGGCGTAGCACTTCTTGCCGAGCAGGGCGTTGCCGCCGTAGCCGGAGCCGTAGGACCAGATCTCGCGGGACTCGGGGAAGTGCGAGATGTACTTGGTCTGGTTGCACGGCCAGGGGACGTCGGCCTCGCCCTCCGCTAGGGGCGCGCCGAGGGTGTGGACGGCCTTGACGAAGAAGCCGTCCTCGCCGAGCTCGTCGAGGACGGCCTGGCCCATGCGCGTCATCGTGCGCATCGAGACGGCGACGTACGCCGAGTCCGTGATCTCCACGCCGAGGGCGGACAGCGGCGAGCCGAGGGGGCCCATGCAGAACGGGACGACGTACATCGTCCGGCCCTTCATCGAGCCGCGGAACAGGCCCTGCTCGCCCGAGGAGCTGCTTCCTTCACCGGTGAAGACGGCCCGCATCTCGGCGGGGTCCTTCCAGTGGTTGGTCGGGCCGGCGTCCTGCTCCCGCTCGGAGCAGATGAACGTGCGGTCCTCGACCCGGGCGACATCGGTCGGGTCGGAGGCCGCGTAGTACGAGTGGGGGCGCTTGATCGGGTCGAGCTTCTTGAAGGTGCCCTTCGCCACGAGCTCCTCGCACAGTCGCTCGTACTCGGCCTCGGATCCGTCACACCAGACCACGCTGTCCGGCTGCGTCAGTTCGGCGATCTCGTTGACCCACGAGACCAGTTCCTGATGTTTTGTGGGGATGACGGTGGGAGCCGCGATGTCGCGCGCCACGATTGCTCCTAAATGAGGGATTTTTGATCTTGTGGCCCTTTTTCAGGCCTTGTTGCCCCGTGGGGGCTGCGACCCGGACGCTTCGTAGCCGCTCATCCGGTGCCGACCGCACTCATTTGATCCTCCGACTCGATCACCCATCTGTCCAGAGGGAGTCACAGATGAGCGACGTGAGGAAGGCCACGGTTTCTGCGCCCACCTGCGTTTCTTTGCGTCCACATTGAGTTCGCCTCAAGGTCTTTTTGCTCACCGATGTGAGCGCAACCGAGGCTCCGTGAGACGATGGCCACTCTCCGCCGGTCATGGAGCGGGACTGATCCGTAACTTACGGTTCCGTAGGTACGATGCCCCTCATGACTGTGTCCGTCCCCGACGCGCCCTCGGAACCGCCGGCCGCCGGCCGCGGTCCCGCTGCGCTCTCCTCCCTGTCGCAACAGGTCAAGCCCAAACTGCGCGGCTGGCTGCATCTGGGCATGTTCCCGGCCGTGCTCGTGGCGGGTCTCGTCCTCACCGCCCTCGCCAACTCCCCGCGCGGCCGCGTGGCCTGCGGGATCTACGTCCTGACGGCGTGCCTGCTGTTCGGCGTCAGCGCGCTGTACCACCGGGGCAACTGGAGCCCGCGCATGGACGGCATCCTGCGCAGACTCGACCACGCCAACATCTTCCTGATCATCGCGGGCACGTACACCCCGCTGACCCTGCTGCTCCTGCCCGCCGCCAAAGGCCAGTGGCTGCTGTGGGGCATCTGGGCCGCGGCGGCCGCCGGCATCGTGTTCCGGGTGTTCTGGGTCGGCGCACCGCGCTGGCTGTACACGCCCTGCTACATAGCGATGGGCTGGGCGGCGGTCTTCTACCTGCCCGACTTCATGCGCACGGGCGGTATCGCGGTCCTGGTCCTGGTGATCGTCGGCGGCCTGCTGTACAGCGCGGGCGGCGTCATCTACGGCATCAAGCGCCCGAACCCGTCACCGCGGTACTTCGGCTTCCACGAGGTGTTCCACTCCTTGACGCTGGCCGCGTTCGTCGTGCACTACGTCGGCATCTCCCTGGTGGCCTACCAGCACGCGTAGTCCCACCGCCGCTCCTCGCAGTGGCCACGGCTCCCCGAGCCGTGGCCACTTTTTTCATACCCTCCCCCACAATACGACATCGGCTCGCCATTGACAGTAACTTGATTTTGAGAGCTACTCTCATTTCATGGCTACTGTCACTCATCTGGAAGAGACGCACCAGAACCCCCGCCGGTGGTGGGCACTCGGCGCCCTGGTCGCGAGCATGCTGGTGCTCGGCTTCGACACGACGATCCTCAACGTGGCGCTCCCCACGATGGCCGGGGAACTCGGCGCCACCACCAGCCAGCAGCAGTGGATGGCGGACGCGTACGTCATCGTCTTCGCGTCCCTGATGCTCCCCGCCGGACTCCTCGGCGACCGCTTCGGCCGCCGCCGAATGCTGGTCGCGGGTCTCCTGGTCTTCCTGGCCGGTTCGGTGATGGGCTCGCTGGCCGGCGACGTGAACTGGGTGATCGCCGCCCGCGCCGCCATGGGCATCGGCGCGGCGCTGGTGATGCCGCTGGCGATGTCCGTGCTGCCCTCGCTGTTCGGGCCCGCCGAACGCACCCGGGCCGTCGGCATCGTCTCGGCCGCCTCGGCGCTCGGGCTGCCGCTCGGCCCGATCATCGGCGGCTTCCTGCTCAACCACTTCTGGTGGGGCTCGGTCTTCCTGATCAACGTGCCGATGGCCGCCATCGGCGTCGCCGCCTGCGTCCTCCTGCTCCCCGAGACCCGCGACCCCGCCTCCCCCAAGGTCGACGCCCTGTCCACCGCGCTCACCGCGATCGGCCTCGGCGCCCTGGTCTACGCGATCATCGAGGCCCCCGACCGCGGCTGGGGCGACCCGCTGGTGCTCGCCCTGTTGGCGGTCGCCGCGGTCCTCGTCACCGCCCTGGTGCTGCGCGAACGCCGGGCGGCGCGCCCGATGCTCGACATGGGGCTGCTCACCCACCGCGGCTTCCTGCTCAACACCCTCGCGGCGACACTGGTGATGTTCGTGCTGTCCGGCCTGCTGTTCGTGCTCCCGCAGTACCTCCAGGCGGTCCTCGGCAACGACGCCTTCGGCACCGGCCTGCGTCTGCTGCCCATGATGGGCGGCCTGATCATCGCGGCGCGTGCCGCCCAGCCGGTCGTCGCCCGCTTCGGCGCCCGCGCCGTGGTCGCCGCCGGCCTGGTCGTGCTCGCCTTCGCCGCCCTGCTCGGCAGCCGCACCTCGGTCGGTGACGGCTACGGCTTCACCGCCCTGTGGCTCTCCGTCGCCGGCCTCGGCTTCGGCTTCTCGGTGGTCCCCTCCATGGACGGCGCGCTCGGCGCCCTGCCCGCGGACCGGGCCGGCAGCGGCTCCGGACTGCTGATGACCACGCGCCAGGTCGGCGGCGCCATCGGCATCGCCCTGCTCGGCAGCCTGCTCGCCGGTGCCTTCCGCGACCGCCTCGACGTCACCGGCCTGCCCGCCCCGCTCGGCCACACCGCGGGCGAGTCGGTGGTCGCGGCCCACCTGGTCGCCGGGAAGACGGGCTCCGCCCACCTCGCCGCCTCCGCGAACGCCTCCTACGTCCACGGCATGGGCCTGGTCCTGCTGGTGTGCGGGATCGCCGCGCTCGCCACCGCCCTGCTGGCCGCCGCGCTCCTGCCCAACACCCCCACCGAGCGCCGTACCGAGGGGAGCGAGGTCCCGGCCGTGGCCCCCACCACCGCCGATGCCGGACAATGACCGGCATGACGGCACCGCACACCTCCCCCCAGCCCGGCCTCCGCGAACGAAAGAAGATCAAGACCCGCGAGGCCATCCGCGCGGCCACCTACGCGCTGGTCGAGGAGCAGGGCTGGGACGCCACGACGATCGAGCAGATCGCCGAGCGTGCCGAGGTGTCGCCGTCGACCGTCTTCCGGTACTTCCCGACCAAGGAGGACATCGTCCTCACGGACGAGTTCGACCTGCTGATCATGGAGGAGCTCCGGTCACGGCCCGCCGACGAGCCGTGGCCGACGTCCCTCCGTTATGTGATGCACCGGGCGATCCGGCTGGGTGTCAAGGACGATCCGGTGGTCTCCCGGCTGCGCACCCGGCTGATGGTCGAGATCCCCTCGGTGCGCTCCCGGATGATGCAGAGCATGTCGTCCACCGGGCGCCTGCTCTGCCAGGCCATCGGGGAGCGTACCGGCCGCGACCCCGACAGCCTGGAGGTCCGGGTGTACGCGATGTCCTTCGTCGGCGGTCTGATGGAGGTCTCGATGTACTGGGCGGAGAACGAGCACGAGGGCGACTTCGAGGTCCTCGTCGACCGCGCCCTGGACGTCATCGAGTACGGCCTGCCCCCGGAAAACCACTGAGGTCACGGCCGGCACCCGTGCCATCCTGACCAGGTGAACGCTTCCGAGATCCAGGTCGAAGTCGCCCCCGAGCTGGCCCTGTTCGTCCCGCACGCCCGCCGCGTCGGCGTCCACCCCCTCGCCGTCGACGGCGTCTCGACCCTCGGCCACGTCATCGAGTCCCTGGGCGTCCCCCTGACCGAGGTGGGCACCCTGGTGGTGGACGGCCGGGAGGTCCCCGTGGCCCACGTCCCGGCGCACGGCGAGCGGGTGACCGTACGCCCGGTCGCCCGCCCCCAGCGCGTCCCCGGCGCCCCGCTCCGCTTCCTCCTCGACGTCCACCTCGGCACCCTCGCCCGCCGGCTCCGCCTGCTCGGCGTGGACACGGCGTACGAGTCGACGGACATCGGCGACCCGGCCCTCGCCGCCCGCTCGGCGGCCGAGAAGCGCGTCCTGCTCAGCCGCGACCGGGGCCTGCTGCGCCGCCGCGAACTCTGGGCGGGCGGCTACGTCTACAGCACCGGCCCCGACGACCAGCTCCGTGACGTCCTCGACCGGTTCGCCCCCGACCTGCGCCCCTGGACCCGCTGCACCGCCTGCAACGGCCTGCTGAAGGAGGCGACGAAGGACGAGGTCGCGGACCAGCTGAAGGGCGGGACGCAGAAGTCGTACGACGTCTTCGCGCAGTGTGTGGAGTGCGGCCGCGCGTACTGGAAGGGGGCGCACCACCAGCAGCTGGAGGCCATCGTGGCCCGCGCCCTCGCCGAGTTCTCCTGAACCTCCCCCGGCCCGGGATCAGTTGCGGCCCAGCGCCCGGTACTCCCAGCCGGCCGCGCGCCACCGGGCGGGGTCGAGGGCGTGCCGGCCGTCCACGACCCGGCGCCGGTTCACCACCGCGCCCATGGCCTCCGGGTCGATCTCCCGGAACTGCGTCCACTCGGTGAGCAGCACCACGACGTCGGCGCCCGTGGCGGCCTGCAGCGCGTCGGTCCCGTACGCCAGCTCGGGGTGGACGCGGCGGGCGTTGTCCATCGCCACCGGGTCGTAGACCGTCACCCGGGCGCCGGCCCGGTGCAGGGTGGCGGCGACGTCCAGCGCCGGGGCGTCGCGGATGTCGTCGGAGTCGGGCTTGAAGGCCGCCCCGAGCGCGGCCACCCTCGTGCCGGCGAGATCGCCGCCGACCAGCTCGCGGACCAGGTCCACGGTGCGGGCCCGGCGGCGCTGGTTGATCGCGTCCACCTCGCGCAGGAAGGCGACGGCCTGGGCGACGTCCAGTTCCTCGGCGCGGTGGATGAACGCCCTGATGTCCTTGGGCAGGCAGCCGCCGCCGAAGCCGAGACCCGGCTTCAGGAACCGGCCGCCGATCCGGTCGTCGTAGGCCAGCGCCTCGGCCAGCCGGTGCACGTCGGCGCCGGTGGCCTCGCAGACCTCCGCCATGGCGTTGATGTACGAGATCTTCGTGGCGAGGAAGGAGTTGGCGGCGACCTTGACCAGTTCGGCGGTCGGCAGGTCGGCGACCACCACCGGGGTGCCCTGGGCGATGACCGGGGCGAACGCGGCACGCAGCTGCGCCTCCGCCCACGCGGACTCGGTGCCGAACACCAGCCGGTCCGGGTGCAGGGTGTCCTCCACCGCGAAACCCTCCCGCAGGAACTCCGGGTTCCAGGCCAGCTCCACGGCGTCCCCGGCCGGTGCGGTGGCGCGGACCAGCTCCGCGAGCCGGGCCGCGGTGCCCACCGGCACCGTCGACTTCCCGACCACCAGGGCGCGGCGGTGCAGGTGCCGGGCCAGCTCGGTCACCGCGCCCTCCACGTGACTCAGGTCCGCGGCGTAGGAGCCGGACTGCTGCGGAGTGCCCACGCAGACGAAGTGGATGTCGCCGAACTCGGCGGCCTCGGCGAGGCTGGTGGTGAAGTGCAGCCGGCCGGATTCCTGGGCCTTGACCAGGAGTTCGGGCAGTCCTGGCTCGAAGAACGGCACCTGCCCGGCTCTGAGCAGCTCGATCTTGCGCGGGTCGACGTCGACGCCGAGCACCTCGTAGCCGAGCGCCGCCATGCACACGGCGTGCGTGGCACCGAGGTAGCCGGTGCCGATGACCGTGAGACGGGGCGCGCCCGCGCCGACGGTGGATCCGGTGCCGTGGGTGGTGACGGGAAGGGTGTCCATGATGCCTCCGAGGGGGTGTCCGAGCCGCATGCGCGCATGCCGAGGACGCGCGTGGCCGAGAAGCGGGTGAAGGAGCGGGAGCGGCGACCGCGGGGGCCCGGGTGCGGACCGGGCCCCCCGCCGTCAGGAGGAGCAGGCGACGTTGGCGAGGCCCTTCGCCGCGTCGGTGACCTTGTTGTCGCAGGTGACCTTGTTGTTCTCGACGGGCGCGAGGTGGAAGCCGTAGCCGGGGCCGTCCACCTGCGCGGTGTTGGCCCGGAACACGTTTCCGGTGCCCCAGCCGTCGAGGATCCGGTGGGTCTGGAAGCCGTCCTCGTTGGAGTGCCGGCCGACGTTGCCCGTGATCAGCCAGTCGTTGCCCTTGACGTCGACCCAGGAGTCGTCGTGCCCCCCGCTGAGACCGGCGCCGTCGAAGGTGTTGCCGATGAGGGAGCCCCCGGTGGTGCCCTCCTTGATGTCGACGGACTCCGCGGTGGTGTCGCCGACGTGGTTGCCGCGGATCACGTTGTCGTCGCTCTTGTCGGGCTTGCAGTCGGTGACGGTGCACCAGTTGGACTCCGCCGAACCGACGTAGATGCCCTCGCCGAACTGCTCCTTGCGCTTGCCCGTGGCGCGGACGGTGTTGTTCTCGACCACGTTGCCGGAGCTGAAGTCGCGCAGGTGGATGCCCTCGTCGCCGATGTTCTCGACGGTCAGGCCCTGGATGACGGTGCCCTGGACCCGGTCGGCCATGACCCCCTTCTGGCCGTTGCGCACGGTGAAGCCGATCAGCCGCCAGTGGCTGGCGCCGTCGAGGTGGAAGGCGTAGCCGCCGTCGACACCACCGGCGTCGATCACCGCGCCGGGACCGCCGCACAGGAAGATCGGACGGTCCGCCGTGCCGGGGGTGCCGGCGGTGAAGCGGTCCGCGTAGACCCCGTCCTGCATCTCGATGACGTCTCCGGGCCGGGCCTGGTCCAGGGCGTCCTTCAGGGACTTGGCGTCGCTGACGGTCACGGTGGCGGCCGGGCACTTCACCGGTCCGGAGGCGGCGACCGGTCCGGTCGCGGTGGGCGAGGCCGGTCCGCCGCCGGCCGCCGTGTCACCCGGTGCCGGACCGGCGTCCGTGGCGCCGGGGTCGCCGGGCTCGCCCGTGTCCCCGGCGTCCCCGGTGTCCTCGCCGGGTTCGGCGACCGGGATGGTGGGACCGGCGGTGGGGCCGGCGCCGTACACGACGGGCCGGTCGTCGCCGGCCGAGACACCCGCCACGATCAGCGCCACCACCGAGATCAGCAGGGCGGCCGAGGCCACCCAGAGCGGCGGCCCGCCCGCGAGCCAGATCCGGCGCGCCCGCGCCACGGCGGACTCGGCCGCCGCGGAACCACCGCCGCCCGGCACGCCGCCGACACCCGGCACGCTGACGCCGACCGGACCACCACCGTCACGCGGAACGCCATCGTCACGCGGAGCGCCACCGTCGCCCAGCACGCCGCTGTCACCCGGCACACTGCCGTCGGCGGGACCGCCGCCGCCCGGACCGCCGCCGTCGGGCGGCAGCGCAGGGGTGTCCTCCTCGCTCATTCGCTCATCACCGGCTCCCGGCGGCGGCCGGCCACGGCGATCTCGCTCGGCGGCGGGGCGGGCAGCGGCGCCTTGTCGGAGTAGGGGTGCACGATGTCCGCACCCGGCCCGGCCGCTCGCCGCCTGCGCCGGCCCATGGCGGCCGAGAACAGGATGAGGAGCAGCATGCCCGTCCACAGCAGGGTCATCGGGCTGGCGTAGTGCTTGACCCTGACCCAGAAGGAACTGGTGTCGTACCAGGCGAAGGTCTGGTTCTCCTTGATGTCGGCGCCGCCGTGCGACCGGCTGGAGTCCAGCGCGCTGGGTCCGACCCCGCCGATCACGTTGTAGGAGACCGTGGTGCCGTCCACGCCGCCGACCAGGCTGACCCCGTGGTTGGTGGCGTCCTGGACGGTGTTGCCGCGTATCTCGGCGGCCGAGTCGCGGACGTAGACGCCCGTCTGGGGCCCGTCGATGATGTTGCCGGTGACCGTGGCGTCGGTGACGCCGTCGCGGACCGAGATGCCCTGCCGGTTCTGGCCGCTGAGGCGGTTGCCGGTGATGGACACCTTGTCCGCCGCCAGGCGGGCCACGATGCCCATGTCGCCGCCCTCGATGCGGTTGTTCTGCACGCCGACGTCGAAGCCGCCCAGCACCTCGACGCCGTAGCGGCCGTTGTCCTTGGCCACGCTGTTGGCGACCGAGTTGGAGCCGTAGCTGTCGACGGCCTGCCCGGAGGCGGAGGGGCCGTCGGCGAGGGGCTTGCCGCTGAGGGTGTAGCCGTTGCCGCCGTTGCCCTCGGCGGTGGAGCCGCTGACCCGAACCTGCTGGGTGGCCCGGGAGAGGATGAAGCCGTCGCCGCCGTTGTCCTTGGCGACGGTGCGCTGCACGAGCGAGCTGGAGACGAACCGGTGCATGACCACCCCGTCCTCCAGGCTGTCCTCCACGGTCGTGTCGCTGATCTCGATCCCGGTGGCGCTGGAGATGAAGATCCCGAAGTCGTTGCCGGTGATGGTCGAGTGCGTGATCGACCCGGAGACGTAGGACATGCCGCCGGTCGAGAACCGGGCGTCGGGCGTGGTCAGTTCGCCCGAGGGCATGGCCGTGACGTCACCGCTGCCGGAGTCCCGGTCCTCCTGGTCGTTGCGGGCGTCGGCCCGTTCGCGCGCGGTCTTGCCGTGCACCTGCCCGGTGTCCTCCAGCGACCCGGTGTTCGGCCGGTCGGTGCCGGTGAGGCTGAGCCCGCCGGTACGGCCGCTCCAGAACCCGAGGTTCGCGAGCTTGGCGTGCGTCATCTCGAACTGCCCGCCGATGGTGCGGATATAGGCGCGGCCGTCCCTGACGTCGCTGTCGGCCTTGTTGGCCTGCGGGTCCCAGCTCGTGATGGTCAGCGGCGCCTGGGCGGTGCCCTGGAGGGCCAGTTCGCCGCCGAAGGAGACGATGGAGACGAAGCCGCTGCGGTTGCTGGCCATCCGCAGGGTGAGGCCCCCGGGGTTGGACAGCTTCAGCTTGGCGCCGACGTTGAGGTAGATGTTCTCGGTCAGCAGGTACGAGCCGTCCTTGCGCCGCACGAAGGTCTGCGGGGCGAGTTTCAGCAGGTCGGCGATGGTGTAGGCGTTGCTGCGCTGGGTGAGGACCAGGGTGTACCCGTTGTCGGTGTCCAGTCGGTAGGGCACGGTCCACTTGGCGCTCTGCAGGGGCGCCACCGAGCTGAACGCCCGTACCTGGTTGAGCCGGTGGTCCTCGTCGGCCACCAGCGCGGCCTCGGTCTCCGCGTCCTCGGCGGCCGGCTTCTGCTTCGTTGCGCCGTCGCCGTCGGCGTGGGCCGTGGCCGAGGCGCCCAGCAGGAGCGTCGCCGCCACCGCGAAGGCGCCCAACAGGGCCGCGGTGCCGGCACCGGCCCGGCGCAGCCGGGTGCCGGGGCCGGGTCTTCTCTTCGTCGTGGGGTGCGTCATGTGGGGGGTGGTCATGGCGTCAGATCACCTCGGGCTGGAGGGCGGTGTGGCTCTGGCCGCCGCCGGCGGATCCGGAGAGCGTGGCCGCGCTCTGGCCCTCGCCTCCGACACTGCTGCTGGTGCGGGTGAGCCAGCCCTGCTTGTTCATGGTGACGAATGCGTAGAGCTTGATCGGCAGCGAGATCATGATGACCACGAGGGCCGTCAGCGGCAGCAGGAGGATCTCCTGCGGGTGCCTGCGCAGGTGCGAGTAGCCGCGTACGGCGCGGCCCAGGAGCAGCCAGATCAGGGTGAGGACGATCCCGCGGCCGCTGAGGTCCAGCCGGCTCGTCAGCAGGTAGCCGAGGGCCATGCCCATGGTCACCGGGGTCAGCAGGATCTGCAGCACCGTGATCTTGGTGACCAGCGGGACCCGCCACAGCCAGCCCTTGTACAGCGCGGTCAGGTAGCACCGGTAGGAGTTGCGGCTCCACCGGACGCGCTGCTTCACGAAGGCCCGGAAGGACGACGGGAACATGGAGACGGCACGCGCCGAGGACTGGTGCACCGTCTTGTAGCCCGAGGCGAGCACCAGCCAGGTCAGCCGGCCGTCGTCGCCCGCCACGCACCGGCGGCCGAGGAAGAACTCGTTCTCCAGGTTCTCGAGCACCGGCAGGACCGCCGCGCGGCGGTAGGCGGCGGTACGGCCGGACAGACAGGCCACCGCACCGGCCCGGCCCATGGCCGGAACGTAGTCGTAGTAGCGGAGGTTGACCAGCCAGTCGGCGACACGACGCCAGACGCTGGTGGTGCGCTGGTAGACGTTCTGCTGGGTGCCCACGCCGCCGACCGCCGGGTCCTCGAACGGCATCTGCACGGCGTCGAGCAGCCCCGGTTCCCAGCGGGTGTCGGAGTCCACCAGGACGAGGAGCTCGCTGGTGGCGGCCCGTATGCCGACGCCCAGGGCGGAACGTTTCCCTCTGTGCTCGAAGGCGAGCACCCGGACCCGGGGGTCCTCCACCAGCGACAGCCGGTGCAGTACCTCGTGGTCCTCGACGTCAGGAACGATGATGATCTCGGCCGGATCCTGGGCGAGCCAGGTCTCCAGGCACTCCAGCAGGATCTCCGGGTCCTCCCGGTAGGCCGGGACCACCACGGAGACGCTGGTACGGAAGTCGTTGACGACCGGCTTGGCGAACCGCGAGAGCACCGCCCGGTACAACCACAGGGCCCAGACGAACAGTCCGGCCAGCCCCAGCGGCATCAGCTCTCGCCACGAAGTCTCCCCCACAGCCTCGACGATCCACGACCAGACCTGGTCGAAGAACTCGGACAATGTTGCGCTCTCCCCCCACATGACACGACTGCCACGGTCCGAAATACGACAGAACCGGGCACTGCTCCAGCGATGCTAGGGGCGCTCGAGTGAACAGCGATCACATAAAACACGAACTTCACTCACAGAGTCTTCACACTCGTGCGCCCCAACCGTGACGGCAGGTCACGCCTGTCACGGCACGGGGTGGATCCTATGGGGATGATGTGAAGAGCGTGAACTCGGTTGATAAATGGCATGTTTCGGCCGGACGGCCGGAAAGCGCGCCGCGTTGGAAGATGCGCCCGGGCTGGAGCGCGCCGAAGGGGCGCGGGGAACGGCGCGAGCACCCCCACGCCCCCACGCCCCCACGCCCCCACGCCCCCACGCCCCCACGCGGACAACGCATCACGGAGACGGGGGACTTCGGCGGACCTCAACCCCCCAGTGCCACCCGCAACCGCTCCGGCTCGACCGTCGGCGCATCACACGTGAAGTTGCGGCACACGTACGCGGCCGCCTCCCCACCGACGAGCGGCCGCCCCGCGAGCAGCGGGAACTCGTCGCTCTCCACCGTCCCCACGGCCACCACCGCGCCGGGCGCGGTGCCCAGCAGAGCCGTACGGTGCAGATCGGCCGTGCGGGGATCCGTCGCGTCCGGCCCGACGACCGCGACCTCGCGCGGACCGTCCAGCAGCGCCTCGGCGACGGCGAGCCCCCACCCGACGAAGCGCGGCACCCGCGGCCCGAGGGTCCTGACGATCCCCAACGCCCGCTCCGCCGCGATCCGGTGGGGTTCGGAACCGGTGTGCGCCGCGTAGCCGAGCAGCGCACCGGCGGCAGCGGTCCACCCGGAGGGCACGGCGTTGTCGGTCGGGTCCTGCGGCCGGCGGATCAACTGCTCGGCGTCGGCGGCGGTGTCGTACAGGGCACCGGACTTCGGGCTCTCCTGGTCGGTGAAGCGGACCAGCACATGGTCGAGGAGGAGGCCCGCGAACTCCAGCCAGACGCCCTCGCCGGTCACGGACGCGAGCGCGAGGAAGCCCTCGGCGACGTCGCCGTAGTCCTCCAGCACGCCCGCGTTGGCGCCGACCCTGCCGCCCCGGCTGGTGCGGGCGAGCCGGGCGCGGTCGTCGAGATGGAGCCGTACGAGGAGGTCGGCGGCGCCGACGGCGGCCTCGACCAGGTCGGGGCGGTCGAAGTAGGCGCCGGTCTCGGCGAGCGCGGCGACGGCGAGGCCGTTCCAGGCGGCGACGACCTTGTCGTCCCGGCCCGGGGCCGGGCGTCCGGCCCGTGCGGCCAGCAGCCGGCGCCGGACGGACTCGATCCGCCCGGCGTCGAACACCTCCTCCTGCTGCGGGAGTTGCAGCACGGACCGCCCCTCCTCGAAGGTGCCCTCCACGGTGACCCCGAAGTAGCGGGCGGCCAGGTCCGCGTCGTCCTCGCCCAGGACCTTGCGGAGCTCGGCGGGCGTCCACACGTAGTACGCGCCCTCGACGTGCCGCCCGCTCCCGTCGTCGCTGTCGGCGTCCAGCGCGGAGGCGAACCCGCCCTCGACGGTGCGCAGTTCACGGACCATGAAGTCGGCGGTCTCCAGCGCGACCCGGCGGGCCGACTCGGACCCGGTGGCCCGCCACAGGTGGGCGTAGACCCGGCAGAGCAGGGCGTTGTCGTACAGCATCTTCTCGAAGTGCGGCACGACCCAGTCACGGTCGACGGAGTAACGGGCGAACCCGCCACCGAGCTGGTCGTAGAGGCCGCCCCGGGCCATCCGCTCGCAGGTGTCCACGGCCATCTGCAGCGCGCCCTCGGAACCGGTCCGGGCGTGGTGCCGCAGCAGGAACTCGACGACCATGGACGGCGGGAACTTGGGCGCACCGCCGAATCCGCCGCGCTGCGGGTCGTACTCCCGGGTGAGGCCGAGCAGCGCCTGCGCCAGCTCCTGCTCGCCGGGCGGCCGCCCGCCCTGGTGCCCGAGCTCCCGCTGGGCGAGATCCCGGACGATCTTCCCGGCCACCTCGGCCACCTCGTCCCGCCGATCCGCCCACGCGGCCCGCACCCCCTCCAGCACCTGCCGGAACGAGGGCATGCCGTGCCGGGGCGCCGGCGGGAAGTACGTGCCGAAGTAGAACGGTTCGGCATCCGGCGTGAGAAACACCGTCATCGGCCAGCCCCCCTGCCCGGTGGCGGCCTGCACGGCCTCCATGTAGACGGCGTCGACGTCGGGACGCTCCTCACGATCGACCTTCACACTGACGAAGTGCTCGTTCATGAAGTCTGCGGTCGCCTGGTCCTCGAAGGACTCGTGAGCCATGACATGGCACCAGTGGCAGGAGCTGTACCCCACGCTCAGCAGTACGGGTCTGTTCGCGGTCCGCGCGGCCTCGAAGGCCTCGGCCGACCAGGGCCACCAGTCCACGGGGTTGTCGGCGTGCTGGAGGAGGTACGGGGACGTCTCATGGGCCAGTCGGTTCACCCTCCCACTCTCCCACGGGGTCGGGAGCCGCGTAGAAGCGCAGATTCACCCGGCGTGCCCCCTCGGGGACGGCGTCGTCGGGGTGGCTGTAGCGGTCGAGGAGTTCCCGGTAGGCGCGGACGAAGTCGTGGAGGTCGGTCTTCGTCATCCAGGTGCCGGTGCGCTGCACCTGGGCCCAGCCCTGCGGGCCGCGGTACTCCTCGTGGGCGCGGCGGAAGAGCCGGGTGTCGACCTCGATCTTCAGGAGGGCGAGGTGCTCGGCCGCCGCGTACTCCTCGGTCGTCATGGTGGCCGGGTCGGGTGTGGTGTGGCTGAAGGGCAGGCTCCGCCACCAGCGTTCCCGGCCGCCCGACTTCTCGGGGATCTCCTCGATGAGCTTCTGTTCGGCCAGTTTGCGCAGGTGGTAGCTGGTGGTGCCGGAACTCTCGCCGAGCTCGCGGGCGAGCACGGTGGAGTTGGCCTCGCCGTGCCGGCCGAGGTAGTCGAGGATCCGGCGGCGCAGGGGGTTGCCGAGGGACTTGTAGAGGGCGGTGCGTTCGAGGCTGGTCAGCTCGGCGGGCGCTCCGCCGCGGGCGGCGGGCTTCTCGGCGGGTGCGGCCGGCTCGGGTGGTCCGGCCGTCCGTGGCGTGCCGTCGGTCATGCGGCCACCGTATCCCCGAGCCCGCGGGGCCCGAGCGCGCCGGGAGCCCCCATCCCCCTGAGAACCCTGAGACATCCCCGGGTCTCCCTCAGCCGTCCCTGAGTCATCCCTGAGCCGCCCCCCATGTCTGCCGAATTTTCTTTGCAGAATTTCCTCTGCAGTCTACCGTGAGGGCAATGGCGGAGGAGCCGGACGGCCACGGACAAATTCACAGGTTCCACAGGCCCGGATCCGGAACAAGGCGAGGGGGATCAGATGTTCAACGGGGCGACGGTGGCGTTGACCCGAAGGACGAAGCGGATGAGGCGGCTGAAGCGGTGGGCACTGATCCTTCTCGGGTCGTCCGCCGTGCTGCTCGTGCCGTGGATGGTGGTGCTGGCGCTGACGCTGCCCACCAAGACCGAGGTGCACAACTGGGCGATCGCCTGGATCGGGCTGGACGTCCTGATGGCCGCGGGGTGCGCCGCGACCGCCGTCCTGGGGCTGCGGGGCGACGCCCGGGCCCGGCTCACCGCGTCGGCGACGGCGTCGGTCGCGGTGCTGGACGCGTGGTTCGACATAACGACGTCGGCGGTGGGCACCGAGTTGCTGGAGGCGCTGGCGAGCGCGGTGGCCGAGGCGGGGCTGGCGGCGGCCTGCGTGTACCTGGCCCTGTCCAAGGGGTGGGGCCGGGTGGCCGCCCAGCCCGAGCCGGCCACCCGGTAGCCGGGACCGGCGCCCGGTAGCCCGAGCCGGCCACCCGGTTGACCGCGACCATCACCGAACCCTCACCCACCCCCTGATCGCCGCCCCCTCGCCATCGCGACCCTCCGCAAGGACACTTGTGGACAAAGGAGTTGCCGGTGGAGGGGGACGGAACATGCGGGACGCCCATCGGGCGGAAGCCGACCGGCTGCTGGTACGGGCCGTGGAGGAGGAGGTCCGCCGTTCGGGCGGCCGCGTCGACGGACAGGTGCTGCTGTCCCGGGCGCGCGGCGGGCTGGCGGAGATGGAACGGACGGCCGCCGAGGAGTACGCGGCGTACACCCACGCCCTCGACGAGACGGAGGCCGACCGGCCGAGCTTCGGCCGGCGTTACGCCAAGGAGGGTTCCGGAACTCCCCTGCTGGTCGCGGCCGTCGCGGCGGTCGCGGCCACCGTCGCCGACCTCTCCCTGGGCACCGGGGCGGCCACGGCGCTCGGCGCGGGCGTGGCCGTCGGGGTGATCGGGGCGGCCGCCACGGTCGTCAAGGCCGCCGCCTCCCACCTGCCCGCGGCTCATCACCACGCCGGCGCGGCCGGCCAGCCCGGCGGCGCCGAGCAGCTGCGGCTGCAGTGGCTGACCGCGCTGGAGGTGCGGGGCATCCGGCCGTTCCTCGATCAGCAGCGGGTGCTCAGCGCCTCCACGGGGCCGAAGAGGCAGGGCCCGGGGCTGCGCGGCGCGGACAAGAGCGCGGCGGCCCGCAGGCGTACGGTGCTGCAGCAGTCCTTCGGTCAGCTCCCCGACGCGGACGGCCCGTTCACCGGCCGGCAGCAGGAGCTGGCCCGGATCCGGCAGTGGGCGCAGGCGGCCCGGGCGGCCACCGAGACCCGGCCGACCGTCGTCGTCCTGCAGGGGGAGCCCGGCTCCGGCCGTACCGCCCTCGCGGTCCGGGCCACCCAGGAGCTGAAGGACCTCTTCCGGGGTGCGGTCGTCGTGGATCTGCGCGGCGGCAGCCGGGAGGAACCGCCGCTGCCCACCCGGGACGCCCTCCTGCATCTGCTGAACCGGCTGGGCGCGCCGCGCGAGCAGTTGCTGTTCCGTGAGCGTTCCTCCGCCGATCAGCAGGTCAAGCGGCTGAGCGAGCTGTACCACCAGCACCTGACGGGGCTCCCGGTGACGATCGTGCTGGACGACGCCTCGGATCCGGAGCAGGTGCGCGCGCTGGTGCCGGAACGGTCCGACAGCCTGGTGCTGGTCACCGCCCAGGACCAGCTCGACCTGCCCGCCGACCTGTCGGCGTGGGTGCACCGGCTGCCGGTCACGGCGCTGGACGCGGCCGGTGCGGAGGAGTTGCTGGACGCGGCGGCCGAGGACGCGTCGGGGCCGTACGACGCGCAGTCCGCGGAACGGATCCGGGAGCTGTGCGGCGGGCTGCCGCTGGCGTTGCGGGTGGCGGGGTCGTCGCTGGGTTCGCGTTCGCCGCTCCAGCTGGCCACGGACCTGGGCGCGTACGGCCCGGTCGGGCCGGTGGAGCGGGTGCTGTGGCTGCGGTACACCGACCAACCGGAGACCGTTCGGCGGCTGCTGCGCAGGCTGGCGCTGGCGGGCCGGGCCTCGATGGGCGCGGCGGCCGCCGCCGCCCTGCTGGGCACCGACGAGGCCGAGGCCACCCGGCACCTGGTCACGCTCGCCCGGGCCGGCCTGATCGACCATGTCCGGGGCAGCCGCTACCGCCTGCACGACCTGGTCCGCTCGTTCGCCCAGGCCCGTCTCCTGGACGAGGAGTCCCCGGCCGACCGCACGGCCGCGCAGGAACGGCTGATCGTGAACTACGCGGAGCTGGCCGACTCGGTGCTGCGGCTGGTCGACGGCAACATGTCGACCCGCTCGGACCGGTTCAGCCCGCACGGCTTCACCTCGCTCGACGAGGCACTGCGCTGGCTGGACGACGAGTCGAGCTTCATCACGGCGGCGCTGCGGCACGCGGAGGGCGTCGACCAGGCGGCCGTGCAGAACCTGCTGGGCGCGCTGTGCGACTACTGCCTGCTGCGCGGCGACCTCTACCGGCTCGGTGAGATCAGCGAGCTCGCCCAGACCGTCGACCAGGGTCTCCTGGTGCGGTCGGTGCAGTGGCGTACCGGTATCGCGGCCCGTCAGCTGGGCGAGCTGGACAAGGCCCGCACCACTCTCACCTCCGTCGTCGACCTCTACCTGGAGGCGCATCACGACGCCGGCGCGGCCCGCGCGCTGTGCTCGCTCGGGATCACCCTGCACCACCAGGGCAACCTCGCCGAGGCGGCGGCCAAGCTCCAGGAGGCCCTGGACCTCCAGGCGGCCCCCGAGCTGGCCACCGACCGGGCGTGGACGATGCACGCGCTGGCGGCGGTGCAGCGCGACCGGGCCCGGTTGCCGGAGTCCCTCGACCTGCTCACCCGCTCGCTCGTCCTGCACCGGGAGGGTGGCTCGGTGCACGGCGAGGCCTGGGCGCACTTCCAGCTCGGCCAGCTGGCGCTGCGCATGGGAGACGTGCCGCGGGCGGAGCGGGAGCTGGGGGCCGCGCTGGACCGGTACGGCCGTACCCGGGACGCGCGGGGCGAGGCGTGGGCGCTGACCCAGCTGGCGCGGGCCCGGCTGGTGGGCGGCGACGCGTCCCCGGCGGTCGACGGACTGCGCGCGGCGGCGGCCCGGCACCGGGACAACGAGGACGCGCGCGGCGAGGCCTGGACGGTGTTCTACCTGGGCCTGGCCCTCGAGGAGACCGGCACCCTGGACCAGGCGGTCCGCGAGCTGGAGCGCTCGCGGTCGATGTTCTCCCGGATCCGGGACGTCTACGGCCTGGCCTGCGCCCGCCACCACTCGGCCCGGGTCACCCGGGACCAGCGGGCAGCCCAGACCGGCTCGCTGCGCAACTCGGGCTTCGCCCGCCAGCTCCTCGTCGACGCCCGCGCCGACTTCCAGCGCATCGGCGTGGTCCACGGCGAGGCCTGGACCTGCCTGGAGCTGGCCGTCGTCGACGCCGGCAACACCCGCACCCAGCAGGCCCTCACCCTGTGCGACGAGGCGGTCGCCCTGTTCACGTCGTACGGCGACCGGCGCGGCGAGGACTGGGCCCGCTTCCTGCGCTGCACCCTGCTGCCGTACGCCGCCCCCGGCGGCGTGGAGGTGGGCACCGCCGTCGCCCAGGAGGACCTCGCCCAGCTCGCCCGCGCCGCGCACCCGCTGCGCGACGGGAAGCTGGCCGAGTACGTCACGGCGTACGGCCTGCTGCTGGAACGCGGAGTGCAGCTGGAGGCGGGCTGGCAGGCCTGGCGTCTGGGCATGGTGCCGGGCCGGCACGCCCGTGAGGTGATGGGCGTGCCGGTACCGGCCGCGATCTGACGCCGGTCAGTTCCCGGGGTCGGCCGACGGCGTCTTGGAGTCCGCCCCGGTCTGGGCGGACTCCTTGAAGTCGACCTTCTGCATGTGCTTGCTCATGGACTTCATCAGGCCCCAGACCGCCAGGGCCATCACCGCGAAGACGATGAAGCCGAGGACTCCGGGGGTGACCTTGTTCTCGTCGACCTCCTTGGCGAGGGGGACGAGGTGCGTCAGTGCCAGGCTTGCGCTCATGTCAGGCATTGTCGCGGATGCCCGCAAAGAGGTCGTCCTCGGGGAGGGAGGTGTCGACGAGTGACTTCGCCAGCTCGTACTCCTCGGTCGGCCAGACCTCCTTCTGGAGGTCCATCGGCACCTTGAACCAGCCGCCGTCCGGGTCGATCTGCGTGGCGTGCGCGATCAGCGCCTTGTCGCGGATCTCGAAGAACTCCGCGCACGGGATGTGCGTGGTCAGGGTGCGCTCGGTGCGCTCCATCTCGTTCCACCGCTTCAGCCAGTCCCCGTACGGCGACTCCAGGCCGCGCTCCAGCATGGCGTTGTGCAGCGCCTCGGTGCGCGGGCGGTTGAAGCCCTGGTTGTAGTAGAGCTTCTGGGACTGGAAGACCGGCCCGAACTCGGCCTCGGGGTACTTCTCGGCGTCGGCCGCGCCCTCGAAGGCCACCATCGAGATCTTGTGGGTCATGATGTGGTCGGGGTGCGGGTAGCCGCCGTTCTCGTCGTAGGTGGTGATCACCTGCGGTCGGAACGAGCGGATCCTGCGCACCAGCTCCCCGGCCGCCTTGTCGACGTCCTCCAGGGCGAAGCAGCCCTCGGGCAGCGGCGGCAGCGGGTCGCCCTCGGGCAGTCCGGAGTCGACGAAGCCGAGCCAGTCCTGCTTGACCCCGAGGATCTCGCGGGCCTCGTCCATCTCCTTCTTGCGTACCTCGTGGATGTGCTCCTCGATGTACTTGTCGCCCTGCAGCTTGGGATTGAGGATGGAGCCGCGCTCCCCGCCCGTGCAGGTCACGACCAGCACGTCCACCCCCTCGGACACGTACTTCGCCATGGTGGCCGCGCCCTTGCTCGACTCGTCGTCGGGGTGCGCGTGGACGGCCATCAGTCGCAACTGGTCAGTCAAGACTCAATCCTTGGTAAGTCGGCGCCCCGGTAGCTCGGAGGCGATGGAGAGGAGTCGTCCCGCAGGGACGTCGTTGAGGGGTGGTGGTCGGGCGGCGGGCGGGAGGCTTCTATAGTGACCGAATCAGGGGGCGAATAATTCCGGGGTCCGGTTCCCGAACCGGTCCGGGGGTGGTTCCTGCCAGGAGGACGATCATGAGTACCGCGAGCACGCGGCTGCCCGAGGGCCGTTACGGCAGCTCCTCGGACGCGCGCGCCGACCGCAAGCTCAAGGTCGCCGGCGCGGTGCTGGGTGCCCTGCTGCTGGTCCTGGTCGGCTACTGGGCCTACCACTATGTCGTACAGAACAAGATCAGTGCCCAGGTCGTGACGTTCGCCGCGTCGGCCGACGCGGTCGAGGTGCATCTGGAGGTCCACAAGGACTCCGGCACCTCCGGCTACTGCACGCTGCGCTCCCAGGCGGCGGACGGCTCCGAGGTGGGCCGCGCGGACTTCCGCTTCACCGGTTCCGCGACCGAGATCGACCGCGTGGTCACCCTCCGTACGACGGCCCGGGGCACCACGGCGGAGCTGCTCGGCTGCCACGCCGACTGACGTCAGCCGCAATACGTAGGCGCTGACCTGCGTTGACGTAATTCTGATGGCTTATGTCCTCCCCCTTCCGTCGTTGAATTGTTAGGCTCGTGGTTTCGCCCTTCCAAGAAGGAACATGCTTCCGGGTAGGGCGATGCTTTGTATTCCCAGTACCGACGAGGAGCACCTGTGACCCAGACCAGCGAGAACGTCACCTGGCTGACCCAGGAGGCGTACAACCAGCTCAAGGCCGAGCTGGAGTACCTGTCTGGTCCTGCGCGCACGGAGATCGCCGCCAAGATCGCCGCCGCGCGTGAGGAGGGCGACCTGCGCGAGAACGGCGGGTACCACGCGGCCAAGGAGGAGCAGGGCAAGCAGGAGCTCCGTGTGCGCCAGCTGACCCAGCTTCTGGAGAACGCCAAGGTCGGCGAGGCCCCGGCGTCCGCGGACGGCGCCGTCGCGCCCGGCATGGTGGTGACCATCGCCTTCGACGGTGACGAGGACGACACCATGACCTTCCTCCTGGCCTCCCGCGAGTACGCCAGCGCAGAGATCGAGACGTACTCCCCGCAGTCCCCCCTGGGTACCGGTGTGATCGGCCACAAGGTGGGCGAGGACGTGGAGTACGAGCTGCCGAACGGCAAGAAGGCCTCGGTGCGGATCCTGAAGGCCGAGCCCTACTCGGGCTGACCCGGACAGACATCCGGCCCCCGGCGTCCACGTGACGCCGGGGGCCTTTGTCGTGCCAGGCGTCAGGCGGTGGCGGAGCGGTACTTGCGGACCGCGAGCGTCCGGAATATCGCGATGATCAGGATCGAGTAGATCAGCGACGCCGACACCGGGTGCTGCATCGGCCAGGCCTGCGACAGGGACTGGCCGGGATTGCCGAAGAGCACCCGGCAGGCCTGAACGGTGGCGCTGAACGGGTTCCACTCGGCGATGTGCCGCAGCCACGGCGTCATGTGGCTGGTGTCCACGAACGCGTTCGAGATGAAGGTGACCGGGAACAGCCAGATCAGTCCGCTGGAGGTGGCCGCCTCGGGGGTGCGGACGGACATGCCGATCAGGGCACCGATCCAGGTGAACGCGTAGCCGAGCAGGAGCAGGAGCGCGAAGGCGGCGAGGACCTTGCCGACGTTGGTGTCGCCGTCGGTCCCGACGCGCCAGCCGACGATCAGGGCGACCACGGCCAGGACCACCAGGGTCAGGGCCGTCTGGACCAGGTCGGCGAGCGTGCGCCCGGTCAGCACCGCACCGCGCGCCATGGGCAGCGAGCGGAAGCGGTCGATGAGTCCCTTGTGCATGTCGTCGGCGATGCCGGCTCCGGAGCTGGCGGTCGCGAAGGTGACGGTCTGCGCGAAGATGCCGGCCATCAGGAAGTTCTTGTAGTCGACGGCGCTGGTACTGCCGCCGATCTGCATGGAACCGCCGAAGACGTAGGTGAACAGCACCACGAACATGATGGGCTGGATCAGCCCGTAGATGATCATCTCGGGGAAGAGTGTGCGCGGGTGTGATTCTGGTTGCAGCCGTCCCCGGCACCCTCGCAGAGCTCCAGAGCCTCAAGATCCAGCGCCGCGAACTTCGGATCGATGCTGCCCGTGACCTCCATGGGAGGTGCTCACCAGCACGCCGCCGGAGCACGCCGAGACGGTCACGCCCAGAAGGAACCGCCGGGCGGCCTGGTCGACGAGCCCGCCGATCACGCCCTGGGCCGGTCCCGGGGCGGCCTGACCACGAAGATCCACCTGGCCTGCGAACAGGGGCAGAAACCGTTGGCCATCCTGATCACGGCAGGCCAGCGTGGCGACTCGCCGCACTTCACAGCGGTTCTGGAAGCTATACGCGTGCCTTGCAAGGGGCCCGGCCGGCCGCGCACCCGACCGGATCGGGTGCGCGGTGACAAGGCCTACTCCTCCCGCGCGAATCGGGACTACCTGCGCCGACGCGGCATCGCCTGCACCATTCCTGAACCGGCCGACCAAGTCCGCAAGCGCCGGGGCCGCTCGGGCGGCCGACCGCCGGCGTTCGACCGCGAGGACTACAAGGGCCGCCACGCCGTCGAGTGCGGGATCAACCGCCTCAAGCGTCACCGGGCGGTGGCCTGCCACTACGACAAGCTCGCCGTCCGCTTCCAGGCGACCGTGCTGGTCGCCGCGTTCGGCGAGTGGCTGTGAGCCAGACCCGCCGCCCGATCGGCCAGGCGTGCCATGCTGACCGGCGACAGCATCCAGTGCCCTTCGGAGGATCCGTGGCCGCCACCTATCACCGCGCCGACAGCGAGAACGGCGACCACATCGACGACCCGTCCGAGGACGCCATCTACATGCTGATCGACGACCTGAACGACACCGACAACACCTTCGTCGTCATCCAGCCCGACGAGGACGACCCCGCCTGGTACGTCTCCGTCGCCGTCCTCGACGCCGGCGAGGGCTACGAGGTAGTCCGCCGTGACACCCGCAGCCGCGAGCACGACGTCACCACGGGCGAGAACATCAGCGACATCGCGCACGAGATCGTTCTATGGCTCAAGGGACGGAGCCGCCCGCGGTCAACGAGCTGAAGCCGTCGGCCTTTCAAAACACGGCCTAGGCGCGCTGAGCCCCCTCCGAATCACGGAGGGGGCTCAAACGTTCAGAAGCCACCTGAGGCTCACACCCACGCCATCGCAGTGTGAATCCCCGAGACTCCCTGGGCGCCGGGCAAAGGCATACGTTGCTCAACCAGCTGCCCGGCGGTACTTGCGGACCGCCAGTGTCCGGAAGGCCAGGATGATCACGACCGACCAGATCAGCGAGGCCCAGACCGGGTGCTGCATGGGCCAGGCGTCGGACGTGTTGAAGCCCGGCGGAAGGTTGCCGAACAGCTCACGGCACGCCTGCACGGTGGCGCTGAAGGGGTTCCACTCGGCGATGTGGCGCAGGAAGGCCGGCAGGTGGTTCGCGTCCACGAACGCATTCGAGATGAACGTCAGCGGGAACAGCCAGATCAGGCCGCCCGAGGTCGCCGCTTCCGGAGTCCGTACGGTAAGGCCGATGAGTGCGCCGATCCAGGAGAACGCGTAGCCGAGCAGCAGGAGCAGGCCGAAGCCGGCGAGCACCTTGCCGATGTTCTCGTGGGTGCGCCACCCGACGATCACGGCGACGATCGCCAGGACGACGAGGGTGAGTGCCGTCTGGACCAGGTCGGCGAGGGTGCGGCCGGTCAGGACCGCGCCGCGGGCCATAGGTAGGGAGCGGAAGCGGTCGATGAGGCCCTTGTGCATGTCGTCGGCGATGCCCGCGCCGGCGCCCGCCGTGGCGAACGTGACGGTCTGGGCGAAGATGCCGGCCATCAGGAACTCGCGGTAGGACTGGGTGGAGCTGGACGAGCCGACCTGGATCGAGCCGCCGAAGACATAGGTGAACAGCACCACGAACATGATGGGCTGGATCAGCCCGAAGATCAGCATCTCGGGAATCCGGCCCATGCGAATCAAGTTTCTGCGGGCCACGACCATGGAGTCGTTCACGGCGCTCACTTCACCAGCTCCTTCAGAGCGTCGAGCCGTCCGTCTCGGAGGAGCGGCGAGATGGATCCTGACCGACACGAGCGAACAGGATCCGGGATCCGGGACATGCGGATCAGGTTGCGTTTCGCGACGACCATCGAGTCGCGGAACGACTGGGTCAGGGCGTTGCCGGGGGCGGCCGGCACCCGTGCGGTGTCGCTGACGGCACTCACTTCACGGCCTCCTTGCGGCTGTCCTTGCGGGTGTTCTTCTTGTCGCCCGGGCCACCGTTGCCCTCGGGCTTCTCCTCGGCCACGTGTCCGGTCAGGGAGAGGAAGACGTCGTCGAGGGTGGGGCGGCGCAGGGCGATGTCGTCGATCTCGATGCCCCGGGAGTCCAGCTCGCGGATGACCTCGGCGAGCAGCTTGGCGCCGCCGGTGACGGGGACGGTGAGCTTGCGGGTGTGCTCCTCGACGGTGGTGTCGCCCTTGCCGAAGCCGCGCAGCACCTCGGCGGCGGTCCGGATGTGGTCGCGCTCGTGCACCACGACCTCGACGCGCTCGCCGCCGGTGCGGGCCTTGAGTTCGTCGGAGGTGCCCTGGGCGATGACCTTGCCGTGGTCGACGACCGCGATGTCGTGGGCGAGGTGGTCGGCCTCTTCCAGGTACTGGGTGGTGAGCAGCAGGGTGGTGCCGCCGGAGACCAGTTGCTGGATGACCTCCCAGAGCTGCTGCCGGTTGCGCGGGTCGAGGCCGGTGGTCGGCTCGTCCATGAACATCACCGGCGGGGAGACGACGAGCGCGGCGGCGAGGTCGAGGCGGCGGCGCATGCCGCCGGAGTAGGTCTTGGTGGGGCGGTCGGCGGCGTCGGTGAGGTTGAACTGCTCGAGGAGCTCGACCGCGCGGGCCTTGGCCTGCTTGGCCCGCATCTGGTAGAGCTGGCCGACCATCTGCAGGTTCTCGCGGCCGGTGAGGTATTCGTCGACCGCCGCGAACTGTCCGGACAGTCCGATGGAGCGGCGTACGGCGTCCGGTTGCGCGAGGACGTCTATGCCCGCGACGACGGCCCTGCCGCTGTCGGGGCGGAGGAGGGTCGTCAGGCAGCGGACGGCTGTCGTCTTGCCCGCGCCGTTCGGTCCGAGCAGTCCGAGGACCGTGCCTTCGGGGACGTCGAGGTCGACGCCGTCCAAAGCCCTTACGTCACCGAAGGTCTTGACCAGACCTTCGGCATAGATGGCGCCTGGCATATGGGTCTCCACGTCGTCGGGGATTCTGTGAGAAGGCTAGGTATGCGGCCCTCGGTCCGCCTATGGTTTTCCGCCGGCGCGACGGCGGGCGGAAGAGGGCGCGGTGGCCACGCGACACACCATAACGCGATGTATCGCGTCCGTCGACGGATTTCCCCGAACGAGTGAGTGAACAGATACCGTCCTGGTCCCGCACCGCCGGGATCGGCCGCGGTGCTCAGTCGATAACGGTGTAACCGGCCTCGCGCAGGGACTGGCCGACCTCGGCGCAGTGGACCGGGCCCTTGGTCTCCAGGTGGAGCTCGACCTCCGCCTCCGCGAGCCCGAGGCGGGGGTCGGTGCGGATGTGGCTCACGTCGAGGACGTTGGCGTCGACCGCCGACAGCACCCCGAGCAGGGTGGCGAGCGCGCCCGGCCGGTCGGTCAGCCGCAGCCGCACGGCCAGGTAGCGGCCCTGTGCGGCCATGCCGTGCCGCAGCACCCGCTGCAGCAGCACCGGGTCGACGTTGCCGCCGGACAGGACGGCGACCACCGGTCCGGCCGAGGCGAAGGCGCCGGGGTCGGCGAGCAGGGCCGCGACCGGGCTGGCCCCGGCCGGTTCGACGACCATCTTGGCCCGCTCCAGGCAGAGCAGCAGCGCGGCGGACAGCTGGTCCTCACCGACCGTGCGGACCTCGTCGACCAGCTCCTCGACGAGCGCGAACGGCACGTCACCGGGCCGTCCGACCCTGATGCCGTCGGCCATCGTCGCCGGGTTCGCCACCGTGACCGGGCGCCCGGCCGCCAGCGAGGGCGGATACGCGGCCGCGCCCGCCGCCTGGACGCCGACGATCCGCACGTCCGGCCGGACCGCCTTCACCGCGACCGCGATCCCGGCCGCGAGCCCGCCGCCGCCGATCCCGACGACGATCGTGCCGACCTCCGGGCACTGGTCCAGGATCTCCAGTCCCACCGTGCCCTGACCGGCGATGACGTCCGGGTGGTCGAAGGGGTGGATGAACACCGCGCCGGTCTCGGCCGCGTACTCCTGGGCGGCGGCCAGCGTCTCGTCGACCACCTGGCCGTGCAGCCGCACCTCCGCGCCGTACTCGCGGGTGGCACTGATCTTGGGCAGGGGGGCGCCGTTGGGCATGAACACGGTCGAGTGGACGCCGAGCAGCGACGAGGCCAGCGCCACGCCCTGGGCGTGGTTCCCGGCGCTTGCGGCGACCACCCCGGCGGCACGCTCCTCGGGCAGCAGCCCGGCGATCCGGACGTAGGCGCCGCGCAGTTTGAACGAACCGGTCCGCTGGAGGTTCTCGCACTTGAGGTGCACCGGCGAGCCGACCAGCTGGGACAGGTGCCTGCTGCCTTCCATCGCGGTCGCCCGCGCCACGCCCGTGAGCATCTTCTGGGCGCCCCGCACGTCGTCGAGGGTGACAGGGCGCAAGGAGTCAGCCGGGCGGTAGCTCATGACTCCAGTCTCGCAGTTCACAGGCCGAGGGCGCGGGTGTGACCAACCTCCGAGACCGGTTTGCGCAGCGCCGGTACGGCTCGCCCCCTGTCCGCGTACTCTGTCCCCCACATCAGCACTCCTTTCATGAAGCGAGCCCCCGGCCATGCCCACAACACCCGAAATGTCGATGGACATGACGACCGTCGGTGACACCGGCCTTCTCGACACTCTGCAGCACGAGGTGGCGGTGTTCGCCCGCCGTGCCGAACAGACCCGTCTCGGCGGCGTCGGGCAGGTGCGCAACTCCATGGACCGCGCTGCGTATCTGCTGCTCAACCGCCTCGACAAGGAAGGCCCCATGGGGGTCAAGGCGCTCGCCGCGAGCATGGGGATCGACTCGTCCACGGTCACCCGGCAGGTGGCTCCGCTGGTCGACACCGGGCTCGTCAAGCGCACCTCGCACCCCGAGGACGGCCGGGCCGTGGTGCTTCAGCTGTCCCCGCGCGGGCTGTCGCGGCTCGAGGAAGTGCGTTCGTCGCGGCGCCAGTTGATGGCGGAGCTGACGCAGGACTGGGAGCCGGCGGAGCGCGAGGCCTTCTGCGCGCTGCTCACCCGCTTCAACAGCGCGCTCTCGGCGCGGATGGCCGTGCCGCCGGGCTCGGACACCCCACCGGCCTCCTGACCGCCGGCCCGTCTCCCCGGGCAGCCGCCACGTGCGCCACGCGTGCGTGCCGCACGCATCCGGCACGCACGCGTGCCGCGCGGCTCTTGACCGTGACCCCGGCCCTGGCCTCATATGAGACCGGGCCCCGGTGTGACCGTGTCCGGGCCCTCACAGCCGAGGAGGGGCGGTGCGTGATCGGCAGGCGCTGCAGAACGCCCGCCAGGCCCGGGAGTTCGAGGCGTTCGTCGCGGGCGCGGCAGGCCGGCTGCTGCATGCCGCGACCCTGCTGACCGCCGAGGCGCCGGACGCCAACCCCCGCGCGCGGCGCCTGCTGACCCTCGCGCTCGCGCACACGTACGCGGGCTGGGACCGGCTGCGCGGCGAGGATCCGTACGACCGCGCCCGCCAGCACCTCGCCCTGCGCTTCGCGAACTCCGCCTGGCACCAGTACGGCGGCCCGCTCAGCCGCACCCGCCCGCATCCCCGCAGCGTTCTCGCCGGGCTCACGCCCCAGGAGCGCCTGATCCTGGTGCTGCGGCTGTACGAGGGGGTCGCCGAGGAGCAGACGGCGGCGCTGCTCGGCCTGCCCGCGGAGCGCGTGCGCACCCTCTGCGACCGGGCGACGGCCACCCTGCTGCATCCGCCGCGAAAAGCGGCGCCGAGGGTACTGGGGGCGAAGGTGGCACCGTCGTGAACCGTGTCGAACGCGAGGCGGCGGCCCGGCGGGTCATGGAGCGGACACCGCCGCCGGTACCGCCCGACCTGTACGGCGAGGTGCTGCGCCGGGGCGGCCGCATGCTGCGGCGCCGGCGCAGGGTCCGCCGTGTGCTGTGGCTACTGCTGTGCGCGGCCGTCGTGGCGTTCGCGGTGTGGGCGGCGACGGTGCATCCATGGGTGGAGCCGCCGTCCACGACGACTCCACCCATCGTCGACTGGTAGGACCGATCGACGGCCGGCGGCCCGGCGAGGACCGGTCGTCGGCTGCTGGCCCGCCGAGGACCGGCCGGCGGCCGGCGGACCGGTACGGACCGGCCGGCGGTCCGGTCCTCGGCCGGCGGTCCGGTCGTCGGCCGGCGGTCCGGTCGTCGGCCGGTGAAACGATCAGCCGAGCGCCTGCTGGAGGTCTTCCAGCAGGTCGTCGACGTTCTCGATGCCCACGGAGAGACGCACCAGGTCGGCGGGTACCTCCAGGGCGGAGCCGGCCGCCGAGGCGTGCGTCATGCGGCCCGGGTGCTCGATCAGGGACTCGACGCCGCCCAGGGACTCGCCGAGCGTGAACACCTTCGCGCGGTTGCAGACCTCGACGGCCGCCTCCTCGCCCCCTGTGACCTGGAAGGACACCATGCCGCCGAACGCCTTCATCTGCTTGGCGGCGGTCTCGTGCCCCGGGTGCTCGGGCAGGCCCGGGTACAAGACCCGCGTCACGCGCGCGTGCCGGCTCAGCATGTCGGCGATCCGGGTGGCGTTCTCGCTGTGCCGGTCCATGCGCACCGCGAGCGTCTTGGTGCCGCGCAGCACCAGCCACGAGTCGAACGGCCCGGCGACCGCGCCCATCGCGTTCTGGTGGTAGGCCAGCTCCTCGCCGAGCGTCTGGTCGGACACGATCAGCGCACCGCCGACCACGTCCGAGTGACCGCCCATGTACTTCGTCAGCGAGTGCACGACGACGTCCGCGCCGAGCGCCAGCGGCTGCTGGAGGTAGGGCGTGGCGAAGGTGTTGTCGACGACGAGCCGGGCACCGGCGTCATGGGCGACCTGCGCGACGGCGGCGATGTCGGTGATGCCGAGCAGCGGGTTGGAGGGGGTCTCCACCCAGACCGCCTTGGTCTTCGGGGTGATCGCGGCCCGCACCGCGGACGGGTCGCTGGTGTCGGCGACGGACCACTCCACGCCCCATCGGGAGACGACCTTCGCGAACAGCCGGAACGTGCCGCCGTAGGCGTCGTTCGGGATGACCACGTGGTCGCCGGGGCTGAGCAGCGTGCGCAGCAGGGCGTCCTCGGCCGCCAGCCCGGACGCGAACGCGAGCCCGCGCCGCCCGCCTTCCAGGGCGGCGAGGTTCTCCTCGAGGGCGGTCCTGGTCGGGTTGGCGCTCCGGCTGTACTCGTAGCCGCCGCGCAGACCGCCGACGCCGTCCTGCTTGTAGGTCGAGACCTGGTAGATCGGCGGTACGACCGCACCGGTGAGGGGGTCCGCCGTGTTGCCCGCGTGGATGGCGAGCGTCTCGAAGTGCTGACTGATGTGGTGCCTGTCGCTCATGGTGGACGAGCCTAGTGCTCCGGCGGCCCCGACGCGTTGTCCACAGGCCGGGCCGCCGGTCGTCCACAGGTCGGAGGACCGGTTGGCCAATTGTCGGCGCCGTCTGGTTCGCTTGACGCATGGCGATTCTCTGGGCCCTGATGGCGCTGCTCCTGCTGAGCTTCGCGCTGCTCCCCGTCCTGCGGCGGCGGCGCGGCATGATCGAGCAGGTCCACCCGAGCCACCCGGACGCCGCCGACCCGGCGGACTACGGCTTCGTGCGCGAGGAGGACCTGGACATCCGCATGCCCGGGCCCGACCAGGACCTGCTGGACGTCCTCGACGTGGTGCAGCGCACCCAGGACTACCGGGCGGCCTCGCAGCTGCTCGCGGGCACGGAGATCGTGGGGGAGCTGCGCTGGCAGCGTGTGCAGGCCTTCGCGGGCGCGGCGGCGCTGGAGCTCCAGGAGCGGCCGGGTGGGGTCAGCGAGACGCCGGGCGGGCAGTGGCTGCGGGTCTGGCGGGCCGAGCAGCCCAAGGACGCCGGCGGTGCCGCCGTGCACGCGGAGTTCCTGGTGCAGCAGGCATGGCGGACGTCGGTGCCCGGCACCGACGACTTCCGGATCATCATGGAGGAGGCCAGGGACGCCTGCGGGCAGGCGGCGCTGCTCTCCCCCGGCGACCCGGTGCCGTACATCATCGAGCTGTCGGTGGCGCGCGGGCTGAACTACCCGCAGGCGGAGTTCGAGCAGCTGTGGCTGAAGATCCTGGACCGCGCCCCCACGCACATGGGGGCGCACCTCGCGGCACTGCACTACTGGTGCGAGAAGTGGCACGGCTCGCGCGAGCTGGCGTACTCCTTCGCCGAGGCCGCCGCGGCCCGCGCCCCGCAGGGCTCGCTGCTGGCCGCGATGCCGCTGTTCGCGGTCTTCGAGCACCTGCCCGAGGTGAACCTGGTGGTGAGCTTCTACCAGAGCGAGGTCGTCACCAAGGCCGTGCACGGCGCCCTGCACGCGGTGCACTCGGCCCGCCAGGACGACCCGATGCTCGCGCACGTCCGTCACCTGCTGGTCTTCTTCCTGGTCCGCTCGGAGCGCTGGGCCGAGGCCATGGGCGAGCTGATACACGTCGACGGACACGTCGGGGCCCTGCCCTGGACGCTGTCGGCGAACCCCGCCTCCGAGTTCGCCCTCTTCCGCGCGCTGGCGGTAGCAGGCTACGAGGCGAACGGCGGAAGCCCGGCGACGCTGCAGAGCTGAGGGGGGCCGACGGGAAGACACGTCGAGTGCCGGCTGCGGATGCGTGGGGGCTTGTCGCACCGATCCTCGCCCAGCCTCCAGCCTTCGGCTGGGGGTAGCCCGGCGTCGGCCCTTCGCGGCGCTTGAGCTCGGTTGGTTTCCATCGGCGGGGGGATCTGGCCGATGGACGCAACTCTGCGGGCGCCACGCGTCCTTGTCCTGGTCTGCGGTTTCTGTCTGTTCACAGCCCGCAGGGACCTCCCTGTCGAGCCGAGGATCATGGTCCCGTGATGAAGTGGACGAAGGAGACCCCTCCGGCCGGGCATTCCGAGCATGAGCCGGAACTCTCGGCCTACCAGCGGGCGATGCGGGACAGGATTCTCGCGGCCCCTGTGGTGCCCGCGCCGGAGCCCTGGCGGCCCGTCTTCGAGTACGAGTACGGCGTCCCTGTCGGCGGACTGCTCGGGATCGGCTTCGCGACGGACCCCGCCACCGGCCACGATCTGGTGATGGTCGTCTCCTCCGACGGGCACGGTCTCTTCGACGCCGTCAGCGGCAAGAGGATCGCGCGGGATCGTGACGCGGACCCCGAGGGCAGTAGCCGCGACGCGGATCCCGCGCTGTGGTGTCCTGGGTTGGGACCGGTCGCCGGAAGCAGGGTGCGCATCGCCGGACTTTTCGGCGGAGGACTGCACACCACGTGCGGAGACGGTTGGAGGCTGGAGGTCGTCGCTCCGGCCTGGCCGAACGAACGTGTCCTGCTCTCCCGCGACGGCGGACTGCCGCACTCCGGTCCGCACGGGGAGCGCTGGTGGCACGTCTTCCACTCCCACTACTCCGAGCTCCGTGCCGCTGGATTCTCACCCTCCGGGCAGACCCTTGCCGTAGCGACGAGCAGCGATCTGTCCCTCTGGACCCGCCGCGCCGGCCACAGCCGCGGTGGTGGCGACTGACGATCAGCCGCGAGCCGGGAGCTGAGGTCGTCGGTCTGCCGCCCCTCGGGGACTGGCAAGCGCCGCCTACGAGGGTGCAGGTATGGCCCGTTGGGTTGCTCGGCGGCGCCACCTGGCCGAAGCCGGCCAGTGGTTTCATGACGGCGAAGCTGGAGCCGCCGGGTGGCGCCGCCGGGGATGACGCCGGTCGCCGACGGTTCGTCGGGCGTAGGGCGGTTCAGCTGTGGTCCACTCCGGACGGCTCGCGGTGACGTGTGCGTCGGCCGAGGCGGAGAAGGGGAGTGCATCCACTCCGCGAGCCAGCGGACGCTTCCTCACGCCCCTTCTCCGCCTGGTCGCTCGCGGCCAATCTGGAGCGACAGCCACTGCTGGGTTCGAGCCGTGAACAGAGCTGTCTGATACGGGGGTTGGAATGAAGGGCGAAGGGACGCGCCGTCGGTGGCGACGGGTTGGCACCATCAGGCTTCTCTCGATGGTCGCCGCCGCCTGCATGGCGCTCATGACCGGTACCGCGCCGTCACACGCTACGCAGCACCAGAACGCCAACGAGTACGCCTTGTGGGACTTCCACGGCGCGAACGGCTTCTGGAACATCGACCAGCGCGTACAGATCACGCGCAAGGCGAACCACTCCTACTGGGCGCTGCTTTGGGATTTCACGGCCACGCCCGGCAAGGGCGGGTACATGGGTCTGCAGACCGACGGCCAACGGTTCAACCACACCACCGGTGAGACCGCGATCTTCTCGCTGTGGAACGCCACCGGCAGCAGGGGAAGCGGCTGCGGAGCATTCAGCGGCGAGGGGACGGGGCTCAGTTGCAGGATCCCGTACGCCATCTCCCCGCAGACCGATTACCGGTTCCGTGTATGGCGGCTGCAGGCGGACTCCGGTGGCCAGTGGTGGGGTGCCTGGATCCAGAACATGCGGACCGGCGTCGACACGCCTGTCGGAAGCCTTCGAGTCCGACGCGACCAGATCCTGTTGGGCACACCGTCCAACTTCAGCGAGTACTTCGGCGATGCCGTCGCCTGTGACAGGGTTCCGCAGTCGGTGGCCTACTTCACGCAGCCTGCGGCCAACGCCCAGGGCGGCGGACGATACCAGTACACCGCCACCTACAGGTCCTCCACCCGGGGCAACTGCACCGGTGGTTCCGTGTCACTGGTGAACCTCGGCTGGACCAAGGCCGCCAGGGTGCTTCTCGGCGGCCCATGACACCGGACCGAGCGGAGTACCCGGCACTCGGCCGTCCGGTGAAGCACCACGCCACGGGGATGCGCGGCCTCCGGCCTCGGCCGACCATCTCCGTCCGGCCCAACGCGCCGCACGGTATTCGGGGCCACGGACGACGCGTCCGCAGGGGGACGTCGGTGGATTGCTCGGGTCGCAGGTCTCGATCGTCCTGGGCTTGTGGCCGGGTCGTCGGTGCCGTCAGGATCGGCCGCATGGTCAAGGGTGTGATGTTCGACTTCTCCGGGACCCTCTTCCGGATCGAGTCGGCTGCGCAGTGGCTGCGCGCGGTGGCAACGAATGCCGGTCTGGACGTACCCGAGGGTGAACTCGACGCGTGCGTCGGCCGACTGGAGGAGTTCGGGGCCCAGCCCGGAGGGGTCCCTCCGCGCACCGTGCCGCCCCGTCTGGAGGCGCTGTGGCGGGAGCGTGACCTGACAGCCGAACGGCACCGGGCCGCCTTCACGGCCCTGGCCCGCGAAGCGAAGCCGCCTGCGGTCGACCTGGCCGAGGCCCTGTACGAACGTTCCCAAGTGCCAGGGGCGTGGCTGCCTTATCCCGACACCGAGGAAACCCTCCGCGCCCTGCGTGTGCGAGGTGTCCCGGTCGTTGTCGTCAGCAACATCGGCTGGGACATGCGCCCTGTCTTCCGCCACCACGGTGTCGATGACCTCGTGGACGACTACTTCCTGTCCTTCGAGTGCGGGGTGAAGAAGCCCGACCCCCGGATCTTCCAGATGGCATGCGACACGCTCGGAGTGGCGCCCGGCGACGCACTCATGGTGGGAGACGAGCCTGTCGCGGACCGCGGAGCCGCCACGCTGGGGTGCCGGGTCCACCTGGTCGATCCCCTGCCCGTCGACCGGCGTCCCGGCGCGCTGGCCGAGGTGCTCCAGCTCCTCTGACGTGCCCGGTCGGGGCGAGCGCCGGCGCGGTGTCGAGGGCCCGGCGACCGAACGCCGTCCGGTTCCCGGGCGCGGTGACGGGTTCCCGCCGACCGGCCACCGGGATCCCGTCGTCGCAAGGACGAGCGGGCCGCCGAGCCGAGCTGACGGGCTCCGTTGCGCCGGCGGCGACGGGGTTCGTGCATACCGCTCACCGCGCGCGTCGGACCGTCGTCAGCTCTGGCCCTGGGCCCGGCGGCGGCGCACGATGACGAGCGTGCCCGCGCCCGTGACCACCGCCGCGGCAGCCACGCCCGTGATCGGCAGCGCCGCGGACCCGGTCGCCGCCAGGTGGCCGCCGTTCGGCGTGGTCCCGTCGTTGCCGGTCGACGACGACCCGCCGACCGACCCGCCGACGGACCCGCCGACGGACCCGCCGGAGCCGCTGGTCGACCCGCCCGTCGACCCGCCGACCGATCCGCCGGAGCCGCTGGTCGACCCGCCCGTCGAGCCGGTCGGCCCGCCACCGGTGACGTCCAGCGTGATGTCGGCCCTGTCGTCGGCCTTGTGGGGGTCGAACGGCCGCGCCTCGGTGCTCAGCGCCACCGTGCCCTTGGCGTGCGTCACGCGCTTGTCGATCCTCAGCTTGAACGTGTAGGCCTGCCGGCCGCCCTCGTTGAGAGCCCCCGCGAGCATGCCGCACCGGTACGCCCCGCCCTTGGCCCTGCAGAACGTGGCGGCCTTGACGACCGACGTTCCCGCGGGCGGCGTGACGACGACGCTGACGGACGTGCTCCCCGGCCTGCCCATGACCCAGGCGGGTCCCGCGTTGGTGAACTCCACCTTCATCGGCACCGTTTCCCCGACGCGCCCCTTCAAGGCCGCACCCGTCACCTGGAAGTCGGCCGTGTTGACGGAGGTGACAGGCACATGGACGACTCGCGCGGACCCCTCGCCCCCGGCCGGGCTCTCGACCAGCTTCACCGCCGGTGCGGTGCCCGCCACCGGCGCGGTGCCGTTCTCGTCCACCCCCGGATCGTCCTCCCCGACACGCAGCCACAGTTCGTCGTTCAGCGCGCGGTCCAGAACCTTGGCACGCAGGGGCCTGTCGAGCGTGTAGACGGCGCCCGGCTCCACCGCCTGGTCGAACCCGCACGCCACGGTCCACAACTCGGGCATCTCGTCGTAGGAACGGACGTACTGTGCACGGCAGTTGGAGGGCACCTCCGCGAAGTCGAGTCCCCGGGTGACGGCGTAGTGGACCCACACCTTCGCGGCGGCTCGGGTGCCCTTGTTCGCCACGGTGACCGGCAGGTCGAAGGTGCTCCCTGGTTTGACTCCGTCGATCGGTCCGATGCCTCCGACGACCAGTTCAGGTGCGGGTTCATCGGCGAAGGCCGCGGGAGCCGCGGCCAGCGCGATCAGGCCGGCGGCGCCGAGGGCGGCAACAGCGGCACGGGGGGCGCGACGGTTGTGCGGGGGCATCGGCATGGTGAACCTCTGTCGGAACGCGGCCAAACGGACAGTTTTCCCCGGGTGAACAATCCCTCGTCGCTAGACTCCCGACGACCCAGAACAGTTGCACGCCGGGCGCCCCCTCCGCCCTGCGACCGGACCCTCCGGACACCGACGCGGACGACAGGCCGCTCCGGCCGACGGGTCACATGGCCGCCAGGTGATCAGGGAGCGTCGACGAGGCCGCACTTCGGCACGGTCACCGTGCGGGCGCCCGCCCCGAGCACGCCCGTTCGTGCCGGACACGCCCAAGCCCACCACCCGGGCGCCGCCACCCTCGCCGACCCCCTCTTCCGCTCCGACCGCGCGCCGCACTGCCTGCGCCGGTTCCGACCGCGCGCCGCACCGCACTGTCCGCCTTGGTTCCGACCGCGCGCTCGCCGGTCCTGCGCGGGTCTCGTCGGCCGTAGCCGCCTGTCGGGTGGGGCGTGACGCGCAGTGCTCGGCCCGGAGCGTGCCCGCGCCGGAACGGCTGTCCACGCGAGCCGGTCGGGGCGGTCGCGGAGCCGGTCGGGTTCGCCACGGAGCGCCACACATTCGCCACAAGGAACCTGATAAGGGACAATAGGGATTCCGCGCCGGGTGAGGTGATGGCGATGCCCGCTTGGCATCTGCGTGACTATCACGACGACGATCTCGACCAGGCGATCCAGATCTGGGACCAGAGCCGCCAGTCCGACGAGCACCGGGTGTTCCCGGTCTCCGAGGTGATGGCCGCGGCCAAGGCCGGTCAGACGGCGGTGGTCGCGGTGGTGGGTGGCCAACTGGTGGGCATGGCCGTGGCGCAGGCCCACGACAAACGGGGCTGGATCCTGCTGGTGGCACTCGCCTCACGATGGCGCGAGCGCGGGATCGGCAGCGCGCTCCTCACCGAGCTGGAGCGGCGCCTGCGGGCACTGGGCGTGCGCCACATCAGCGCCCTGCTGCCGGCCGGTGCCGCCGGGACGAAGGCTCTGGAGAACTCCGGCTACCAGTCCCGCGCCGACCTGACCTACTACGAGAAGCTCGAACCGCCCGGCACCGCCAACGCCGACGTCCTCGCCGCGCTGGGCGGCCGCTTGCTGCCCGAGGGGCTCTGGGACGCCATGGCCGGCATGGAGCGGGAGAAGCAGATCGTCGAGCGCCGTGTCGTACTGCCGCTGACCGAGCCGGCGCTGGCAGACCGCTACGGTGTCGTACCGCCCAAGTCGATCATCCTGTTCGGCCCGCCCGGCACCGGGAAGACCAGTTTCGCCAAGGCAGTGGCCTCGCGGCTCGGCTGGCCGTTCGTGGAACTCTTCCCCTCCCGGCTCGCGGCCGACACGAGCGAGGGACTGGCCGCGGCGCTGCGGGAGGCTTTCGCGGACTTGGCGGAACTGGACTCGGTGCTGCTCTTCATCGACGAGGTCGAGGAGATCGCCGGCGTGCGCTCCGGGAAGGCGGTCGACCCCGGGCACGGAGTGACCAACGAGCTGCTCAAGCTCATCCCCGTCTTCCGCGAGTGCGACGCACGGCTGCTGGCCTGCGCCACCAACTCGGTGCGCTCCCTCGACGCGGCGTTCCTGCGGCCGGGCCGGTTCGACTACGTCATCCCCATCGGCCCGCCGGACCCCGCCGCCCGCGCGGCGATCTGGGCCCGCTACCTCAGGGCCTCGCGCGACTCGGTGGACCTCGGCCAACTGGTCGGGGCCAGCGAGCTGTTCACCCCCGCCGACATCGAGTTCGCCGCCCGCAAGGGCGCACAGGCGGCCTTCGAGTACGAGGTCACGCACCGCGAGGGGCGAGCGGCCACCACCGAGGACTACATGACCGCCATCGGCGACACCCGGCCGACTCTCACCCCGCACACGATCGAGGAGTTCACCGAGGACATCGACAAGTACAGCCGGCTGTGACCAAGCCGTCGTTCCGGTGGACGATGCACCGCTGCGGCTGGGCGCCAGGGAGGGCCGGGAGACCGGGCCGGCCGTCGAGATCGGCCGGGACCCGGCCGTACCGATCTCTGCAACTCGGCCTCTCCGGGCGGCCGTACGGCGCTACGCGGACAAGTGGACGGTCGCCATCCGTGACGTGACCCCGCTCGGCTGCCAGATCCATGCCCTCGTCAGTGGCGGTCGCCTGGCCTCCCCGACCCGGCTGCTGCCGCGGGAACGCCTTGTCCCATGGAGGGTGCGTCTCTCCTGTCCGACCGATGCCGGGTTCGGTCCTGACCGGTCTGGCACACTCGCGGTCGGCCGGGCGGCAGGCGACGACGGGGTGGGAACGTGGGACTTTTCGGCTCGCGAAGCCGGCGCAGGGGCATGCCGAACGAGCCGGCGCTGCTGGCCGCGGCCGCCGAGAACCCAGGTGGCAGCGTCGCCGAGATCGACCCGGCGTACATCGACGACCCGAACGGCTACGTACCCCCCGAGGCGATCCGCGGCGTGTGGCTGGTGGACGACAGCGGGAAACTCACGGGTGAGTACCACGAGAATCCTCGTCACGGGGTGCCACAGGACGACTTCGGCAAGCTCACCGATCCCGATCACTGGCTCGGCTGGCTCGGCGACGACCCCGCGACCGCCGTCCGCAGAGGCATCGAGGAATCCTTGCGCGCCCAAGTGGCGGACGCTGTGGTCGAGTGGGTCAAGATCCTCGAAACGCCCCGGTTCCTCACGGGTGCGCGCAGGCGGTCCGAGGATGAACGGGTCATGTTGGTCACCCGCGCGGCGCTCGCCGCGTCGTTCGCGTTGTCGGTACGCACGGCGCGGCACGGGCGCTCTGTCCTGTTGGGGGTGTTCTCCTGGGCGGCGGTGCACCTCTCGACGCCCGAAGCCCGCCGGGACCGGCACTGGTTCGACCTGAACGTCGGGCTGGACTGGGCCGGTGAACGGCTTCAGGAACGCATCTACGGGATTGACGGCACAGACGGCACAGACGGCACAGACGGCGCGGACGGCGCGGACGGCCCCGACGGGCGGTAGAGCGGTCGTGCCACGCCTTTCCGGCGGCGGTCGCAGCGGGTGGGGCGTGCCGCTCGGCGGGGCGCGGGGTGGCGCCGGAGGTGCCGCGGCAGCTCGGTCCCCCTCCCCCGGTGGCCCCGGCAGGCGTCGGGGCCACCGGGCCCGGAGACGGTCCGGGCCGGGCGGTGGCGCGGGAGAGTCGCGGACGGAGGGCGCGGGGAGGACCATCGAAGGCACGGAGGCAAGGTGATGGCCATGGGGATGCCCTCGACGCACTTCAGCGAGAGTCCCGAGGACCCGTTCGCCCTCGGGCGCGGTGCCTCGGCCGTGCTCGACGCGCGAGGCACCGTGGTCGGCTGGAGCGCACGTGCGCGGGAGTTGCTGGGTTATCCGGCCGACAAGGTGCTCGGCCGGGCGTGGCAGGACGTCCTGGTGGACGCCGAGGACCTGCATGTCGTGCGGTCCGTCGTCGTGGACGCCGTGCAGGCGGGGGGCTGGTTCGGCGTCCTGCCCGTCCGGCACCGCGACGGACACCGTGTGCAGATGGGCTTCCGGGCCCGTGTGATCACCCGGGAAGGGGGCGGTCAGGAGTGGCTCCTGGTCGGTGCTCCGGCGGCGGAGGTCATCGCCTGGCAACGGGACCGCGCACTGCTGGACGGCCTGTACCGCCGTTCCCCGATCGGCCTGGTCACCTACGGCCCCGACCGGAAGGTGATCCGGGTCAACCGCGCCGTCGAGAAGGCGAGCGGCGTCCCGGCCGGGGCGCCGGTGGGCCATCACCCCCGCGAGTTCATGGTCGCCGAGGACGCGGGTCCGACCGACGACCGGGTACGGCACGTCCTGGAGACCGGCGAACCGTTGATCTTCACGGAGCAGTCGGCCCGGGCACGCCACGACCCCGGCCGGGAACGGATCGTGTCCGTCTCGGCATTCCGGATGGAGGACTCCTCGGGCCGGGTCCTCGGCGTGGCGGAGACGATCCAGGACGTCACCGACCGCCACCGGGCGCAACGCAGGCTCGCGCTGCTGAACGAGGCGAGCACCCTGATCGGGACCTCGCTGGACGTGACACAGACCGCTCGGGAACTGGCCCAGGTGGCCGTCCGCGGCCTGGCCGACCACTGCTCGGTGGACCTGCTCACATCGGTGACACTCGGTGACGAACCCGTCGCCGGAACGGCGGGTCCGCTGCTCCGGGCCGCCCTCGCGCCACCGGAACCCCGGGTGCCGTACCAGGAGGGCGAGGTGGTCCCGCTGCTTCCGGAGTCCCCGCAGGCGCGGTGCCTGACCGAGCGCCGCCCGATCCTGGAAGGCCTGCTGTCGCTGCGCCCCGAGTGGTACGCCGTGGACCGGCGGCGGATCGAGATCGCCTCCGGTCTCGGCGTTCACTCGCTGATCGCGGTGCCCCTGGTCGCGCGCGGACTCGTCCTGGGCGTGGTGAGCCTGTGGCGCTCGCGCCATGCGGAGCCCTTCGAGGACGACGATGCCGCGGTGGCCCAGGAACTGTCCTCGCGTGCGGCCGTGTCCATCGACAACGCGCGCCGCTTCACCCAGCAGCAGAGCGCCGCGCTGACCCTTCAGCGCAGTCTGCTGCCGAGCGTGGCGTCCGACCTGCCGGCCGTGGAGGTGGCCTGCCGGTACCTGCCCGCGAGCGGTGAGCCGGGGATCGGGGGCGACTGGTTCGACGTGATCCCGTTGTCGGGGGCCCGGGTGGCCCTCGTCGTGGGGGACGTGGTCGGCCACGGGATCCACGCCGCGGCCTCGATGGGCCGCCTGCGGGCCTCCGCGCGCACCCTGGCCAGCCTCGACCTGGAACCGGACGAGGTGATGGCGCGGCTGGACGATCTGGTCAGCCTGCTCGCCGCCGAGCTGGAGGCGAACGCCGAGGGCAACCACACGGCGATCGAGCAGGTCGTCGGGGCCACCTGCCTGTACGCCGTCTACGACCCGGTCTCCCAGCGCTGCTCCCTGGCGCGGGCCGGCCATCCGGCGCCGTTGGTGTCCACCCCGGACGGCGAGGTGACCGTGCTCGAACTGCCCGCGGGGCCGCCGCTGGGCCTGGGCGGCCTGCCGTTCGAGACGTACGAACTCGACCTCCCGGAGGGCAGCCTGCTCACGCTGTACACCAACGGTCTGCTGGAGGCGCGCAACGGCAACGTCGACGCCGCGCTGAACGACCTGCACACGTGCCTCGGCTACGTCACCGAACCTCTGGAGCAGACCTGCCACGCCGTGATCGAGGCGCTGCTGCCCAAGGACCACCGGCCCATCGACGACATCGCGCTGCTCATCGCGCGGACCCGGGTGCTGCAGCCGCAGAACGTCGCCTCCTGGGAGCTGCCTCTGGAGGCGACCGCCGCCGCCCGCGCCAGGGAGCTGACCGCGGCGCAGCTGACCGAATGGGAGCTGCCCGAGCTGGCGTTCACCACCGAACTGGTCGCGAGCGAGCTCGTCACCAACGCCTACCGGTACGCGACCGGCCCCGCCACCCTGCGCCTCATCCGCACGCACTGCCTGATCTGCGAGGTGTCCGACACCAGCCACACCTCGCCCCACCTCCGGCGGGCCCTCAGCACGGACGAGGGCGGACGCGGGCTCTTCCTGGTCGCGCAGCTCACCGAGCGGTGGGGCACGCGCTACACCCACGACGGCAAGACCGTCTGGACGGAGCAGCCCCTGTCCGCCACGTGATCCGCGGCCCAGCCGGGTGCCTTCAGCCGGGTCATCTCCCTTTCCACGGACCGCTGTTCCGGCTTCCCGTGCCGCGTCCGTCCGCGGAGCGCGGTGGGACCGCCGTGTGTGCGAGACTCGGGCGGTCGGGTCCGCCGAGCCGGAAGGGCCGCCTGCCTTGTCGGACGTCATGCCGGTGCCCGTGCACCTCGACACAGTGGTGCAAGGACTCGCCCGCAACGCCGCGTTGCCGCCCGAGCTCGTCCGCCGCCTCTTCCCCTACCGTGGGGGCTTCGGCGACGTTGCCGGGCGCCCGGACCTCACCGACGACATGATCGCCGAGATCATCGCCATCGACGACGACTGGCTCACGCACGCGCTCGCGCTCAACCGCGGTCTGCCCGCTGCCTTCCGGATGCGACTTGCCGGGCACCCGGATCCGGGTGTGCGCACGGCCCTTGTGGCCGCTGCGGACGACGCACCGCGAGAGCTGTTCGAGCGGCTGCTCCCCGACCCCGACGTGCGGGTGCGCGAGGAGCTGGCGCAGAGCGATGCCGTACCGGCCGACCTGCGCACCCGGCTGGCGGCCGACCCGGAACCGGCGGTCCGGGCGACGCTGGCCCAATGGTGGACTCAGGCCCCGGAACCGGTGCGCCGCCTGCTGCTGACGGACCCGGAGGACACGGTGCGCGCAGGAGCCTGCGCGACCTACTACCGACGGCTCCCCCATCCCGTACCACCCGCCGACCTGCTTCCGGCGCTGCTGGCCGATCCGGTCACGCGCGCCGGGGCGATCCGCCACTGCACCCTGGATGCCGGGACGGCCCGCCTGCTTGCCGTCGACCCGGACGACGGAGTGCGCCGGGAACTCGCCGACCACCCGGACCTGTCACCGTCGCTGCGCGACATGCTCGCCGGGGATCCCAGCCTGCGGGTCGCGGTCCGCGTCTTCGCCCGTCAGGACACCCCCGAGCCGACCCGCACCGCGATCCACGCGCGGATCGTGCCCGACGTGCCCGCGGCGGACCCGCTCACCGATCCCGGGACCCCGGACGACGACATGCTCGACCGCCATCTCCTGAACGCGCTGGCGGCCGTGGAGCTTTCGACACTGCGTCTGCCGTGGGTGACCGCTGATCCCCTGCCCTACGTGGACTCGCCCTACGCCTGCTTCCGGGCTTCCGCCGCGCTGTCCGGCCGTCTGCCGGCGCCGGTCGTGACGCGGTTGCTGAACGACGAGGAGAGCAGCGTCCGTACGGCGATGGCCCTGCACGCCCGTGACCGGGTCGACCCCGCCACGGCCGAACGTGTCGACCGCGGCTACCGCCCGGTGAAGCGGACCCGTTGGCGTCCGGCCGACGAGTTCCCCCTTACCCCGCACGTCCTTCGGCGTCTGGCCACCGATCCCGACCCCAGGATGCGGCAACTGGTTCCGCGCGACGAGGACTTGCCGGTGGAACTCGTCCGTCTCCTGGCCGGCGACCCGCATCGGACGGTGCGCCGTGCGGTCGCGGCCCATCCCCGGCTTCCGCTCCCCGACCTGACCCGGCTGCTGGCCGACCCGTCGGAGTCGGTCGCTGCCGCCGCGGCCGCCAACCCCGTCCTGCCGGCCGGGCACATGCGTCACCTCCTCGCCCTGGCGGGCCTGTGAGGCGGGCGCGCCGCAGCTCAGGTGCGCCTGCCGCCACGAGTCGCCTCGCCCGTCGTTCGAGGGGACGTGAGACAGGGCGCTGACGGGGTCGGGGCAGAGGCCGGTCGACGGGTCCTCGGCGGTGGGCTGTCCGACGACGGCACCCGGGTGCGGGGCGGCGGGGCACGGTCAGGAGCTCGTCGTACCGCGCGAGGGCGGTGCCGCGAGCCGCTGGCCGGCGGAGCTCCGGCCCCCGGATGCGCCCCGCCGCTAAGCCGGATGGCGTCCTCGGGGTGCGTACCGGGGCAGCCCGCCACAGGATCCAGGTCATGCGGACATCTTCTGAGATACGGCCCTGTACTCCTCCGGCGCGGCGCGGCGCGGCCCGTCATGCCATACCCGTGGTCCTCGCCTGCGGTGTGCTGCTGGCCGGCGCCACGGCGTGCGCCGGAACCGACGGGCACAGAAGTCAGGTCGGTGCCCCGGGTGTCAACAACCCGGCCGCGTCCGGCTCCCCCGGCCCGGAGTCGGGCCCGCGCCTTCCGGGCGTCGGAAGCCGCATGGGCAAGCGCGTACCCGCCGACGCCCGCCAGGCCGTGGTCGTCTACGGCGACGACGCGGACTCCGCACAGAGCACCGTCGTGCTCTACGGGAAACAGGGCACCGCCTGGAAACGCGAGGGCAGCTGGCCCGCGCACAACGGCAGGCTGGGCTGGACGACCGACCATCGCATGGACGACGAGCGCAGTCCCGTCGGCGTGTTCTCCCTGACGGATGCGGGAGGGTCGCTGAAGGATCCGGGCAGCCGCCTGCACTACTGGTACGACGACAACGCCTTCGCCTCCATGATCGAGGACGGCGACGAGCACGTCCACGACTTCGACTACGTCATCGCCATCGACTACAACCGGCTCAAGGGCGTTGCCCCGTTCGACTGGAGCCGCCCCGACGGAGTGGAGAAGGGCGGCGGCATATGGCTGCACCTGGACCACGGCGACGGCACGTCCGCCTGTGTCACCGTTCCCGAGTCCGGCATGAAGACCCTGCTGCACAGCCTCGATCCCCGTCTTCACCCGGTCGTGGTGATGGGTGACCGGGAGCGGCTGAGCGCCTGAGCGGCGATGCCGCCGCTCGCGGCCGGCCCGGCCGTCGCGACTACAGGGCGGCAACAGGCGTGCATCGGGTGGGTGGCGACGCCGCCCACCCGACGGCGCCCGGCCCTAGCATCCGGGGCAGGGGGGTCGGGAGCCCTCCGGACGGGGGGAGTTGTGCGGCTGACCGCTTCACGGCCGGTGATCCGGCGCTTCGTCGGTGCCGTCGTGGCCGGCGCCGCCCTGGCCGCGACGTCCGGGTGCACGGTTCCCGTCGACGCGGTCGCCGGCGTCTCCGTGACCGCCGACGGACATCTGCTCGGCGTGGTGATGGTCTGCGGGCATCACATCGACGGTGCGACCCTCTACGTGGACAGCGACGACGCCGACAAGGAGGTGACGGTCGGTTCGTGGACGTCCGCCCGCCCGCACCGGGCCGGTCTCGTCATCTGGCCCCTGGAATCCCCCGCCGCCGGCTGGACCACGACCCGGGCGCTCTCCCCGCTCACCGCGGGGACCACCTACATCCTTTACGGCGGGACGAAGGACAACTCCTGGTCGACGACGGACGTGTCCTTCACCCGGGCCGACCGGGACCGGCTCGCGCCGGGAGAGGTCCTGTACGACGACATCTCGGACGACGGCGACGAATCCGCGGCCGTCGTCTCCCTGACGCAGTTCAAAGCCACGGCCTGCCGGGACATGTGAGGTCCCGGCCGCACCCCGGCGCCCGGTAACGGCGCGGATCCCGTCCACGGGTGCTGACGACCGGTCCGGGCTCCCCGGCCCGCGCTGCGGGGCGGGGCGGGGCGGGGCGGTCCCGCGCGTCACACCGAACGGTTCTCCGCGCCGGCCATCCACGCCTGCTCCTCCAGGGAGACCGCCCCTGCTCCGCCAGGGAGTCGGCGACCGCGTCATCCGCTCGGCGGTGGCGTCGGCTGCCGCGCCATGACGCGGCCCGGCACCGGCGGTGCCCTGTGCGGGCTTCCACCGGGTGCCGGGCCGTACCGTGGTCAGCCCTCCGCGCGGACCGGCAGCTTCCAGCCGGGACGCGGGAAGTGGCAGGTGTAGCCGTCCGGGTAGCGCTCCAGGTAGTCCTGGTGCTCGGGCTCGGCCTCCCAGAAGGGGCCGACCGGCTCCACCTCGGTGACGACCTTGCCCGGCCACAGCCCGGAGGCGTCCACGTCCGCGATCGTGTCCTCGGCGATCCGCTTCTGCTCGTCGTCGACGTAGTAGATCGCCGAGCGGTAGCTGAGGCCGATGTCGTTGCCCTGGCGGTTCCTGGTGCTCGGGTCGTGGATCTGGAAGAAGAACTCCAGGAGAGCGCGGTAGTCGGTCTTCTCCGGGTCGAAGAGGATCTCGATGGCCTCCGCGTGCGTGCCGTGGTTGCGGTACGTCGCGTTCGGCACGTCACCCCCGGTGTAGCCGACCCGGGTGGCGGTCACTCCCGGCTGCCTGCGGATCAGGTCCTGCATCCCCCAGAAGCATCCGCCCGCCAGCACGGCCCTCTGCGTCTGCACAGTCATCGTGACCCCTCCAGTTCTCGTCGGCCCGGTCACTCGGGCTCCTCGGCTCGCACACCGGCGGCCTCCGATGTCCACCCCCCTCAACGCGTGCGGGGTCCCGGGGATTCCGTGCCCGCCGCCCGGTCCGTCGCCGTCGCCGTGGCGGGTGCCGCGTCCTGGTCCGGGTCCTCGTCGAAGGTCATCTCCGGCGGGGCCTTGCGGAAGCCCCTGGTGAGGTAGGCGAGGTAGCAGACGCCGAGGGCCAGCCAGATCAGGCCGAGGGTGCGGGCCCGGTCGTCGAGGTGGCACAGCAGCCACACGTCGACGACGGCGCCGACGGCCGGGAGCAGGACGTAGGACCACACGGCGGGGCGGCGGCCCGCGCGGCGCTCCCGGACGTAGGTGGCGATGACGGAGAGGTTGACGAAGGTGAAGGCGGTGAAGGCGCCGAAGTTGATGAAGGAGGTGGAGGTGGCGACGTTCAGGCGCAGCGCGATCAGGCCGACGGCACCGGCGAGGAGGATGTTGAGGGCGGGGGTGTGGTACTTGGGGTGGATGCTGCCGAAGACCTTCTTCGGCAGCACGGAGTCACGGCCCATCGCGTAGAGCAGCCGTGACGTGCTGGCCTGGGCCGCGATACCGGAGGCGAACTGGGCGACGATCAGGCCGGCCAGGAACACGGAGGAGAACAGGTCGCCGCCGACCGCCTTGGCGATCTCGAAGGCGGCGGAGCTGGAGTCGGTGAACGCGTACCCGGGGTGGGCCAGCTGGGTCGTGTAGGCGACGACGACGAAGATGCCGCCGCCGATCAGCGCGGTCAGCAGGATGGCGCGGGGGATGGTGCGCTGCGGCTCGACGGTCTCCTCGGTCAGCGTGGTGACCGCGTCGAAGCCGAGGAAGGAGTACGCGGCGATCGCGGCGCCCGCGGAGATGCCCGCGAGGCCGGTCGCGTGGTTCGCGAACGGGGTGGCGCTGACGAGTCCGGCCGCCCCCCGGTGCTGGAAGACGTGGTGCAGGCAGAGCAGGGCGAAGATCGCGACGACCAGGACCTGGAAGACCATCAGCAGGTCGTTGACGCGCTCCGCGGCCTTGATGCCCCGGATGTTGAGCGCGGTGGTGACGACGATGAACGCGATGATCCACACCCAGAACGGCACCGAGGGGTACTCCGCCTGGAGGTAGGCCCCGCCGATCAGCCAGATGACCATGGGCAGGAAGAAGTAGTCCAGCAGGGTCGCCCAGCCGACGAGGAAGCCGACCCGGGAGTCTATGGAGCGCCGTACGTAGGTGTAGGCGGACCCGGCGACGGGGTGGGTCGCGGCCATCTTCCCGTAGCTGTGCGCGGTGAAGAGCATGGCGACCAGGGCCAGCAGGTAGGCGGTCGGCACGGCGCCGTGGGTGCTGTCGGCGACGACGCCGAAGGTGCCGAGCACGATGATCGGGGTCATGTAGGCGAGCCCGAAGAGCACGACGGATCTGAGGGTCAGGCTGCGGGAGAGGGCGGGCGGGGAGGAGGGTGCGGACATGGCGTTCCTTGCGGGAGGAGGGGACGGAGCGGGTCAGTCGCCGGCCGGCCGCCAGCGGCGGGGGTCCAGGCGGCCGTCGTAGAGCGGGAGGTCGATGGGGGCGTCGGCCTCGGTGAACTGGTCCCACATGCGGTTCAGGCCCGCGGTGCCGAAGGCCCGTACGCGGGTGACGTCGTCCAGGTCGAGGACGTCGGTCAGCACCGTGGGCGCGGAGTCGGCGGCCTGGACGCGGACGCGCCCCTCCGGGTCGACGACCAGGCTGCGCCCGGTGCCGAGGGGGCCCGCGGTGTTGACGCTGACGACGTGGACCTGGTTGACGATGGCGTTGGCCCGGGCGAGGACGAGTTCCTGGGCCCGGTCGGCCGAGGTGGTCATGACCGGGTTGACGATGACCTCGGCGCCCATCCAGGCCAGGTGCCTGGCCACCTCAGGGAACCAGGCGTCGTAGCAGATGGCGAAGCCGACGCGGCCGGTGTCCGGCAGGTCCAGGACGACGAAGCGGTCGCCGGGGGTGTACGGCTCGAAGGGCCGCCACGGGAAGAGCTTGCGGTAGTGGGCGGCGAGCCGCCCCTCGGGGGAGAAGGCCAGGGCGGTGTTGAAGAGCTCGCCGGCCGGGCCGCGCTCGGCCACGGTGCCCGGGAACAGCCAGACGCCCAGGTCGCCCGCGAGCTCGGCGAGCTGTCGTACCCGGGGGCCGTCGAGCGGCTCCGCGGCGGCCGCCAGGCGGGCGTCCGACTCGGCGGGCGGGCCTTCGGTGCCGCACAGGTGCAGCTCGGGGTAGACGACGAGGCGGGTCTGCGGGAAGCGCGCCAGTACGCCCCCGACGTCTTCGGCGAAGCCGGACAGCGGGTCGGTGGCCGGGCGGGGAGGGGCCTGGACCAGGGCGACGGGGAGGGGTCGGGACATGGCCAGGAAATTAACTCAATATGAGCCCTTATACAATGGTCTCATTATGAGCAGTTTTACCGGCCGCTACATTGAAGGCATGACCGGCACCCCCGACGGATCCGCACCGGCGCACCCCGAGGGGCCGGTCCTCGCCCTCAACTCGCCCAAGCTGACCGGGATCCGCCGGCTCACCGCGCTGGAGACGGTGCGCGCCCGGATCGCCATGGCGGTCGACCTCGGGCTGCTCTCCCCCGGCGAGCGGCTGCCCCCGACCGGCGCCATAGCCGAGGCGCTCGACGTCGGGGAGATCACCGTGCGCCGGGCGCTCGGCTCCCTGTGCGCGGACGGCGTCCTGGAGCGCAGGCGGGGCCGCAACGGCGGCACGCTGGTCGCCGAACAGCCGGCCCGGGGGGTCGTCGGCGCGGCCGAGGCGTACCACGGGCAGAGCGCCGAGGTGCACCGTCTGATCGACGAGCGGACCGTTCTGGAGTGCGGGATCGCCCATCTCGCCGCGTGCGGGGTGACCGGCGCGGCCCTCGACGAGCTCGACGTGCTGGTCGCGGCCATGGACCGGGCGGAGAGCTGGGCGGAGTTCCACTCCTGCGACGAGCGGTTCCACCTCGCGGTGGCCCGCGCCACCGGCCTCGACGCGAGCGTCGAGAGCTACGGGAGCGTGCTGCGCCGGCTCTACGCGTACTACCTCCCCTACCCCCTCACCGCCCTGCGCGACTCCAACGACGAGCACCGGGCGCTGGTGGCGGCGCTGCGCGCGGGTGACGCGGCGGGGGCGGCCGACATCGCCCGCCGCCATGTGGAGACCCTGCACCGGACGATGTTCGTCGGGTTGACGGGCTGAGCAGTTCGGTGGAAGTGCCGCGATGCGCCGTCGGTCGACCGCACCGCCGTCGTGGCTGGTCGCGCAGTTCCCCGCGCCCCTTCGGGGGCGCTACCGCACCGATATTCGGTTGCCGGACGGCGCCCCCGCGGGCTCAATGGCAGGCATGGCCGACATCCAGGGCTCGTACGACGGGTTGTTCTCCGCCGTGCCCTCCACACTCGCCGGATTCGTCGACGACGGTGATGTGGGCGGTGCCGTTGCCGTCTTCGTGGACGGGCAGCCGGTGGTGGACGTGTGGGCCGGGTTCGCCGACGCCGGACGGACCCGGGCGTGGGAGCGGGACACGATCGTCAACGTGTTCTCCGTGACCAAGACGATGACCGCGCTGTGCGCGCTCGTGCTGGTCGACCGGGGGAAGCTGGACCCGGACGCACCGGTCGCCCGCTACTGGCCGGAGTTCGCGGCGGCCGGCAAGCGGCACGTGCTGGTGAGGCACCTGCTGTCGCACACCGCCGGACTGCCCGACTGGGAGGGACCGGTCGAGGAGCTGTACGACTGGACGACCGCCACGACGCGCCTCGCCGGCCAGGCCCCGCAGTGGGAGCCGGGGACGGCGGCCGGGTACCACTCGCTCACCCAGGGGTTCCTGGTGGGCGAGGTGCTGCGCCGGATCACCGGGCAAAGCGTGGGTGAGTTCTTCGCCGCGGAGGTGGCCGGGCCGCTCGGCGCGGACTTCCACCTCGGCCTCGGACCCGAGCACGACTCCCGGGTGGCGCTGACCGTGCCGCCGCCGGGCCGGGACGAGGACTACACGGCGAGTGCGCCGAGCCGCGACACGGCCCCGACCGCCCCCACCACCGCCACCGCCCTCCGCCTCCGGGACGGCAACGGCATCGCCTGGCGCCGCGCGCAGATCCCCGCGGCGAGCGGCTACGGCAACGCCCGTTCGGCCGCCCTCGTCCAGTCCCTGCTGGCCTGTGGCGGAACCGTCGGCGGGGTGCGGGTGCTGTCCCCCGAGGGGGGCGCGCGGGCCCGGGAGGTGCAGTTCGAGGGCGAGGACCTGCGCCTCGGCATGCCGGCCCGGTACGGCCTCGGCTACGGCCTGTTCGGCAGCGCCCTCGGCTGGGGCGGCTGGGGCGGCGCGCTGGTGTGGGTCGATCCCGACGAGCGGCTGGCGATCGCGTACGTGACGAACCAGATGCGCGAGCCCGCCGCCGACAACCGGGGCCTCGAACTGGTCATGGCCGCCCAGGACGGCGTCAAGGGGCTCCGGGGCTGACCCGGCGCCGAGGGTCAGCCGCCGCTGCCGTAGGGGCGGGTGAGGATCTCCAGACGATGGCCGTCGGGGTCGTCGAAGTAGGTGCCGCGGCCGCCGTCGTTGGTGTTGACCTCGCCGGGACGGTTGTGGTGCGGGTCGGCCCAGTAGTCGAGGCCGGCCTCCTGGACGCGGGTGAAGATCTCGTCGAAGTCGTCCTCGGAGACCAGGAAGGCGTAGTGCTGCGGCGGGATGTCCCCGGGGGTGTCCAGGTAGTCGAGGGTGACGCCGTTGGGCAGTGCGACCGGGGCGAACGGGCCGTAGTCGGGGCCGACTTCGAGACCGAGGATGTCGGCGAGGAACTTCGCCGAGGCGTGCTTGTCGTGCGCGGCGACGATGGTGTGGTTCAGGTTCACGGTCATCGTGGGACCTCCTCCTGTCCAACGTACCTCCGACACCAACCAAGGCAAGGCTCACCTTAGTTGCCGATCGGGAGAGTCGGTCGTGCGCGCGTTGAGGTTGCGGGCCGTCGTGGCCGTGTCCGCCCTGTCCGTGGTGGGCGGCCCGCCGGCCGGCCGCTCTTCGTCCGGCGGTGACGGCGACGCCGGTGCCGCCGCCCACGGTGACGGCACCGTGAACAGGGCCGCCGGCGCCCCCGAGGAGCCCGCCGCCGCACCGAGCGCCCCCGCCGCCGGGACGGGCTCCGACACCGGCACCGACGGCGTCTTCCCGCGCACGGTCACCCACGTCGAGGGAACGACCGCCATCGAGGCGCGGCCGAAGCGGATCGCCGTGCTCAGCACCGGACAGCTGGAACCTGCTCACCCTCGGCATCGCCCCGGCCGCCGGCACCCGCGAAGACAACCCCAGCCGGCACCGCGGCTCACCCGCACCCCCCAGCTGCCGCTGGTCTGCTCGGCGCCGACGGGTGCGGTCGTGCTGGTGGCCGCCGACCTGGTGGCCCGCACCCCGGTCCCTCCGCTGGAGATCCCGGTGGGTGCGCTGACCTCCCTGGTCGGCGGCCCCTGTCTGCTCCGGCTCCTCGGCCGGAAGCAGGGACGGTGACTCAGATCGTCGCCGTGTCGATCACGAAGCGGTAGCGGACGTCGCTGCTCACGACCCGCTCGTACGCCTCGTTGATCTGGTCGGCGTCGATGAGCTCGATCTCGGCGCCCAGGTTGTGCTCGGCACAGAAGTCGAGCATCTCCTGGGTCTCCTGGATACCGCCGATGCCGGAGCTGCTGAGGCTGCGGCGGTTGCCGAAGACGGAGGAGAGCAGGATGTGCACCGGCTCCTCGGGGATGCCGACGTTCACCATGGCGCCGTCGGTCTTCAGCAGCGACAGGTAGGCGTCGAAGTCCAGCGGGGCCGACACCGTGTTCAGGATGATGTCGAAGGTGCCCTTGAGGTTCTCGAAGGTCTTCGGGTCGCTGGTCGCGTAGTAGTGCGTGGCGCCCAGCTTCAGGCCGTCGTCCTTCTTGCGGAGGGACTGGGACAGGACGGTGACCTCCGCGCCGAGGGCGGCGGCGATCTTCACGCCCATGTGGCCCAGGCCGCCGAGGCCGACGACCGCGACCTTCTTGCCGGGACCGGCGTTCCAGTGCTTGAGGGGGGAGTACGTGGTGATGCCGGCGCACAGGAGGGGGGCCGCCACGTCGAGGGAGAGGCCGTCGGGGATGCGGACGACGTAGTTCTCGTCGACGACGACCTTCTGCGAGTAGCCGCCGTAGGTGGGCTGCCCGTCCTTGCCGACGGCGTTGTACGTCCAGGTCGGGCCGCCGCCGGTGCAGTACTGCTGGAGACCGGCCTTGCAGTTGTCGCACTCGCGGCAGGAGTCGACCATGCAGCCGACGCCCACCCGGTCCCCCACCGCGTACTTGGTGACACCGGGGCCGACCTCGGAGACGACGCCCGCGATCTCGTGACCGGGCACCATCGGGAAGATGGCCGTACCCCAGCCCTCGCGGGCCTGGTGGATGTCGGAGTGGCAGATACCGGCGAACCGGATGTCGATGAGGACGTCGTGTTCGCCGACCGCGCGCCGCTCGATCGTGGTCCGCTCCAGCGGTGCCTTGGCGGCGGGCGCGGCGTAAGCAGCAACAGTGGTCATGAGGGGGGTTCTCCTAGAGGTGTCTTCGCACCCGGTCGCCTTCTTCCGTCCCGGGCACGTTTCCAGACTCCTCCACGCTACGTCCGCCACCCAGCCCCCGCCTCTGCGTACGTCTGCCGTGCCTACCACCGGCGGGATCAGGTTCGGGTGCGTACGACCGTGAATACTGGAGATATGGAAGACCAGTCCCTGCCCGCCGCCGCAGCCCCCGCCTCCGCCTCCGCCTCCCCGTCCCTGGACCGGCGTGCCGAGCTCAGCGAATTCCTGCGCACGCGGCGCGCCCGGCTGCGCCCCTCCGACGTGGGGCTGCCGGACTTCGGGCGGCACCGCAGGGTGCCGGGGCTGCGGCGCGAGGAGCTGGCGCAGCTGGCCGGGGTGTCGGTGGCGTACTACACGCGCCTGGAACAGGGCAACGGGCGGAACGTGTCGGCGGAGGTGCTGGACTCTATCGCCCGCGCGCTGCGCCTCACCGACGCCGAGCACGCGCATCTCACCCACCTCGCCAAGGGCAAGCAGCACAAGAGGAAGGCGTCGGCGCGGCCGCAGCAGGTGCGGGCCTCGCTGGGGCAGCTGCTGGAGTCGATGGAGAACGTGCCGGCGTACATCGTGGGGCGGCGCTCGGAGATCCTGGCGTGGAACCGGATGGCGGCGGCGCTCTTCGGTGACTGGGCGGAGCTGCCGGTGGCGGAGCGCAACTGGGCCCGGCTGACGTTCCTGCGGCCCGACTACCGCGAGCTGTTCGCCGAGTGGGAGCAGAAGGCGATCGACATCGTCTGCCAGCTGCGGATGGACGCGGGCTGCTACCCGGACGACACCCGGCTCTCCGCGCTGGTGGGCGAGCTCTCCGTCAAGAGCGAGGAGTTCCGCCGGCTGTGGGCGACCCACGACGTCAAGGAGAAGTCGTACGGGGTGAAGCGGATGCACCATCCGCTGGTGGGTGAGCTGTCCCTGAACTACGAGTCGTTCCGGATGCCCGGCGACCAGGACCAGGCCCTGGTCACGTACCACGCGGAACCGGGCTCGGCGTCGGCCGAGGCGCTGCGGCTGCTGGCCAGCTGGGGCGCGGACGCCACCCGGGTGGCCCCGGCACCCTGACCGGCGGGCCTCCACAGAACGGCCCGCCGGAAGCCGCGCTTCCGGCGGGCCGCTCGCTGGGGTGCTACTCAGCGGCCACGGCTCACCTGCCGTAGTACGCGTCGTAGATCGAGACCGCCGAGGTGTTGCCCTTCTTGTCGGCGATCGTGGCGCGGAGCGAGACGGCCTTGCCCCGGGCCGGGTTCTTGACGGTGACGCTGCCGTGGCTGACCGTCACCTTCCGCCAGTTCCGGCCGTGGTCGTAGGACACGTACACGGTGAGGGACTTCAGGTTCCGGCCGGCGGCCGCGCCCTCGACGGTGACCGGGAAGGTGGCCTTCCCGCCCGCCGCGACGCGGCTGTCCAGGCCGGTCCTGGCGCCGAAGTGGACGGTGGAGGCCGGCAGCTGGACCGGCAGGGTGCCGCTGCCCGGCCTCTTCGAGCGGAAGGTCCAGCTCGCGTCGATCCGGGTGGAGGCCGCGGCGACCTTGGCCGAGCGGACGACCGAGGTGGTCAGCCGGTAGGCGGCGTCACCGGACGGCACCGTGAAGATGCCGTCGCCGAAGAGCGGGTCCTTGTTGGAACCGACCTTGGTGCCGTTGCGGTACAGGGTGGTCTTCACCGACAGGAAGTCGGAGGACCCGGCGTGCCTGCCACCGTCGGAGAAGAGCGGGACGATGCCGTAGATCTGGTTGCCGTCCCGGTACAGGCCGAACCCGCTGCTCAGCTCCGGCCCGAAGACGGCCGTGTTGAAGGTGTTCCCGTAGGTCCGGCCGGCCCTGTACGTCTTCGGGTCGCCCAGTGTGTAGAAGGCGTCGGCGATCGGCAGGCCCTGGGCGTCGTGCCCGGAGTACTGGGTGGCGTCGAAGGCCCACTGGGCGCCGTCCACCGTGGAGACGTGGAAGGTGCGGGTGCCGGGCAGCTTCTGCTCCACCGCGTCACCGCTGACGAAGTCCTCGCCGACGACACCCCACGGGCTGACCGCGCCGGTCTTGTGCGGGGCGGAGGCGCCGACGGTGTTGCGCACCGTGGCCAGTTCGCCCGTCCCGAAGTGCCGGACCTTGCCGCCCTGCACCTTCTTGACCTGGGCGCTGGTGGCGACGTCGTACTCCTCGGTGCCGCCCTTGGTGAACTGGCCGCTCCAGGTCTGGGTCAGACCGTTCGGGACCTCGCCGCCCAGCGGCGCGACCCGGATCTTGTCGAAGCTGTCGAAGCCGACCCCGAATCCGATGCCCGCCGGGTCGTACATGTAGTCGATCGTCGCCGTGTGCGGCTTGGCGCCGGCGTCCGGCACGGTGATGTCGGCGGCCTTGGCGGTGCGGGCGTCGACGGTGAGCGTGAGGTCCTTGGTGACGTTCACCTTCGGGTCCACCAGCCAGTCGACACCGCCGTCGAACGTGGTGAAGTCCTTGGCGATCAGGGCGTCCAGCAGGTACGTGCCCTTCGGCACCCGGAAGGTGGCGGTCCCGGTGCCGGAGACCGGCACGACGTAGTCGCGGCCGTTGCCGAGGCCCGCGTAGCCGGCGAGGTCGGTGTTGTACACGCCGGTCGGCTTGCCGTCACGTCCGATGTGCTTGACGGTGACGTCGTACGACTGCACCTCGCGCTGGACCGCGGCCGCCGTGCGGACGGTCTGGCCGCCGCCGGTCGCCGTGACGTACGCCGAGTAGGCGCCGTCGAGGGTGCCGCCCAGCCTGGTGTCGACGGTGAGGCCGACGGAGGTCGTGCCGCCCGCCGGGACGGTGACCCGGGTCGCGTCGAGCTTGAAGAGACCGGCCGGGGCCGCCGCGCCCTTGGGATCGGTGGCGGACGACGTCAGCGTGAGCGTCACGTCGGACGTGCCGGTGTTGCGGTACGTCAGCTGCCTGGTGAGCGGGGTGTCGTCGGTGTGCGGCCACTGCTGCACACCGAAGTTCACCGACACCGGGTCGGCGAGCACGGTCTGCTTGATGGCCTTGTCGACGGCGATCCGGCCCGAACCCTGCTGGAAGGGCGTGTAGTTGCCGCCTTTCGCGGAGCCGGTCAGGGCCGCCTTCAGCTCCTGGAAGCCCCAGTCGGGGTGCTCCTGCTTGAGGATGGCGGCGGCGCCCGCGACGTGCGGGGTGGCCATCGAGGTACCGGAGATGGTCAGGTAGCCGGGCGGGTTCTCGCCGACCTCCTGGTCGATGACGCTGCCCTTGGCCGCGGCCGCGGTGATGTCGACGCCGGGCGCGGTGACGTCCGGCTTGATGGACCCGTCGGCGGCGGGGCCGGTGGAGGAGAAGTCGGCCAGCCTGTCCTTGCCGTCGACGGCGCCGACGGTGAGCGCGTCGGCGGCGCTGCCCGGCGAACCGATCGACTCGGGGCCCTCGTTGCCCGCGGCGATCGCGAACAGGATGCCCTTCTGCTCGGAGAGCTTGTTCACCTCGGCCTCGAGCGGGTCGATCTCCGGGGTGTCGAAGCCACCGAGGCTGAGGTTGACGATGTCGGCGCCCTCGGCGGCCGCCCACTCCATGCCGGCGAGGATCCCGGAGTCGTCGCCGGAGCCGGTGTCGTCCAGGACCTTGCCGTTGAGGATCTTCGCGCCGGGTGCGACACCCGTGTACGTGCCGTGCGACTCGGCGCCGGTGCCGGCCGCGATGGACGCGACGTGCGTGCCGTGGCCGAAGTGGTCGGAGGCGTCGGCGGCCGTGCTGAAGTTCTTGGACTCGATCACCTGGTCCTTGAGGTCCGGGTGGCTCGTGTCCACGCCGGTGTCCAGGACGGCGATCCTGACGCCCTTGCCGTTGTAGCCGGCCTTCCATGCCGTGGGCGCGCCGATCTGCGGCACGGACTTGTCCAGGGCGGCCTTGCGGACGCCGTCGAGCCAGACGTGCGCGATGCCGGGCGCGGCCTTGTCCCCGTCGGTGACCGCGTCCCAGAGCTCGGGCGTCTCCTTGGCCGGGGTCTGCACCGCGTCGGCGTCGAGCGCCTTGAGGCTGTGCCGCAGGGCGCCCGCGTCCCGGACGTCGGCCCTGGTGGCGGTGGCGGCACCGCGGTAGCCGACGATGACCTTGAGGCCGTTGCGCTGCGCCCTGCGGGTCGCGGCCCCGTTCAACTCGGTGACGTCGAAGAGCCGTTGGTCCAGCTTGCCGGAGGCCACCAGCTGGACGGCGTCACCGGGGACGACGAGGGTGTGCCCGTGGACCTTGCTGATCCGGAAGGGTATGTGCCGGCGCCCCTGCGCCCGCTCCAGGCCGACGACCCGGCCCTTGGCGTCGAGGGCGACCCGGTCGCCGGTGATCAGGGTGACGTGGTGCTTGGCGGTGAGCGAAGAGGCGGCCGCTGCCGAGGCGGCGCGCGATTGCGGCTTCGCCGACGCCGGGCTGGTCATGCCCGCGGCGAGCGCGACGGCCGCTGCCGTGGCCACGGTGGCCACGGCAGCGCTTTTCACTTGTCTGCGCAAGACTCCCCCAGGAGACGGTGTGCCGGGCGAACTCCCCGTTCACCCGGCCGGGGGAAGTCTCGTACGCACATACGCCAACCCCCCGGAACACGGAGTATGCCGGGGGGTGATCAGCGGGCTCAATAGATGAGAGACCGGTAAGAAGAGTGCGGGACAACTGTTACGCGCCGGGGCGGACACCGTTACACAACCGCGCGGTCGACCGCGTCGCGCCGGTGTTATGCGCCGGCGTTCTCCTTGACGGTGATCTTGCCCTTGCGGATGGTCGCGAGACGCGGGGCCTTCTTCGCGATCGCGGAGTCGTGGGTGACCATGATGAAGGTCAGCCCGTGCTCCTTCCACATGCGCTCCAGTACGTCCATGATCTCGTCGCGCATGCCCTCGTCGAGGTTGCCGGTGGGCTCGTCGGCGAGCAGCACCTTGGGGTGCTTGACGAGGGCCCGGGCGATGGCGACGCGCTGCTGCTGGCCGCCGGACAGCTCGGAGGGCAGGTGGCCGAGGCGCTCGCCGAGACCGACCGAGGTCAGCGCCTCGGCGGCGCGCTCGCGCCGTTCCCTGGTCTTGACGCCGAGCGGGACGAGGGCGGTCTCGACGTTCTCCTGGGCGGTGAGCGTCGGGATCAGGTTGAACGACTGGAAGACGAAGCCGATGTTCTCGCTGCGGACCCGGGTCAGCTTGGTCTCGGAGAGCTTGGCCAGGTCGGTGCCGTCGAGCACGACCTCGCCGGAGGTCGGCCGGTCCAGGCCGCCCAGCATCTGCAGGAGGGTGGACTTGCCACCCCCGGTGGGGCCCTGGATGACCAGGCGGTCGCCGTCGGCGATGGTGAGGTCGATGCCGTCGAGGGCGCGGACGGTGTCCTTGCCGCGTGAGTAGAGCTTGGTGACGTTTCTGAGTTCGTACATGGTGGCTCCTGGAGGGTTTTCGGGGTGGGGCGGCTTGATCGTCGGCTGCGGGCGGTGGGGGCTGGTCGCGCAGTTCCCCGCGCCCCTTACGGGGCGCGATGTCCGCGGGCAGGCGTGCCGCAGGGCGGCACAGGTGGGCGCTGGGGTACCCCCGGCCGAAGGCTGGGGGGAGGCACCCTGCAAGCGCGGGTAAGCGTCCCCACCCCCGCCCCCAGCCTCAGCGGACGTCGGCTACTCGACGCGCCTGAGTGCGTCCGCCGGCCGCAGCCGCGACGCCCGCCAGCCGCCGAACGCACCCGCGATCAGGCCGCCGGCCACCGCGAGGCCCACCGCGAGGACGATCGTCGTCACGCTGACGGGTGCCGTGAGGGCGACCTCCAGGGTCTTCGCGGCCTGCCGGCCGGGACCGCCGCCGAAGCCGCCGCCCCCGCCGACACCACCGAAGCCGCCACCACCGGCGCCACCGCCCCCGCCGCCGAGCGAGGCCTGCAGCGTGGGGCTGATCTCGGTGACGACGTACGCGCCGACCAGGCCGAGCGCGATCCCGAGCGCACCGCCGACCAGGCCGTTGACCATGGCCTCGCCGATGACCTGCCGGGTGACCCGGCCGGACTTCCAGCCCAGCGCCTTCAGCGTGCCGAACTCACGGACGCGGCGGGAGACCGCCGAGGAGGTGAGCAGGCCGGCGACCAGGAACGCGGCCACGAGCACCGCGATGGACAGCCACTTGCCGACGTTGGTGGCGAGCGAGGACGCCGTGGACAGCGAGCCGGAGACGGTGTCCGCAAGGTCGGCGGAGGTGGTGACCGTCGTACCCGAGACGTTGCTCTGGATGGTCTTCTTGACCGAGGAGATCTGCTTGGAGTCGGTCGCCTTGACGTAGATCGTGGTGACCTTGTCCTTCTCGTCGGCGAGCGTCTGCGCCTGCTTCAGCGGCATGTACAGGTTGGCCGCCGCGTCACCGCTGTCGGCCGTCGCGATCCCGACGATCGTGAACTTGACCTTGTCGATGGTGACGGTCGAACCGACCTTGTACTTCTTCTCCTTGGCGTACGCCGAGTCGGCGACCAGCACCTTGGCGTCGGTCTCGGTGGTCTTGAAGGTACGGCCGCTGGTGATCTTCGACGAGGTCAGCGGGCCGACCTCGGTCTGGGTGACGTCGGTGCCGTAGACCGAGTACGAGTTGACGTCGAAGTTGGCGCCGCCGCCGCGGACCTCGCCCTGCGGCTGGCCGCTGCCGCCGCCGAAGCCGCCGCGGCTGCCGCCGGAGCCCTGGTTCTGCTGGAACTGACCCCGCGTGAACTGGCCGCTGATCTTGACCACGTTGAGGTTCAGCCCGCCGACCGCGGTCGCGACGCCCTTCTGGTCGCCGACCTTGGTGACGGTGGTGGAGGCGAGGGTGGTGAAGCCCTGCACCATGACCCGGTCACTGCTCTGCGTGCTCGACGAACCGTTCTTCTGCGCGTCGAAGTTGAAGCGGGGCCGCTGGGCGGCGCCCGTGGACGCCGACGCGGCCTTGGTGACCGTCATGTCCGTACCCAGGCCGTACAGCGACTGGAGGACCTTGTCCTGCGCCTTCCCCATGCCGTTGGACACGGAGTTGACCACAATGACCAGTGCGATGCCCAGCGCGAGGCCGGAGGCGACGACGAGAGCCGCCTTTCTGCGGCGGCGCAGTTCGCGCCTCAGGTAGGTGAAGAACATGACCGCAAGGTAGGGACGCACCGTGATGGCTCGATAAGGCCCAAATAAGAGATGCATGAGAAGGCTGTACGGAGGCCAGGAACGACCCCGCACCGGGCTGTCAGCGCAGGGTGTCCCGGACCCCCGCCAATGCCGAGGGCGGCCGTCCCCCGGGGGGACGCCGCCCTCGCTGCGCTGCCCGGACGGCTCAGACGGCCGAACCGGCCTTCCAGTCGGCCCAGTTCATGTTCCAGCCGTTGAGGCCGTTGTCGGGGGCCACGGTCTTGTCGCCGGTGTGGGAGATGACCACCACGTCGCCGACGATCGAGTGGCTGTACATCCAGTAGGCCGGCGTGCTGGTGTCGTTGGCGCCCTTGGTGTCGGACAGGCCCACGCAGCCGTGGCTGGTGTTCACCGAGCCGAAGACCGACTTGGCGCCCCAGTAGTTGCCGTGCAGGAAGGTGCCGGAGCTGGTGAGGCGGATGGCGTGCGGCACGTCCTTGATGTCGTATTCGCCCTTGCCGTCGCTGTCGGTGAAGCCCACGGTCGCGCCGTTCATGCGCGTCTCCTTGAACTTCTCGGACATCACCATGACGCCGTTGTACGTCTTGTTCTCGGGCGAACCGGCCGAGATCGGGATGGTCTTGACGGTCTTGCCGTCCTGGGTGACCTTCATCTCCTTCGTCTGGGCGTCGACGTAGGAGACCTGGTTGCGGCCGATGTGGAAGGTGACCGTCTTCTGCTGCACGCCGTAGACACCGGAGGCGCCCTCGACACCGTCGAGCGCCAGCTTCAGCGTGACGGTGGAGTTCTCCTTCCAGTAGTCCTCCGGGCGGCAGTCCATGCGCTGGGTGGAGAACCAGTGGCAGGCGACCTCCTGGCCGCTGCTGGAGGTGACCGTGACGCCCTTCTGGACGGCGGCCTTGTCGGTGATCTGCTTGTCGAAGTTGATCGACACCGGCATGCCGACACCGACGGTCGAGCCGTCCTCGGGAGTGAAGGTGCCTATGAAGCTGTTGGCCGGGGAGACCGTGGTGAAGGAGGCGTTCTCGTGCGCGACCAGGCCTGCGGAGTCCTTGGCCTCGGCGGCGACCTTGTAGGTGGTGGACCGCTCCAGCTGGGCGGAGGGCTTCCAGCTGGTCTTGTCGGCCGACAGCGCACCGGCGACCGCGGTGCCGTCGGCGGTCGTCATGGTGACGCCGGTGAGCGTGCCCTTGCTGACGGTGACGGCCGCGGAGTTGTTGATCGACGCGTTGGCCGAGCCGTCCTTGGGTGTGATGGTGATGTCGGCCTGCGACGACTTCTTGGCCGCGGCCTCGTCCGCCTGGGCCTGCGAGCTCTGGCCCCCGCCGGACGCCTTGCTGTCGTCGCCGCCGGAACACGCCGTGAGCACCAGTACACCGCCGAGCAGTGCGGACGCGGCCATCAGGCCCTTGCGCCGCTTACTGTCCGTCATCACACGCTTCTCCATCGTTGCCGAGTCCGCGAACACACCGGGAGTCCCCGTCAAGAGGTCCCAACGCTGCGGCCGCGTCGTCCCGTTCCACATTCTCCGGATCTGTGGGGCACAACACGCCCACGGGGGCGGCCGGTGCGGAAGGGACCGGTCCACACACCCCCCGAGACGACGAGACCCCGGACGGCGGTTGCCGCCCGGGGTCACCGGTTCCCCGGATCGCTCAGCCGATGCCGCCCTCTTCGTCGTCCTCGCCATCATCCTCGTCGAGATCCCAGTCCGGTGAATCGGGGTCGTAGGAAATCCGCTCGCTGGACCAGGAGGCCTGCTGGAGTTCGACCCCGGGCACCTCGCTGACCAGGTCGAACGGATCGACGAGATAGGCGAGTGCCTCGGCGGTGTCTTCCGTCACAGCGGCCTCGGCCTGGGTCCGTTCCTCGCCGGGCAGGTCGGGATCCCCGGCGATCCGCCGCAGCGCGGCCTTGGTGACCTCGTCGCCGTCCTCCACCTCGAGGACCAGCTCCACCCGAAGCCGCACAAAACGTGATGTCTCTGGAGTGCTCATGGCGGGAGCGTACGACCGAAACCTCCCGTGACTTTCCCGTGACCCGCGATTTTCACTAACATCTGCCCACACGGCCAATTCGCCAGCGCCACAAGGGGATCGATATTCCGTGTCATCCGCTCGCCGCCCGTTGCTGACCGCCACCGCCGCAGGCACGCTCCTGTGCGCGCTGTGGTTCGTCCCGTCCGCCCACGCGTCGCAGGACGCCCCGGCGAGAACCGGCACGTCGGAGAGTACGGCGACCCGGGTCACCCAGCAGGCGAGGGCGCTGTCGGAGGCCACGTCCGAGGCGACCGGGGACGCCACCCACCTCGCCGACACCGGCAGCCCGGACACCACGCCGTACGTCGTCGGCGGCACCCTCTTCCTCGCCGTCGGCGCGGGCTTCGTGGTCTACTCGGTCCGCCGGGAGCGCCTGGAGTTCTAAACGACTTGACCAGTCTTTGACCGAGGACCCACAGTCCTCCCATGAAGAGATCACCGGGCGTGCGGACCTGCGCCCTCGCCGTCGGCGGCGCGCTGTCCCTCGCCCTCATCACGGGCTGCTCCGGCGGGAGTTCCACGGACACCTCGGGCACCGCGCGCAAGGCGTCCACCGTCAGGGCGCTGGGCACCGCGGAGTTGAAGCAGCGGATCCTCGCGCAGGGCGAGGTGGACGGCTACAAGGTCAACGCGATCGGCGAGGCCGCGACCCGAAGCGCCGTCAAGTCCAGCGACGACAAGTGCCGCCCGCTCGCCTACGTCCTCACCGGCCTCGCCCCGGCCGACCCGGCGTCCGAGATCGGCCGCACGGTGCGCGAGGAAAAGAAGGACCCCACCGACGACGCGACCTCCCTCGACGACATGGCCGACGGCAAGTTCGAGAGCGCGCTCAAGGACTCCCTGAACCTGGACGTCACCTCCCTCGACCTGTCGTCGTACGACGGCGACGGCGCGCGGCAGGCCCTGCGGGCCCTCTCGACCGCCCTGGAGAACTGCACCACGGGCTTCACGGGCGGCACCTCCGGCGACGAACAGAAGGTCACGAAGGTCACGCCGGCCAAGGCGTCCGGATCGGGCGACGAGTCGATCGCCTTCACCGCCACCACCGACGTGGACGGCGACAAGGGCCCGCTGCACGCCGAGGTCGTCCGCTACGGCAACACGGTCGCCACGTACTTCACGATGAACATCGGCGCCATGATGACCGCCGAGCCGTACACGGTGCCACCGGCAGTGATCAAGGCCCAGTCGGCAAAGCTGGGGTAGACGCGCGGTTCCCCGCGCCCCCCCAACGGGCCGCGGGAACGCCCAACCAAG
>NZ_JBFBJI010000005.1:0-349549 GCF_040702065.1 Streptomyces sp. NPDC086777 | reverse complement strand
GGCCGCAGGCCGTGCACACGTAGGAGATCCCGCCGTGGGGGGCCCCCCCCCCGGGGGGCGGCCCCCCGCCCCCCGGGGGGGTCCCGGGGCCCGGGGCCCCCGGCCTGCTCGCGGGCAGGCCGGGAGCCCGCCGTAGTATCGGAGAACGATCGACGGGTTTCGCGGCGTGAGTCCCACACCCGCCCATTGCCCGCGTGACGCGATCAGCAGCGCGGTCCCTACGGCGTCGGCCCGGGCCGTGACCTGCTCTCAGGGACAGGCAAGGGCAAGGATGAGCGAGCAGAGCGACCCCACCACCATGAAGGACACGGGCGGCACGACGGCCAGAACGTTCTCACTGGACAGCCCCACGCTGCGCCGTCGCCACCGACGGGCGACACGGCAGCTCGCGCTGTGCGTGGTCGTGCTCGTCCCCTGGACCGTCTACCTGGCCGTCTCGCTGCCCGACCGCTTCGAGGCGCGGTACTGGCCCATGGTGTGGGTGGGCTTCGACGTCATGCTGCTCCTGTCGCTGGCCGGTGCCGGGGTGGCGGTCTGGCTGAGACGGCAGGTCCTGGTTCCGCTGTCCTTCGTGGCGGCCACGCTCCTGGTCTGCGATGCCTGGTTCGACATTTCCCTGAGCTGGGGACGGGGCGACGTGTGGGGGAGCATCGCCTCGGCCGTCCTGGTGGAACTGCCGCTCGCCATCCTGCTCGTGATGCGCGCGCGCCGGGTGCTCAAGATCTCGGCTCGGCTGGCTTGGCAGCGACTCGGACTGGCGGGCGAACCTCCACCGCTGTACAAGTTGCCGCTGTTCGTCACTCCGACGTCCGCAGGCGGCGTCCCATCGGACGGGGCGGAAGCCGAGGACGCCTGACGGCCTCGGGAGGGACCCGGGCAGTCCTGCCGTGGTGGACGGCGCACACGACCGCCCCGCCGGGGCGCCGGTGGCTGATCCCCCGCGGGCACCGCCGTGAGCGGGCGCGTTGCCGCCGCGGTCCGCTTCGTCGGTACCTCTCCGTGTGCCGGCGAGCAGGACCGCCCGGTGCGGTTACGCGCCGGGGGGCGGCGAGCACGCGATGTCGGAGACCGCCGTGACCGTCGAGGGGGCCTGACCGGACGCGGCGGCGGTGGGTTCGTCCTGCCCGCGGGCGGCGTGGATCCGCAACAGTCCTTCGATGCCGCGCTGCAGGGTCTCGCCGGCCAGGACGGGGTCGCCCAGGTAGCCGGCGCTCATGGCGCCGTCGCGGAGCATGACGAAGTGCCGCCCGGCGTACTCGGCCTGCGCGGTCGTGATCTCGGCGAAGAGTCCGGTGATCGTCTGAAGGAACCACTCGCGGTGCTGCACGACGGCACGGTGGACCGGGTGGGCGGGGTCGGGGAATTCCGCCGCCGCGTTGAGGAAGGCGCATCCGCGGTAGCCGGGCGAGCGGATCTGCTCGACCAGGGACGCGCCGATGCCCCGCAGGACGCCGTCGGCCGGCACCTCGGCGGCCGTCAGCGCGCCGATCTGGGCGCGGATCGCCTGGTCGACGCTTTCGATGTAGGCGACGGCCAGGTCTTCCTTGCTGCGGAAGTGGCGGTAGAAGGTGGCGTTGGTGACCTTCGCCTCGGCCACCAGCCGGTCGACGCCCACCGTGTGGATGCCCTCGGCGTAGAAGAGCTGCCCGGCGGTCCTCAGGAGCCGTTCCCGGGCCTCGGAGGCCCGCCTGCCGGTGCCGGTGCCGGCTTCCGTCTTTGCCATGTCGGTCATTGTAGAGGTAGAACGCTCTCTCTTGTTTTCGTGGAAGGGCCGTGCCAGGCTGTCGTCAAGAGAGAACGTTCTCTCTACCTATCAGACACTGGAGAACCCATGGCATCCACCACTGCCTCCGCCGGCCCCGTCACGGGCATGCCCGCCCTGCGCCGGCTGTACGTCGTCCGCTTCGTCTTCGCCGCCGTGTGGGCCGCGCTCCTGCTGGTGTCCGGCTCCGAGCTCAGCGTCGGGGTCAAGGTGCTGCTGTTCCTCTATCCCGCCTTCGACGTGGCCGCGGCCGTCGTCGACGCCAGGTCGGCGCGCGCTGCCGGGCCGGTCAAGGGCCTGTACGCCAACATGGCCGTCAGTGCGCTCGCCGCCGTCGGTGTCGTGATCGCCGGCACCTCGGGCGTCGCCGACGTACTGCGCGTCTGGGGCGCCTGGGCGGTCGTCTCCGGCCTGATCCAGCTCCTCGTGGGCGTCGCGCGACGCCCGATGGGCGGCCAGTGGGCCATGATCCTCAGTGGCGGCATCTCCGTCCTCGCGGGCGCGAACTTCATCCGGAGCGCCGCACAGGACAGTCCCTCACTGACCGCCATCGCCGGCTACGCCACGCTCGGCGGGATCTTCTTCCTCGCCTCGGCGATACGCCTGAACCGCTCGATCCGCAGGGGATGAGCGCCCTGGCGGTCCCGTCGGCGCTCGTGCCCACGGAGGGGACGCCGCTGCCCGCTCGGCGGGCCGAGGCGGACCGGACGGAGCGCCCGGACAGGGGCCGTCCCGGCCTCGGGCACCGCACTTCGGTGCCGGCGGAGTGTGTGCGGCCCGGCCCCCCCACCGGCGGTCCGGATCATTCCCCCCCCGCCCGGAAGGCGAGCGACCGCGGGCCGCAGCGGCCGGGGCCGCGCGTCGGCCGTCGGGCGGGCCGTCGGCCGACGCGTGTGCGGCCTCAGTTCATCTTGCCGGTCCGGGCGTCACGCCACAGGTCGACGCCGCCGTCGACGGCGTACCTGTCGATCTCGGCCAGCTCCTCGGCGGTGAACTCCAGGTTCTCCAGCGCGGCGACGTTCTGTTCGAGCTGCTCGATCCGCGAGGCGCCGATGACCAGCGAGGTGACCCGCCTGTCGCGCAGGGCCCAGGCGAGCGCCATCTGCGCCAGGGTCTGCCCACGGCGCTCGGCGAGGGAGTTGAGGGCGCGGAGCCTGTTCATCATGTCGTCCGAGAGCCAGTCCGTGTCGAACGACGTGCCCGCCGAGGCCCGCGAGCCCTCCGGGATGCCGTCGAGGTAGCGGCCGGTGAGCAGGCCCTGCGCGAGCGCCGTGAACCCGATGACGCCGAAACCCTCCTCCTGCGCCGCGTCGAGCAGCCCGTCCGTCTCGATCCAGCGGTTCACCATGCTGTACGACGGCTGGTGGATGAGGAGCGGCGTCCCCAGGTCCCGCAGGATCGCCGCGGCCTGCCGGGTGCGCTCGGCGTCGTACGAGGAGATCCCGACGTACAGGGCCTTGCCCTGGCGGACGGCGGTGGCCAGCGCGCCCATCGTCTCCTCCAGGGGCGTGCCGGCGTCGAGGCGGTGGGAGTAGAAGATGTCGACGTAGTCGAGGCCCATGCGCCGCAGGGACTGGTCGAGGGAGGCGAGCAGGTACTTGCGGGAGCCGCCGCCCTGGCCGTAGGGGCCGGGCCACATGTCCCAGCCGGCCTTCGTGGAGACGACCAACTCGTCCCGGTAGGGCGCGAGGTCCTGCTTCAGCAGCCGCCCGAAGTTGAGTTCCGCGGAACCGTAGGGCGGGCCGTAGTTGTTGGCCAGGTCGTGGTGGGTGATTCCGAGGTCGAAGGCGCGCAGGGCGATGTCCCGCTGGCTCTCGAACGACCGGTCGTCGCCGAAGTTGTGCCAGTAGCCCAGGGACAGGACGGGCAGGTCGAGGCCCGAGCGCCCGGTGCGCCGGTAGCGCATCGTGCCGTTGTACCGCGCGGGGTCCGCGACGTGGTTCATGGGGGTCTCCGCTGGTGACAGTGGGTTTGGTGCCGTTCGGGGGGTGAACGTGCCTACTGTGCCCCGGCTCGATTTCGGAGTCCAACAGCTCACGCGCATTGCATTCATCGGTGTCGCTTCTCAAAGGGGGCCCCGCGGGGCGGGCCGTGGCCGCTGCCCGGCGGGCCCGGTGACGGCACCCGGCTCCCGCCGTGCGCGTGCGGCCGGGCGGCCGGGACGGCCGGGAACATCACGTCACCGAACCGGAATACCGGACCACCGTTTGTGTCTCAGAGTTCATCTCCCAAGTATTGGGGCGGCGTTGTCTACGCGCGTATCTTGGCTGGTCGTACGCCCGGGCGGGCCCGGCGCGCTCATGTACCCACGTCACGCAGTCTGTATGAAGGAGACCCCTCCGTGTCGCATCCCTCATCCGAGGCCGCCGAGCCGCGTCCGCGGCGCTCCAGACACAAGCGAGCCCTGCCCTACGGCATCGCGGGTGCCGTCGTGCTCGCCACGGCCGGTCTGAGCATCAACGCCATGGCCGCCTCGCACGAGGCGCTGATCGCCGAGGTCTACGGCGGCGGCGGCAACTCGGGTGCCACGTACACCAACGACTTCGTCGAACTGGCCAACGCCGGCAGCGGATCGGTCGACCTGAGCGGCTACAGCGTCCAGTACCTGCCGGGCGCGCCGACCGCGTCCTCCAAGTGGCAGTCGACCCCGCTCACCGGCTCGCTCGCCGGCGGCGGCCGCTACCTGGTCCAGGAGGCCGCGGGCACCGGCGGCACCAAGGCGCTGCCGACGCCCGACGCGACCGGCTCGATCAACATGTCCGGTACCAACGGCACCATAGCGCTGGTCACCGGCAGCGACCCGCTGACCTGCCTCACCGCCGCCGACTGCCAGGCCGACTCGCGGGTCAAGGACCTGGTGGGCTTCGGCACCGCGGTGGTGCACGAGGGCAACGGCGCCGCGGCCGGCGCGAGCAACACCGCGTCCGTGGCGCGCGCGGCCACCCTCGCCGACACCGACGACAACGCCGCGGACTTCACCGCGGGCGACCCCTCCCCGCAGAACTCCGCGGACACCGGCGGCGGCACGACCCCGACCGACCCGGCGTCCACGCCGCCCGCCACCACCCCGCCGGCCACCCCGGCGAAGATCCACGACATCCAGGGCGACGCCCGCGTCTCGCCGCTCAACGGCAAGACCGTCTCCGGTGTCACCGGCATCGTCACGGGCGTGCGCGCGTACGGCTCCTCGCAGGGCTACTGGGTCCAGGACCCGAGCCCCGACGCCGACCCGCGTACCAGCGAGGGCATCTTCGTCTTCACCGGTTCGACCGCGCCCACCGTGAAGGTCGGCGACAGCGTCTCCCTCGACGCGACGGTCCAGGAGTACTACCCGGGCGGCCAGGACACCGGCATCCAGTCCGTGACCGAGCTGACCAAGGCCACCGTGAGCGTCGTGTCGAGCGGCAACGCCGTGCCGGCCCCGGTCGTCCTCGACGAGCACTCGGTGCCCGAGCAGTTCGCCCCGCAGGCGGGCGGCGCGAGCATCGAGAACCTGCCGCTGCGCCCCGACGAGTACGCCCTCGACACCTACGAGTCGCTGGAGGGCATGAACGTCCGCATCGGCAGCAGCCGGGTGGTCGGCGCGACCGACCCCTACTCGGAGATGTGGGTGACGGTCCAGCCGGACCAGAACCCCACCAAGCGGGGCGGCACCCTCTACACGGGCTACGACGAGCCCAACTCGGGCCGGCTGATGGTCCAGTCGCTGATCCCGACCGCCCAACAGGCGTTCCCCGTGGCGAACGTGGGCGACACGCTGGCGGGCACCACCGAAGGGCCGCTGGACTACAACCAGTTCGCCGGCACCTACGCGGTCCAGGCCCGCACCATCGGCGCCGTCCACAGCGGCGGCCTCAAGCCCGAGGTGACCGCGAAGCAGAGCTCCTCGCAGGTGAGCGTCGCCACGTACAACGTGGAGAACCTCGCGCCGGGCAACGCGCAGTCGAAGTTCGACGCACTCGCCAAGGGCCTGGTGACGAACCTCCGTTCGCCCGACATCGTCGCCCTGGAGGAGATCCAGGACAACAGCGGCGCCACCGACGACGGCACGGTCGCCGCCGACAAGACGCTCGGCAAGCTGGTCGACGCGATCGTCGCGGCCGGCGGCCCGCGCTACCAGTGGCGGCAGATCGACCCCGTCAACGACAAGGACGGCGGCCAGCCGGGCGGCAACATCCGCCAGGCGTTCCTGTTCAACCCCGACCGCGTGCAGTTCAACGACCGGCCGGGCGGCGACTCCACGACGGCCGTCGGTGTCACCGGCACGGGCGCCGACACGCACCTGACCGCGTCGCCGGGCCGGATCGCGCCGACCGACAGCGCGTGGACCGACTCGCGCAAGCCGCTCGCGGGCGAGTTCACCTTCCGCGGCAAGACGCTGTTCGTCATCGCCAACCACTTCAACAGCAAGGGCGGCGACCAGGCGATCGACAGCCGCTTCCAGCCACCGGTCCGCAGCTCCGAGGCGCAGCGCAACCGGCAGGCCCTGGTGGAGCGGGAGTTCGTCGAGTCGCTGGAGAAGGCGAACCCCAAGGCGGACCTCGTCGTCCTGGGTGACCTGAACGACTACCAGTTCTCGCCCGCGGTGACCTCGCTCACCGCGAACGGGGAGGTTCTCACCGACCTGGTGAACACGCTGCCGGCCAAGGAGCGCTACTCGTACGTCTACGAGGGCAACTCCCAGGTCCTGGACCACATCCTGGTCAGCCCGGGCCTGAAGCACGGCGCCGACTACGACGTGGTGCACATCAACAGCGAGTTCGCCGACCAGACCAGCGACCACGACCCGCAGATCGTCCGCGTGAAGCCGTAACGGCTCAGCGCCCCGGCCGACCGCAGCCCGGCCGTCCCGGAAGGGACGGCCGGGCGACGTCGGGGCGTCAGCGGGTCACCGTCGCCAGAACAGGTGGTGCGTCACGCCGCTCGGGCTGGGCACGACCTCCAGGTGGAACCGGTCGAGCAGTTCGTCGGGGGACTTCCAGAGCCGCAGTCCGGACCCGAGCGTCACCGGCGCGACCGCGACATGCAGGGTGTCCACGAGGTCGGCATCGAGGAACTGCCGGACCGTGGTGACCCCGCCGCCGAGCCGGACGTCCTTGCCCCCCGCCGCTTTCCGGGCCCGTTCGAGAACCGTGGCCGGCGAACCGGCGACGAAGTGGAACGTGGTGTCGGAGAGCGTGAACGAGGGACGCTCGTAGTGGGTCATGACGAACACCGGAGTGCGGAACGGGGGCTCCTCGCCCCACCAGCCCCGCCACTCGTGGTCCTGCCAGGGCCCGCGCTGCGGCCCGAACTTGTTGCGGCCCATGATCTCGGCGCCGATGCCGTGCGCGAAGTCCCTGGTGAAGTAGTCGTCCAGGCCCCGGCTCCCCCCGGAATCCGTGCGCATGGGCCAGCTCGCGGTGGCTCCGGCCCAGGCGAACAGCCGCTCCGCACGGTCGAGGCCGAACGGCTGCTCCAGGCTCTGGTGCTCACCGGCACCGATTCCGTCGCGCGAGACATTGAAGTTCATCACTCTCAGTAGTTGATCCATGTGCATCCTCACCGAACCCTGTCGCGTCGTCGTGCGGCCGAGCGCCCCACACCATGACGTCGAACGGCAGGCGGCCGGATCGACAGCGGTACAGAACTTTCTTCGAAGGCGTGTCGCGCGGCGCCGTCGCCGGCGTGATGCCGGGCCGGACGACCCGGGCACTTGACTCCGTCGGCGCGTGGCATGACCCTCGCCCCAGGTATTGCGCGGTTCATGACAACCCCATGGTTTCGTGGCTACGGCACCGACTTCAACGGCATCGGCGACCACCCCGCTCCGCGCGGCGCGGCCGCCGCGAACAAGGTGCCGTACCCCTTCCGCAGCGTCGACGGCGGCTCCGTCATCGACCGGCAGACCTCCGGCGAGCGCGCCTTCGACATCAACGCCGACGGCGCGGCCCATGCCGGCGTGATCCCCGACTGGATCGAGGACATCCGGCGGGTCGGCGGCCAGGACGTGGTGAACGACCTGTTCCGGAACGACCTGTTCCGGGGCGCCGAGTCCTGCCTGGACACCTGGGGCGCCACCGAACGGCACCAGGCCTCCGTGAACCTCGCCGAGGGCCGTCCGGCCACGGCCGGTTCGTCCGAGTCGGCCACTCCATGGGCCCCGACTACCTGGAGGACTGGACCCAGGTGAAGTGCGTGGTCGTCAACGCCGGTTGACCGCCGCAGCCGGCGCGGCACGACTCCGTCGGATCCGCGCCGGCGTACCTCGGGACCTGCCTCCTCGCCGGCTCGGAGGAGAGGGACCGCACCGCGGGCGACCTCGTGCGCTCAGGCGGTGCCGAAAGCCATGGTCAGTCTGTCCGGCTTGACGGTGATGGCTGTCGTGGGGCGGGGAGGGCGGGAGACGAGGCGGAGCCGGGGCCAGGTCTGCAGGACGGTCGCAAGGATGATCTGCATCTCGGTCCAGGCGAAGTTCTCTCCGATGCACTTGCGGCGGCCGTCTCCGAACGCGAAGAGGAAGTCGCGGGTTGTGGGTGGGCGATCGGGGGGCCAGCGGTCCGGGTCGAAGGTGGCCGGTTCGGGGAAGTGGGCGGGGTCGTTCTGGTGGAGGTAGGGGCTCCACACGATGTCGGCACCCTGGGGGATGTGGTGTCCGCCGAGCTCGATGTCCCGGGTGGCGCTTCGGGTCACCATCCAGGCCGGCCCGTATTTGCGGACGCCTTCCTGCAGGACCTGCCGGGCGTAGGGGAGCCGGTCGAGGTCTTCCTGGCGCAGGGGCCGGCCGGTGCAGACGGCGGCGAGTTCGGCGCGCAGACGCTGTTCGACCTCGGGGTGCCGGGTGAGCTCGTACAGGGTCCAGGCGAGGGTGGTGGCCGTGGTCTCGATCGCCGCGTTCATCAGGGTGATGGCTTCGTCCTGGAGCTGTCGGCGGGTGAACTGGTCCCCGGCTGCCACCAGGGTTTCGAACAGCCCGGCCCGTTCGTGGTCGGCGCCCGCCCGGTGGGGGCATCCCGCGGCTTCGGCCGGATCGTGGCCGGGGGACGGGGGAGCCCCCGCCGACCCGCCGGAGTGGTGGTCGACGGCCCGGTCGATGAGGACGCGCAGGCGGGTGAGCCGGTGGGTCTGCGCGCGGTTCGCGGGCAGCGGGAGCCGGTTCACCCAGGGCGGCAGGAGCGTCTGCCGGATCGCCCCCTTCATGATCACGGGCATGAGGACGGTGAACTCCTCCTGCAGGTGCGCGGGTAGGTCCATCCCGAAGAGAGCGACCAGGAAGGCGGCGAGGGTGACGTCGTTCATGTCCGCGAACACATTGCGGAATCGATTCTCCTCCCATGCGCCGACCATGGACCGGACCTGTTCGATCATGGCGTTGCCGCGAGTGGCGATATGGGCCTTGTTGAACATGGGCTGCATCAGGCGGCGGTTGCGCAGGTGGGTCTCGCCGTCGGCGACAGTGGCCAGACCGTCGCCGAAGACACCTCTCAGGACGTCGAAGACTCTTCCGCCCTTGGCGAAGTGGGCGGCCTCGGTGACCAGTACGGTGCGGGTGAGCACGGGGTCGGTGACCACGTACGCGGGGGTCGGGCCCAGACGTATGCGGACGACGCCACCGTGGGCGCGAAGCGAGGTGATGAACGGCAGCGGGGTCCGTACCAGGCGATGGGCATGCCCGATCAACGGGAGCGCGCCCGGCGCGGTCGGGACGGGGGCAGGTTTCGCGGATGAGGCGGTCACGGCCTTGACGCTCCTCATGTCAGGGTTGCTGCGGCGGGGTTACCTGCCCAACATCACCCGGCGGGATGCCGCCTTGTGACCTTTGCGTCGCCGCATCGCTCGCGGGCCCGGTCCGCCGGCCCGCCCCCGGCGGCCGTCAGCCGCTGCGGGGCGGTGGCGTCGGGACCCGGTCGGGGACGCCGCGTGCGGTATCCCCGACCGCGTCGGCGCGCCGTCGCGTCGCTCGGCGCCCCGCCACCAGCCCGACCGGGTGGTCACGACGACCGGCCGGGTGCCTCCGCTCGACCCGGTCCGCCCGGGACGTCGGCGGAAGCGAACCCCGCCCACCGAGGGCACCGTCCCTCCGACAGCCGTCATGCGGCCAGCTGTCGACCGCCGTCACGAAAATGACACTCTTTGCCGCGCGGGCAGCCGTGCGTGCCCGCTCCAGGCCTAGGCTGGGCCCGTGACCAGTGTCGATGCCGCCGCCGAGAGCAGTCCCGAGCCGCGTACCCAGTCCCTGATGCTGACCTTCTTCGGTGCCCATGTACTGGAGCGGCCCATCGCCGTGTCGTCGGGCAGTGTGATCGCTGCTCTCGGGCGGCTGGGCAGTAGCGAGGAAGCGGTACGGACCACCTTGAACCGGATGGTCAAACGGGGCCTGCTGGAGCGTCATCGCCAGGGCCGGAAGGCCTACTTCGGGCTGACCCCGCACGCCGTCCAGGTGCTCACGGACGGCAGGGACCGCATCTGGCGCACCGGCGCGGTCAACCGGGACTGGGACGGCCGGTGGACGATGGTGGGCTTCTCGCTGCCCGAGGCGTGGAGCCGCGAACGGCACGACCTGCGGTCCCGGCTGATCTGGGCGGGCTTCGGGCCCCTGCAGAGCGGCCTGTGGGTGGCCCCGGCCCGTGTCGACGTCCGCGAGATGGCGGCGGATCTCGGCCTGGAACCGTACCTGCGGGTGTTCCGGGCCGAGGTGGAGTCACCCACCGGCGTCCGCGAGGTGCTGGAGCAGGCCTTCGACGTGCCGGCCATCGGCGCCCGGTACCGGGCCTTCCTGGAACGCTGGGACCGCACCGACCCGCTTCCCGCGGCGCTCTCCGGCGACGAGCTCGCGGGCCAGCTCCTGCTGCACACCGACTGGCTGGAACTGGTGCGACGCGACCCGCATCTGCCCGCCGAGCACCTTCCGAAGGACTGGCCCGCCGCCGAGGCGGAGACCGTCTTCCGCGGCCTGGCCGGCCGCTGGGAGCGCCCGGCCGCGCGCGTGGCCGCCCGGCTGCTGGACATCCTGCCGCTGACCTGATCCCCGCCGATCCCCGCGCGGCGGAGCCACCTACCTCAATATTGGGCATGGCATTGACGGCGATGAAAAAAGAGCCCTACATTCACAGCGCCCTTCCCGCTCGCGCCCCCACTCGGTCCCCTCCTCGTCCCGTGGAGCCGCCGCCATGCCCCGACCTCGTCTCTCGACCCTCGCCGCCGCCTGTGCGACCGCTTTCGCGGCCTCTCTGATCGGGCCGGCGACCGGCGCCCAGGCCGCCACCGCCGATCACTACTCCGGCACCCTCTCCGACGGCGCCACCTGGATCGCGGACAAACCGGCACGGTGGAACGGCAGCCTGCTGCTGTTCAGCCACGGCTTCGGACCGACCACCGCCGCCGACGCCCCGTCGCCCGCGGCGCGCCAGACCCTGCTCGACGCCGGCTACGCCCTCGTCGGCTCCTCCTACGACCCGAACGGCTCGATGTGGGCGCTCGACTCGGCCGAGCGGGACCAGTTCGCGACGCTCACCGCGTTCCGCCGGCAGGTCGGCAGGCCGACCCGGATCATCTCGGTGGGCCAGTCCATGGGCGGCCTCGTCAACGCCCGGATCGCCCGCGACGGCGCGGGACGCGTCGACGGCGCACTCGGCATGTGCGGCCTGGTCGCGGGCGGCGTGGACCTGGACAACTACCAGCTGGACGCCGAGTACACCCTGGCCACGTTCTTCGACCCGGCCGACACCGGCGGACTCGTGAACCTGAACAGCCAGGCCGACGCCGGCGCCCTCGCGGACCGGCTCACGAACGCCGTGGAAGCGGCACAGCAGACCCCCGCGGGACGCGCCCGGATCGCCCTGGCCGCCGCCTACCTCAACCTGACCGACTGGGCCCCGGGCCGACAGCCGCCCGCCCGTGACGACTTCGCGGGCCAGGAGGAGCAGCAGTACGCATGGCTGGCCCAGGGACTGCTCGGGTTCATCGTCCCGGCCCGCTGGTCGGTGGAGCAGTCCGCCGGCGGCAACACGTCCTGGAACAAGGGCGTCGACTACGCCGGCCTGCTGCGCAAGTCCAGCCACGCCAAGCAGGTCGAGGCGCTCTACCGGCACGCCGGAGTCGACCTGCGGACCGACCTGAACCAGCTCACCCACGGTGCGGACACCGTCGCCGACCCGGCCGCGGTGACCCACCTGAAGCAGACTTCCACGGCCGGCCAGGGGCTGACCGTGCCGCTGCTCGACATCCACACCACCGCCGACCAACTCGTACCCGTCGAGCAGGAGTCGGCCTTCGCGCAGCGGGTGCGGGAGGCCGGAGACTCCGCTCTGCTGCGACAGGCCTACGTGGCACGCCAGAGCCACTGCAACTTCACCACCGCCGAAGTGGTCGCCGGGCTGCACGCCGTGGAGCACCGGCTGGACACCGGGCACTGGGACAACTCCGCCACCGCCGCCGAACTCCAGCACAGCGCCGACGAACTGGGCCTCGACGGCGCCGGCTTCACCGACTACCGGCCGCATCGCCTGAGCGGCATCCGCTGATCCCCGAGCATCCTGTCCCCTTCCCCGAAACGCGCGCCTCAGGAGCCCCCGTGTCCATGACGACCGAACCCTCCGCCAGAACCACCGCCGGCCGCGGACTGACCACCGGCACCCTGGTCGCCGGCCTCCTCGCCGTCTGCCTCGCCCAGATCGGTCTGGCCATACCGGCCACCCTCAACGGGCTGTTCCAGTCCGACCTGCACCCCGTCGGCTCACAGCTCACCTGGATCTCCGACGCCTTCCTGCTGCCGGTCGCCGTACTCGAACTGACCTTCGGCCTGCTCGGCGACCTCTTCGGCCGCAAGCGGCTGCTGATAGGCGGCGCCTCGCTGCTGGCCGTGGGCGAACTGGTCAGCGCCACCGCCCCCGGCGTCCACCAACTCTGGGTCGGACAGGCCCTGTCGGGCCTCGGGGCCGCCGCACTGTTCCCGACCTCGCTGGCCGTCCTGGCCGCCGGCACCACCTCGCCCGCGCAACGCGCCCGGGTCATCGCGATGTGGGCGGCCCTGCTCTCCACCGGCGGGTTCCTCGCGCCCCTGCTCGGAGGCATCACCGCGACCTACGGCTCGTGGCGGTGGTCCTTCGTCGTGGTCACCGCCATCGCCGCGGCGAGTGCCGCCGTCAGCGCCCTGTTCGTCGTCGACTCCAGCGCCCCCGAGGGACGCTCGCTGGACGTGGCGGGCCAACTGACCATCGGCCTCGGGCTGTTCTCCCTGCTCTACGCGATCATCCAGGGCCCCACGGACGGATGGGCCTCGCCCTCGATCATCATCGCCTTCGTCCTGGCGGCCGTCTTCCTCGCCGTCTTCGTGCTGGCCGAGAAGCGCGCGAAATCCCCGCTCCTGCGCCTGGACCTGTTCCGCAACCGCGCCTTCGCGGTGGCCTCCGTCGTGGCCGTCGTGGGGATGTTCGCCTTTCTGGGCACCGCCTACTCGGTCAGCATCCGGCTCGGCCCGGTGCAGGACCAGGCCCCGATGCGGACCGCCCTGGCCTTCGTCCTCCTCAACGGCATCACCCTGGCGATGCTGCCGTTGACGGAACGGCTGCTGAGAACCGTGGCACCCGGGCTGCTCCTGGGCGCGGGGCTGCTGCTGATCACGGCGGGCGACTACTGGGCGGCCACCCTGCCGATCACCGACAGCGCCTTCACCTCGCTGATCCTGCCACTCGGTCTGGTGGGCCTGGGCTTCGCGATCACCGTCTCGTCGATCACGGCGACGGCCGTCAACACCGTCCCGCTGCACCTGGCCGGCATGGCGAGCGCCACCACCAACCTGCTCCGGGACTTCGGCTTCACCCTCGGCCCGGCCGTCATCGGCGCCGTGGCCCTGAGCCGCGCCGCAACCACCTTCTCCGACTCCCTGCACGACTCGGCGCTGCCACCGGCACTGAAGGGAGCCGGCTCGGCCGTGCTGGAAGAGGGCGGCCCGCTCGCGGTGAACGGCGCCTCCGCGGCGTCACCGAAACTCGCCGACCTGCACCCACTCGCCCTCGACGCCCTCGGCCACGGCTACTCGATCGGCTTCGTCGTCTGCGGCTCGGCCGCACTGTTCTCCGCACTGCTGACCCTCGTGACACTCCGCGGCCGAGCCCCTTCGCACGACGAGCCCGCGGAGCAGTAGCGAGGAGTCGGCGGACGGGGAGCGCGGGCTCCGGCCGCGCGCCGGCCACGGCGAGGGGGCTCGCCGTCGGGGTGCCTGTCGATGCTCAGTCCCCGGCCCGTACGAGCCCGCTCTCGTAGGCGAAGATCACTGCGTGGACACGGTCGCGGAGGCCGAGTTTGGCCAGGATGCGGCCGAGGTGGGTTTTGCGGTCGTCTCTGCCACGAAGAGGCGGCCGGCGATCTCGCCGTTGGCCGGCCCACGGGCGACCAGGGCAGGGACTTCCTGCTCCCGGTCGGTGAGTGCGGACAGCAGGCCGCGCTGCGCGGGGACGGACGCGGGGGCTTGCAGGACGAAGCGTTCGACCAGGCGCCGGGTGAGCGACGGCGCCACCATGACCCCGCCCGCCCGCCACCTCACCACCGACCTCGCCTACCGTTTCGACCGGTTGGAGCGCTCGAAGTCGGTGTGGGCGAACCTGCCACCCGCTTTCGTGCACCGGGCCGTCCAGGGGCCCTGACCGCGCGGCCGGCTCTCCCCGTAGGGGCCGCGCGTCGGGATGCTCGCGGTGCGCCATCGACGTACAGGCCCCCGCGCCCTACCGCGCGGGTGCGGATCGGGGCGCCGTGTCGACGTCCGCGGGGGTGCGTAGCCGAGCCTGCTGCTCAGGGCAATCGGCGTGCCGGAGGCGGACGACCGCGTCGAGCCCGCCGCCGGGGGCCGCCTCCAGGGTGACCTCACCCCTTCCCGCCCGGGTGAGGTGCCGGACCAACGGCAGACCGAGGCCGGTGCCGTCGTGGTCGGCGTGTGGAGCACGCCAGAAGCGGTCGAAGGCCCTGTACCGTTCGGCCTCGGTCATGCCGGGGCCCTGGTCGATCACATGCAGCTCGGTCATGGGCGGGGTGTGGGTGCCTCGTGCGGGCGTGGTGATGACGGCCAGCGTGACCGAGGTTCCCGGTGCGGACACACGGAGCGCGTTGGAGAGCAGGTTGTCGATGATCTGTTCCAGTGCGCCGGGGACTGCCAACACCGGAGCGGACGCGCCTCCGGACACGATGATGTCGACCTGCTGTTCGGCGGCGAAGGCCGTCCAGATGTCCGCGCGGTCGGAGACGACGGCATTGAGATCGGCGGCCTCCGCCCGGATCTCCGTGTTCTCCAGCCGCGCGAGAGCGAGCAGCCCCTGCACCATGCGGCTGAGCCGCTCCAGTTCTCCGAGCGTCTTGTCGAGGCTGTCCTGGGCGCAGGGGGCGAGGTGCGGCTCGAAGTTCTCCAGGCGCAGGCGCAGCGCGGTCAGGGGTGTCTTCAGCTGGTGTGACACGTCGGAGGCGAACGCCTGCTGAGCCTGGAGCAGGTGCTGAAGCCGGGTCGCGGTCCGGGTGAATGACGCGGCGAGCCTGCGCAGCTCCGGTGGCCCGTGGTCGGTGGCCGGGGGATCGGTGATCCGCCCTTCGGCGAGTTGCGCGGTGGCGCGTTCCAGGGCCTGCACGGGACGGGTGATCGAGCGCGCGAGAACGAACCCGATCAGGGAGGCGGCGGCCAGGACTCCGAGACCGACGGCGGCAAGGACCAGCCAGGTGGTACGCACCCTGGCCTTGAGCGGGCCCAGCGCGTACGCCGTCCGCACCACACAGGCGACGGCCGGATCGGACCCGCCCGGCACGGTGACGAGGAGGAACTCACCGTCCGCGGGCGGGATCCCGCGCGTGCCGACGGTGGGGCGACCGTGCAGTGCCGTGGAGATGTCCGGCTCGGCGGACAGGTCCTTGCCGACCGCGGCGTGGGCAGCGGTGTCGGTGAGGACGATGCCCCGGTGGTCGGCGACGAGCACGGTACCGCCGGTCCGCCGCCCGTACGCGAGGGCGAGGTCGGGCAGGTCGGCTGTCAGCCCGTGCTCCATCTTGTCCTCGCAGACCTCGGCGAGCGTCATCGCTCCTTGCTCCGCCGTACGGGAGAACCGGGCCAGCTCGCTGCGGCCGTAGAAGACGCCGAAGGGCACTTCGAGGGCGAACAGGACGAGCAGTATCAGGCTCAGGTGGCTGAGCAGGAGGCGACGGGTCACCGGATCTCTCCGCCGCGCGTCTGCACCGCGACGGACAGGGTGTCGAGATGTGCCGGGAGCACGAGGCGGAAGCCGATTCCGCGGATGTTCTCGATCCAGGAGGCGTCGCCGAGTTTGCGGCGGAGCGCGGCGATGTGGACGTCCAGGGTCTTGGTGGGGCCGAAGAAGTTGGGTTCCCAGACCGCGTCGAGAATCTGCCGGCGGGAGCAGACGGCGCCCGGGTCCTCGGCGAGGCAGGTGAGCAGGTCGAACTCCTTGGGCGCGAGGGCGATGGACGTATGGTGCAGGCGTACCTGCCGGGTGCGACAGTCGATGGTCAGGGGGCCGATCCGCCGGATGTCGGGTGTCCCTGGGGGATCGAGGCGGTCCGAGGGCTTCGAAGATCCGCACTGGGGGTCCGGAACCGCCGGGCGGGCGCGGCGGGTGACGGCACGGATCCGGGCGACGAGCTCCCGTACGCCGAACGGCTTGGAGACGTAGTCGTCCGCACCCAGTTCGAGCCCGAGGACCCGGTCCACCTCGTCGTCCCTGGCCGTGATCATGATGATCGGTACGGACGAGCGGGATCTCAGCGTCCGGCACACGTCGATGCCGTCCATGTCCGGCAGCCCCAGGTCCAGCAGCACCATCGCCACCTCCGGTGCGGCAAGGCCCTCGGCCCCCGTTCTGGCGTGTTCCACGGTGAACCCGAAACGGCGCAGCCCCTCCGCCAACGGCCCGGCCACACGGTCGTCGTCCTCGATCAGCAAGACACGCATGACGAAAGGCTCACAGACACGGGCTGCGGCGCGTGGCGCAAACGCCGCAAGCTCCCCCGAGCCAGTGATCTTCCACGGCCGGTTCATTCGCCAGGGCGCGGTTTCTTGACGACATCAAGGGTCCGGCCAGCGTGGCGTAAGCCCAGAGTTAAGACGTCGGACGCCGGCACCCGGTCTCCCAGATGGCAGTCGGAATCTGATCCAAGGTCAGTGCGCCGCTCCCTGTGCCGTCCTCGGCTGGTTCGGCGGGAACCGCGCGAGGCGAAGCGCTGCCTCGGGGGTGTTCGCGACCTCCCGCTGTATTCGCTCTGGCAATTCCCTTGATCGTCTTCCCGTAGCGTCGGTCGGGCGGTCGGTGCCACCGGAGCACCACCGGACCACCCGCCACCGCGAGAACCAGGGACACCCCATGCCCATCGACGAACTGCTCCGTATCCGCCCTGACCTGGTGGAGCCCTTCGCGACCGCGCTCCCGGGAGCACGCGCCACCGTGCTGTCCCGCCTGTGGGGCGCCTTCGGACGGGAACCCCTGCCTGGTGTGACCAGGCGTCGCCGTGAGGCCGGATCCATGGTTATCGATCTGCAACGGGGCGGTTCGCTCTCGGCGGCCGAGGCGGGCGCGCGGCCGTTCGCCGACGTGCCGCGGGACTTCGCTGTGTCGGGGCCGGAGGGGCCGATCAGCGACCCGGCCCGGCTGCTGGGACAGCTGGGCCTGCGTACCCCCGCGGCGGAGCGGCTGGCGGCCGAACTCGACAACAGCGTCGCGAACCTGGCCCTCGCCAGAGCCGCGAACGCGGACCGGAAGGCCTCCCCGGCCGACTCGACGGATGCCGAGCAGGCGGTCGTCGACGGCCACCCGCAGCACCCCTGCTGCCGGACGCGCACCGGCATGTCCGTCGCCGAGGTGCTCGCCTACGCGCCCGAACACCACCCGGTCGTCCGCCTGGCGCTGGTTCGGGTCCCGGCCGACCGCTGGCACGGCGCCGGCGAGTGGCCGCGGGCGCTGCGGGACGGCGACACGTTCCTGCTGCCGGTGCACCCCTGGCAGCGTGACCACGTGCTCCGGCACCACCGCGACCTGGCCGTCGTGGAGGAGACCGTCGCGGCCCGCCCGCTGCTGTCGCTGCGTACCCTCGCACCGCTCGGCGCGCTGCCCGGCTGCCACGTCAAGACCGCGCTCGATGTCCAGGTCACCAACTACCGTCGCACCATCTCCGCGGCCGAGGTCGCCGACGGGCCACCGCTGTCCGAACTGGTCGCGGCCGTCCTCGACAAGGCCGGACACAGCGGCAGCCTGGGTGTCCTGCGGGAGCTGGGCGGTGGCTCGGTGCGCGTGGACGGCCGGCCCTCCGCGAGCCTGGCGGCCATGATCCGGGAGTCGACCGAGTGCCACCTCGACACCGGGGAGATCGCGGTACCGCTCACGGCCGTGCACGCGACCGGCGCCGCCGTGGTGTCGGGGGACCCGGTGCGCTGGCTGGCGGACCTCGCCGGCCTCGTTCTGCCGCCGACTCTGACGCTGCTGTCCATGGGGGTGGCGCTGGAGGCACACGGCCAGAACACCCTGGTCGTGCTGCGGAACGGGCGGCCGGTGCGGGTGCTGTACCGGGACCTGGACGGCGTTCGGGTCAGCCCGCGCCGCCTGGCCCGGTACGGTTTCACGCTCCCGCCGCTGCTCGGCACCCGCGCAGGCGACGACATCGACTCGCTGCGCACCAAGCTCTTCGGCGGCCTGGTCAGCGGGGTCTTCAGCGAGCTGGTCGATGTCCTCGGCCGGACCCGGGCGGCTGAGCCACGGGCGCTGTGGGGCACGGTCGCCGAGGCCGCACGCCGCGTTTTCGCCGCCCTGCCGGACCAGGAGGACGCGGCAGCGTTCTTCGGGGACGCGATGCCGCTGAAGGCGACCATCGCCATGCGCCTGTCCGAGAACCCGGGTGCCGCGCAATGGACGTCCGTTCCCAACCCCCTGGCGCACTGCCGCTGACCTCTGACACCGACCGCTGTCCCACTGGAGCGACCACATGACCACCGACACGGCCCCCCACACCGAGAGCGCCGCCACCGTCCCTTCCCCGACCGCGGAGCCGTCGCGGACGGCCGACCTCGTCACGACCCACACACTGCTCAACTGCCTGGTCCGTGAGGTGTCCGCCCCCGAGCATCAGGTGACGGTCGTCGACGATCACCTCCTGCTACGACTGCCCCGGCGGGGCCTTCTGCTGCGTGCCGCGCTGCGCCGTACCTCGTTGATCGGGGCGCATCGCTTCCAGGGCCCGGCGCAGCGGCTCGACGGCGATTCCTGGGTGAGCGTGGACTGGCGCGAGCTGGCCGGCTGCATCCAGGAGGAACTGGAACAGCGCACGGGCCTGGCCAACGAGGAGTTCCTGGACCAGGTGGCGGACAGCCGGGAGACGATCCGCGTCGTACTGGAGGAGCGGGCAGGCGCCCGGACGGCCGCGGACCCCTACGTGGCCTCGGAGCAGTCCCTGGTGTTCGGCCACCGTTTCCACCCCACGCCCAAGGCCCGTACCGGCGACCCGGCGGACTGGCTGGCGTACGGCCCGGAGACCGGCACCCGCTTCCGCCTGCGCTACCTGGCCGTACGCCGCCACCTCGTACGGCAGGAGGGCGAGCCGCACGCGCTCGACACGTTGCACCCGGTGGCCGACCCGGAGTTCGCCGTACTCCCCGTGCACCCCTGGCAGTACCGGCTGCTGAAGGACCACGACCTGCTGCGCGAGGCGGTCGCCGCGGGGGATGTCGTGGACACCGGCACGGGCGGCCCGGAGCTGGTGCCGACCGCCTCGGTGCGCACGCTGTACGCCCCGGAAACCGACGCGTTCCTGAAGTTCAGCCTCAACGTCCGCCTCACCAACTGCGTCCGCAGGCACGCTGGTTACGAACTGTCCGGGACCGTCGCCCTCAACCGGCTGCTCCAGCCTGTCTTCGCCCGGCTCACCGACCGCTTCCCGGGTTGCGCACTCCTGGCCGAGCCCGGCTACCGCACCCTCGACACGGCCGGCGACACCGCTCTCCTGGAGGGCTTCGGCGTCGTCGTCCGCTCCGGCCTGCGCCACCACCTGCGTCCCGGGGTCACACCCCTGCTCGCCGCCGCGGTGGCGGACGAGTACCCGACCGGCGCGGCCCATGTCTCCAACCTGCTCGCCCGCGGCGACGGCTCCATCCTGGCCTGGTGGGACGCGTACCTCGGGCTGCTGCTGCCGCCGGTCCTGGCCGCCTACTTCGAACACGGCGTCGTGCTCGAACCCCACCTGCAGAACGTCGTCGTCGGCGTCGAGGCCGACGGCACGCCCGCGCAGATGCTCTTCCGCGACCTGGAGGGCACCAAGCTCCTGCCCGGCCGACACGGGCAGGCCCTCGCCGAGCTCCCCGACGACGTACGCGGTCCCCTCACCTACGATCCCGAACACGGCTGGAACCGGGTCGCGTACTGCCTCCTGGTCAACCACACCGCCGACATGCTCAGCGCCCTGGCCGACCTCGACCCGGCGCTGGAACCCGCCCTGTGGGGCCTGGTCCGCGACCACCTCGCCGGCTACGCCCGCACCGCCGCCGAACCGCCGCGCCTGCGGGCCCTGCTGTCCGGCGTACCGCTGCCGGCCAAGGCCAACCTCCTGCTGCGCTGGTCCCGCAAGGCCGACCGGCACGCGACCTACGTGCCCCTGCCCAGCCCGCTCGGCGCGGACTTCCCCCGCGAGGTGGTCCGGTGAGGCCCGCGGCGTACGACCTCGTCGCCGCGCTGCCCGACGACGATCTGCCCGCCTACGTCTACGACCTGCCCGATCTGCGCGATCACGTGCGCATGATCGGGGCCGCGCTTCCCGACCGCGTCGAGCTGCTGTATGCGGCCAAGGCCAACTCCGACCCCCGGATCCTGCGCGCCCTCGCCGAACACGTCCACGGCTTCGAGGTGGCCTCCGGCGGCGAACTGGACCACGTCCGCGCAACCGTCCCGGGCGCACGGATCGCCTTCGGCGGCCCCGGCAAGACGCAGCAGGAGCTCAGCCGCGCACTGGACGCGGGAGCCGAGCGCCTGCACGTCGAGAGCGAACACGAACTCCGCCTGCTCGCCACCCTGCTGGGCGACCAGACCGTGGACGTACTGTTCCGCGTCAACCTGCCCGTCGACGTGGGCCGAGTCGCCCTGACCATGGGCGGCGGACCGTTCGGCATGGATCCCGTACAACTGGACCGCTGCCTGGAGGTGCTGGAGTCGGTCCCGGGCGTCCGACTGCGGGGCCTCCACTTCCACCTTGCCAGCGGCCTCCAGGCCGAACCCCATCTCCTGCTCGTCGACAACGTCCTCGCCTGGGCCGAGAGCTGGGCCCGCGCTCGCGGAGTGGACCTGCAGGAAGTCAACGTGGGCGGCGGCATGGGCGTCGACTACACGCATCCGCCCAGGGTGTACGACTGGCCCGCTCTCGGCGCCGGACTGCGCCGCATCCTCGGCCGCCACCCCCACCTCACCCTGCGGATCGAGCCCGGCCGCTCGGTCACGGCGTACTGCGGCTGGTACGTCACCCAGGTCCTGGACATCAAGTTCAGCCGGGGGCACGCGTTCGCCGTACTGCGCGGCGGCACCCACCACCTGCGCACCCCGGCCGCGAAACGGCACGACCAGCCCTTCGAGGTGATCCCCGAGGCCACCTGGCCGCGGCCCTGGAACCGTCCGGAGGTCCGGGACGAGCCGGTGACGCTGGTCGGGCAGCTGTGCACGCCCAAGGACGTACTGGCGAGCCGGATCATGATCGAACGGCTGCGCGTCGGCGACCGCGTCGCGTTCGCCATGGCCGGCGCCTACGCATGGAACATCTCCCATCACGCGTTCCTCATGCACCCCCATCCGACCTTCCACCACCTCGACGACACCGGCGCGCCTGTCGCAGGCGACACGTATGCCCGTCACATGTCATGAGTGCCGTCTTCCGCCTGCCGGCGACGCATGCACTCGCCGTCCCGAATTTCCGGCGCTACCTGCTCGGACAGCTCGTCTCAAACGTCGGCACGTGGATGCAGCGCGCCGCCCAGGACCTGCTCGTCCTCCACACCACCGGCGACAGCGGCAGCGCGGTCGGCATCGTGACCGCGCTGCAGTTCCTGCCACAGACCCTGCTCGGCCTGACGGGAGGTGTGCTCGCCGACCGGTACCCCAAGCGACGGACGCTGCTCCTGACCCAGACGGCGATGGCGGCCCAGTCACTCCTGCTGGGACTGCTCACGGTCACCGGAGCGGTGAACCTGCCGTCCCTCTACGCGCTGGCCTTCGCCCTCGGCACCGCCACCGCCGTGGACGGTCCCGCACGCAACGCCTACATCTGCGAACTCGTCTCACACGAGCAGACGGCCGGCGCGGTCGGCCTGAACGCCGCCCAGTTCAACATGGCCCGCGCCATCGGCCCGGCCCTTGCCGGCCTGGCCGTCGCAACCTTCGGCACCGGCCCGGTGTTCCTCCTGAACACCGCCTCGTACCTGGCCGTCCTCTACGGCCTGATCGGCATCCGTACCGACACGCCGGACGTCCCCGTCCGCGCGCGACCGGGCCGCACCCGAGGGCGCGAGGCACTCCGCCACATCTCCGCCACCCCGGAACTGCTCCTGCCGATCCGCCTCATCGCATTCGTCGGCACCTTCGGCCTCAACTTCCAGGTCACCGTCTCACTGGTCTCCATCACCGTGTTCCACACGGGCGCCGCCGCCTTCGGATACCTCTCCGCCGCCTACGCTCTGGGCAGCCTCTTCGGCGCGATCCACTGTGCCAACCACGGCAAGCCCCCCACCGTGCGCCGGCTGACCTTTGCCACGATGGGCTTCGGCGCACTGGAGGTCGCGCAGGGCCTCATGCCGGGCTATGGCTCGTTCCTCGTCCTGCTGTTCGTCACCGGATGTGCCGCGGTGACCGTGACCACCACCGCCAACGCGCTGATCCAGGTCCATGCCGACCCGCCGCTGCGGGGCCGTGTCCTGTCCGTCTACTTCCTCGTGCTCCTCGGCGGCACCCCCGTCGGCGCACCGCTGGTCGGTGTGGTGTCCGATGCTCTCGGAGCCCGCTTCACCCTGGTCATGGGCGGCGTCGTCTCGCTCGTCGCCGCGTTCGCGCTCTCCGTCGGGTACGCGAGCCGAACCCGACGCAGAGCGCGGGGCGCAGGGCCACGGGCAGCCGCCGAGACCGGAGTCGCGGCTTCCGAAGGCGGCCCGCTGCCGCCTCCTGTCAGGGGGCGGCCGCATACGTAGTGCGGACACGCCTTACTCTTACAACATGTAGGAGATGTCGGGGCGGGGCCCTGACCTGAGGAGTGGCGAGAATGAGCGAACACCGGCGCCGATCGTCGGGGCAGACCACACCGTCCGGCCCCGACGGCCCGCACCACGGTGGCCGGGCCGCCGCGCGCAAGGCTGCGCAGTCCCGCAACGGGCGCGCCCGCCGTGCGGAGCGCACGCGACGCACGGACGCCGGACGTTCCGGCCGGCGCCGCCTGGTCGACTACCCGCGGACGGGCAGACGCGGCCTCCGCCGGTGGCTGCCGTCGTGGAAGCTGGTGTCCGGCACCTTCCTGCTGTTCGTCGGCGGACTGCTCGGGCTGGTCGGCTACGCCTACGCCACGACGACCATTCCCAGCGCGAACCCCAGCACGCAGGCGCAGAGCAACACCTATTACTGGTCGGACGGCTCGGTGATGACCACCCAGGGGGCGACCAACCGGCAGAACGTCGATCTCGCCCAGGTGCCGAAGCTGGTGCAGTGGGACTTCCTCGCCGCGGAGAACGCCACCTTCTACTCCGACCGGGGCGTCGACACACAGGGCATGCTCCGCGCCGTCTACCACATGGCCATGGGAGGTGAGGTGCAGTCGGGGTCCACCATCACCCAGCAGTTCGTGAAGAACACCTACCTCAGCCAGGACCAGTCGGTCACCCGCAAGCTGAGGGAGATCATGATCTCCCTGAAGATCGGCGACCAGCTGTCCAAGCAGCAGATACTGCAGGGCTATCTCAACACCTGCTACTACGGCCGGGACGCCTACGGCATCGAGGCCGCCGCCCGTACCTACTACCACGTGCACGCCTTCCAGCTGAACGTCAGTCAGGGGGCCTTCATCGCCGCCACGGTCAACGAGCCGAGCCTGCTGATGCACGCCGACTCCGACCCGCGGGCCAAGGCCCAGGCCAAGGCGCGCTGGACGTACGTGCTGGACCGGATGGCCAAGATCCACGAGATCACCGACGCCCAGGAACAGCAGTTCCTCGCGGCGGGGTTCCCCACGCCCAAGCCGTACACACCGTCGGCGGGCATGGCCGGGCAGACCGGATACCTGGTGCAGGCCGCGGAGAAGTACGTCGAGGCCCACACGTCCCTCACGGACCAGCAGCTGGGTCACGGCGGCTACCAGATCTACACCACCTTCGACAAGAAGAAGGTCGGTGCCCTGTCGGCGTCCGTCACGGCGATGGAGCGGAAGCATCTCGATCCGCGACACCGCGCGGCCGACCAGGACGTCCAGGTCGGCGCGGCGTCGATCGATCCGTCCACCGGCGCGATCGTGGCGCTGTACGGCGGGGCCGGCTGGAACAAGGGGCACTGGACGGACAACGCGGACGCGACCGGTGTGCCGGTCGGGTCCACCTTCAAACCCGTCGACCTGGCCGCCGCCCTCGACCACGGCGCCGTCCTCGCTCCGGGGCAGCCGGCCTCACCGATCACTCCGGCCTCGAAGTTCGACGGAGACGACGGCATCACCATCAAGAACCAGCAGGGCCAGGAGCTCCCGGACGCGAACGACCCCACGGGGCTCCTGCACCAGCGCAACGACGTGTCCACGAAGTGGGGTTACATCACCCTGCGCAAGGCGATGGAGCAGTCGGTCAACACCCCCTACGTGCAGCTCGGCGAGTACGTCGGCTACGACAACGTGGAGAGCGAGGCCCTGAAGGCGGGCCTCCTGCACACGAGCCTGCAGTACGACACCCCGGGCTTCTACATCGGTACCTCCACGCCGTCGGCGATCCGGATGGCGGACGTGTACGCCACCTTCGACGACGGCGGGGTCCAGCACGAGCCGTACTCGGTGACCAAGGTCGTCGCCGACGGCCGGCAGCTCACCGGCTTCGGCAAGCCCAAGGGCGCCACGGCCATGCCCGCCTCGACCGCCGACACCGTCACCGACGTCCTGCGAGACGTCGTCAAGAACGGCACCGGTACCAACGCCCAGGCCCTGGGCCGCCCGGTGGCCGGCAAGACGGGTACGACCGACGACTACAAGTCCGCCTGGTTCATCGGCTACACCCCGCAACTGACCACGGCCGTGAGCATGTTCAAGGAGAACCCGAAGAACGCCGGCCTCCGGTCGATGCAGGGGGTGGGCGGCTACGCCAAGGTCTTCGGCGCCGACATGCCCACCGAGGTGTGGACCGGCTACATGACCGCCGCCCTTCAGGGGCAACCCGTCCAGCAGTTCCCGCCCGCACCCCCGCTCGGTCGGTCCACGGACGAATACGGTGCCCCTTCGCCCACGCCCTCCGCCACCGCGGCTCCGAGCACCCCGACGGCCACCCCGACCGCACCGGCCACCCCGACCCGCACCACCGCACCGTGCCGCGGGCGCAGAAAGCACTGTGTCAGCCCGGGGCCGACCGACACCGCGGGAACCACTGGCGGTACCGGCGGCGGCCTCCTCGGCGGCACGACCGGCGGCAACACCTCGCCCACACCCACGACGACGAGCGGCACACCGACGCCGACAGGCGTCCGCGGCCGCCCCTGAGACGTCGCACCGTGCGGGGCTGCACCTGTGCCGCCACGGCGCAGGTCCCGCACGCTGCGGCGAACGGGCCCTCCGCCCCGCACCTACAAGATGTAGTAGATTGGCCGTGTGGTCACTCTGGCGTCGTCGCCATGTCATCCACACGTCACGTCGCAAGCGCGAGGTGACCGGTGACAGAGCCCGAGCCCCATTGCCGCTCGCTCATCCGGTGAGCATCCGGCGCACTCGCACGGACGGAAGGACCTGTCCCTATGGCCGCGGCCGCCACCGCGCAACTGGCCCTCGACGGATCCGGCATCGACGGCTCGTCGTTCATCTCGGTCACGGATTTCGCCCGTGACACCAAGTGGCTCAACACGCCCATGGAGGTGTGGACCAACCTCGGTCTCGGGGTCTTCGCCATCCTCATGATCGCGGGCTGGTGGACCGCACGGCGCCGTGGCCCGCAGGCGATGACCGTCGCGCTGGCAGCGCCGGTCGCCGTCCTGACGGCGTTCGCCGCCGCCGAGGTCGTCAAGAAGCTCGTCGCGGAGGTGCGGCCCTGCCGGTCCGTGCCCCACGCCTACTTCGTCGACACCTGCCCGGCGCCTTCGGACTACGCCTTCCCCAGCGGGCACGCCGCCGTCGCCGCCGCGACCGTGGCGGCGCTCTTTCTGCTCGACCGCCGGCTGAGCGCCGTCGCCGCCGTGTTCGCCGTCCTTGAGGGCTTCAGCCGGGTCTATGTCGGCGCCCACTACCCCCATGACGTCCTCGGCTCCGCTGCGGTCGCCCTCCCGGTCGCCTACCTCGTCAGTTCGGCCCTGCGCCGCTGGGCCACCCCGCTGGTCGGCTCCCTGAGCCACGGGCCGCTGCGCCCGTGGCTGACGACCGGGCCCATCGCCACCACGGCACCGGACCGCCAAGCCGTGGCTGCCGGAGATCCACATTGACCGCCAGTCCGCTGCTGGCCGGCGGCGAGCCGGCTGTGTGCCGGCCAGGCCTGGAAGGGCGGGAGCGGCGCGCGTATGCCGGCCCGCCCCGACGGATCCGGAGCCGGCCCCAGGCGTAGCCCTGCCGCTTGCGACCGTCGCCAGGGCCGCCGGGCGCGGGGCGGCCGGTGCGCCACAGGTGGTGCGAGCGCGGCTGTGACGAGGAACGGGATCCGGACGCTGATCAGCGCCGGTTCACTGCTTCCCGGGCGAATGCCGGCTCTCGGGGGGTACGTCGTCGTTCCCGGACAGCAGCTGCTGCAGCAGGTGCTCGTCCTGTTCGGACAGCTCCGAGACGAAGCGGGCCAGCACCGCCTGACGGTCGGTGCCACCCGTCAGCAGGGAGTGCATGCGCTGGGCGGTGTGCGACGCCTCGTCGCGGGCCGGCTCGTAGGCATAGCCACGGCCCTCGCGGTGCCGTATCAGCATGCCCTTGTCGTGCAGCCGGGAGAGGATGGTGAGGACCGTCGTGTAGGCGAGGTCGCCCGGCAGCTGTTCGCGGACCTCCCGCGCGGTCTGCGGACCGTCTGCCGCCCAGAGCGCGGCGAGCACATCGCCCTCGAGTTGGCCGCGAGCCCGCCTCCCGGATGCCTCGTGGGCTTCCTCGTCTCCTTGGCCCGTCACCTCGCCGTCCGCCTTCCCTCGCCGTCGGTGCGTACAGGCTACCCGCCCGTGTCCTACCCGTTGCAGGACGTGTCCTTGCGCCCAGGGGGCGGGTGCTGACGTACGCCGTCCAGCAGGCGGGCGCGGTGAGATCGCCCACGGCGGAGCCGATCGACTACTACATCACGTAGACGAAGGCCGTACGGTGGGGGGCACCGCGGGAACCGGGGCAGGGCTCCGGGAGGCGTCTACAAGACTGTGGTCGGCCAGTTGCCTGCCTGAACTCATCCATCCGAAAGGACCCTGCCCCATGACGGCGACGATTCCGGTGGCGTCCCGGTCGGCTGCGAACGCGCTCGACGCCCACTCCCTGCCGGCCGCCTTCGGTGTGCCGGGCGGACCGGCGGTCCTGTCTCGGCGAACATCACGACCGGCGTGCTTCGCCCCTTCGTGCAGTCGCGGGGAGTGGCTGCGAGCCGACAGCGCTCCGCCGGCCTTCCGTCCGGGCGCGCCGGCGGTGCCGGTACGGAGATTCGCCCAGTGGCGGGTCGTCGGCGGGCGGCACGGGCCGGTCCCGGGCACCGCCGGCACGCCGGGCAGGGAGAACAGCGAACCGTTGGCGGAGTGCATGGGGTCGGTCTGTGGCTTTTGTCGTGGTGTGTGAGGATGATGTGGCGGTCCGTGACGTGCTCAAGCGTGCACTGGAGCATGACGGCCATACGGTCGCGGTCGCTTCCACCGCGGACGGCCTGCTGCGGCAGCTGGAGCCGGTCCCTCAGCTGGTCGTCCTGGATCTGGGACTCCCGGACGCCGACGGCCGCGATGTCTGCGTGGCGTTGCGGGCCCGTGGCGTCGATGCCCCGGTGCTGATGCTCACGGCTCTGGACGGCATGCACCACAAGGTGGGCGGCTTCGAGGCGGGAGCCGACGACTACATGACGAAACCGTTCGACATCCCGGAGTTGCTGGTCAGGGTCCGCGCCCTGCTGCGCAGAACCATCACGGCGACCCCACCGAGGGGCGTCGTTCTCGATCCGGCGAAACATGTCGTGATCCACGGTTCGACGAGCGAGAGTCTGACGCCGACCGAGTTCCGGCTGCTGGGCAGGCTCATCTCCTCACAGGGCGACGCGGTACGCCGCCATGCCCTGGTCGCCGCGGGCTGGCCGCACGGCGCGCAGGTCAGCGACAACACCCTTGACTCCTATGTCCGCCGGCTGCGGACCAAGCTCGGTGCGCTGGGCGTGGCCGATCGCCTGGCGACGGTCCGCGGGGTGGGCTACCGATGGGAGTGACAGGCTTCCGCGGGAGGGTCGTCGCCCTCGCGGTTCTGATCGCGACAGCGGTGGTCGCCGTGCTGGTGGTGGTCTCGCACGTGTTGCTGAGCCAGGTGACCGACGCCGATGCGAACGCTCTGGCGCGTACGCGTGCGGAGGCGGAGGCGGCGAACGTAGCCGTACGCGATGGCCACGTCGTGCTGATCGAGGGCGGCAACGAAGCGCTGGACACGGTCTCGTGGGTGTACGCCGACGGGCATCTCATCGACGGGATCGTGCCGGGCAGCGTCCTCGAACGTGTCGACGCCCTCGTCGGCTCCGGGCGGTCCCGGACCACCACGGTCGGCAGTCACCTTCTGTATGCTCAGCCGGTCAGGCTGGAAGGCCACCACGTCATGGTGGTCGTGAGGGTGGACCTGACGCCGTACGAGACGTCGGAGCAGCACAGCCTGACGATGTCGCTGATCCTGGGCGGCATCTCGATCGTGCTCGCGGGCGTCGTCGCGCACCTCGTGGTGGGTCGTGCGTTGCGGGTGGTGCACGACATGGCGGCTCTCGCCGACGAGTGGGGCGATCACGAACCCGGCCGCCGGTTCGGCCTCGGCGTTCCCCACGACGAGTTCGGGGAGCTCGGGCGCACCCTCGATCGCCTGCTCGACCGCGTGGACAACGCGCTCGCGGACGAGCGCCGGCTCACCGACGAGATCGCCCACGAGCTGAGGACGCCCCTGACGGCCCTGCGGGGCGAGGCACAGCTGGCGCAGCTCTCCGGTCAGCAGGTGGCACCGGAGACCGTTCTGACCGAGGTCGACCGCCTGAACACGGCGATCACCACGATTCTCGGCGCCGCCCGGACCCGGATCGACGGCGGTACCCGCTGCGATCTCAGGGCGGCGGCCCGACAGGCGATCGCCGGACGCGCCGTCGAACTCGCGATCCCGGCCGACGTCGATGTCGCCGTGGCGACCGAACTCGTCGTGGCTGTGTTGTCCCCCCTGCTGGACAACGGCCTGCGGCATGCGAGTTCGCGCGTCTGGGTCACGGCGCGCGTCCAGTCCCAGGGGGTCGTGATCGATGTCCTCGACGACGGTCCCGGGTTCGACCCGGCGGAGGTCGACCGGGTCTTCGAAGCGGGCGTGACCAGCGGCGACGGGCACGGGTTGGGGCTGGCGGTGGTAAAACGTCTCGCGGTGTCCGCAGGAGTGGCGGTCCGGGCGATCGCGGATGGTCACGGGCGCGTCGAGGTGACCTTCCCCACGGCAGGGACGATCGCGTAGTCAGGTTGTGTGCAGGTCGGCCGAGCCAGTCTCGGCGCATGACAACGACGAGCGAAGCCCGCACGCGCCGCAGTGGGCGGCTGATGCTGAACAAGGTTCCCGAGGTCACCGTCTGGTTCTGGGTGATCAAGATCCTCTGCACGACCGTCGGCGAGAGCTTCGCCGACTGGATCAACATGAAGCTGGGCGTCGGCCTGGTGAACACGGCCTGGATCTTCACCGCGGTGTTCGTCGTGGTCCTGGGCGTCCAGCTGCGGCTGAAGCGGTACGTCCCGTTCCCGTACTGGCTGACCGTGGTCGTCGTCAGCGTCACGGGCACGCTCTACACCGACATCCTCACCGACCAGCTCAACGTGCCGCTGTGGATCAGCACCACGGTCTTCTCGGTCCTGCTCGCCGTGGTCTTCGGCACGTGGTGGCTGCGCGAGCGCACCCTCTCGATCCACTCGGTCAACACGCTGCCGCGTGAGTCGTTCTACTGGCTCACCGTTCTCGTCACCTTCGCGCTCGGCACCGCGACCGGCGACTGGACCCTCGAACTCACCGGCTGGAGCCCGGGAGTCTCGGTCCTGCTGCCGCTCGGCCTCATCGCCTCGATCGCACTCCTGCGGAAGTACGGCGCGAACCCGGTGCTGTCCTTCTGGCTCGCCTACATCCTGACCCGCCCGCTGGGCGCCAACATCGGGGACTGGCTCGCCTCCCCGAAGGTCGCTCAGCCGGGCGAGCCGACCGGCCTCGCGCTGGGCACCTTCACCACCAGTCTGATCTTCCTCGGCCTCATCCTGGCGACCGTCATCTACCTGACGGTGACGCGTTCCGACGTGACCGAGACCTACGACGCCACGCACACCCCGCAGACCACCGGGAACCCGCGCAGGGAGCGCACCGCGCTGGCGGGCTTCGGCCTCCTCGCCGTCGCCACCGTGGTCCTGCTGGTGTGGGCGCACAGCCGGCCGCACGTCGGACCGGCGCCGGAAGAAGACGCCACCTCCACCGTTCACCTGGCCCCCGGCCAGGCCGTGCAGAAGTTCCCGTCCACGAAGGTCGACGCGCTGAGGGCACTGGCCTCGACCTCACTCAGGGACGCACAGTCCGGGAACGCTACCGGGGCCCACACGGCTGCCCAGTCGCTGCGCGATCTCTGGGATGCCGACCAGGCTTCGTTGCAGCCGCTGGACAACACCGGATGGACGTTCCTCGACGCCCAGATGGACCAGGTCCTGAAGACCTTCGGCATCGACCACGCGAACCCGCCGATGTCGCCGGCCCACCAGGAAGGCGAACTCCGCACCCTCCTCACGGACCTGCGCTGACGGACCTGATCGGCGGCGACTCCGCCGGAGTCGCCGCCGATCACGCCCGGTTGGAGATGCGGCACGGCAGTCAGGGCAGGTGCCCGAGGTCACCGTCTGCTTCTGGATCACCAAGGTGCTGTGCACGACGGTCGGGGACACCGCCGCCGACCTGTTCGACGAGAACGCCGGACTCGGCCCGACCGGAGCGACGGTGACCCGGAAGGACGTCACGCAGCCGCGGCAAGCCGCGCGCCACGCCGCCTGAACAGGGACGGGGCCGGCGTTCAGGAGGTGTTGAGGTTGTCGCTGCCAAGGTCGTTGATCGCGATCGCCCCACCGCGGTCGCCCACGTGGCAAGGTGCTCGCCCCTCACAGCCGGGCGAGCACCTCGGCCTGCGACCACACAAGGAGCCCCCCACCTTGCAGCAGCCGAACGATCTCACCGATCTCGACGTCGCGAGCACGACGACATCGGTGATGAAGAAACTGCCCGAGGTCACCCTCGCCTTCTGGATCATGAAGATCGCGGCGACAACCCTGGGCGAGACGGCCGGCGACCTCTTCTCCCAGACCCTGAAGCTGGGTTACTTCCTCACCACGATCGCGCTTTTCCTGATCTTCGTGGTGACCCTCGTCGTCCAGCTCGGGTCCCGCCGCTACAACCCGTTCTGCTACTGGACGGTCATCCTGTCCACCAGCATGGCCGGCACCACGATGTCCGACTTCATGAACCGCGACGCCAGCACCAGGTACCTGTCCGGCGGCGCCACGTCTCTCGGCTGGGGGCCGCAGGGCCTCGGCCTCGGCTACCCGGCCGGCGCGGCGATCCTCATCTCGATCCTGCTGGTCGTCTTCGCCGTCTGGCGGCTGAGCGGAATGACGTTCCGGATCCGCGACATCGTCACGTTCCGCGGTGAGGCTCTGTTCTGGTCGGCGATCCTCGTCTCCAACACCCTGGGCACCTCCATGGGTGACTTCCTGTCCGACAGCTCCGGGCTCGGTTACGCGGGCGGCGCGCTGCTGGTGACCGGGCTGCTCGCCGTACTGGTCGCCCTGATGAAGGTGCCCGTGGTCCCGAACGTCCTGCTGTTCTGGATCGCGTTCGTCCTCACCCGCCCGCTCGGCGCCACCGCGGGCGACTTCCTGACCAAGCCGGTCGCCAAGGGCGGTCTCGATCTCGGTACCCCCGGCTCTTCCGCGGTCCTGCTGGCCGTCCTGCTCGGCCTCATGGCCTACGCGCACGTCCAGGAAGGCAGGAGGCGTGGCGAGCGGGCGTAGCCGGCCGGCCCAGGAGAGGCTGCGGAGGCCGGCCGCGTCCGTGACCGCGACGATGGCACACCGAACCTGAACGCGACCTGAACGGTGGGACCAGGGGCGCAGTGGCGCGTAGTACCGCGGTACGACCCGATGGGCGCGGATCAGTCCCCGGTACCACCGAATCAGGGTGTTTCGCCTCCTAACGTTGCCGGTGAGGCGTCAGGGGCGACACAGGGGCGCCGGTTCCGACAGGAAGAGACGCGCATGATCGACGCTCAGCAACTGACCAAGAGGTACGGGGAGAAGACGGCCGTCGACGGCCTGGGTTTCGCCGTACGGCCGGGCACGGTGACCGGCTTCCTGGGGCCCAACGGCGCAGGGAAGTCCACGACCATGCGCATGATCGTCGGACTCGACGCCCCGACCAGCGGCTCCGTCACGGTGAACGGGCACCGCTACGCCGGCCACCAGGCACCGTTGCAGGAGGTCGGGGCGCTGCTGGAGGCGAAGTCGATCCACCCGGGCCGCTCCGCCTACAACCATCTTCTGGCGCTCGCGCTGACCCACGGGATTCCCCGGCGCCGGGTCGACGAGGTCATCGACATGGCGGGGCTGGGCAGCGTGGCGAAGAAGCGGGCCGGTGCGTTCTCCCTGGGCATGGGGCAGCGGCTCGGTATCGCGGCGGCGCTGCTGGGTGACCCGCAGACGGTGATGCTGGACGAGCCGGTCAACGGGCTCGACCCGGAAGGCGTCCTCTGGATCCGCAACCTGCTCAAGGCCCTCGCCGACGAGGGACGGACCGTGTTCGTCTCCTCGCACCTGATGAGCGAGATGGCTCTGGTCGCGGACCACCTGATCATCGTGGGGCGCGGGCGCCTGCTGGCCGACACCACCGTGGCGGACCTCGTGAGAGCGGCGGGCGGCGACACGGTGCAGGTGGCCACCCAGGAGCCGGCCCGGTTGCGGGAGGCACTGGCCGGACCGGGGGTCGACATCACCGGCCGGGCCGGCTCCGAGGAACTCCAGGTGACCGGGCTGAGCGCGCGGGAAATCGGCTCGAAGGCGGCCGAGCACGGGATCGCGCTGTTCGAGCTGACCGCGCGGACGGTGTCGTTGGAGGAGGCGTTCATGAACCTGACCAGGGATGCCGTGGAGTACCACGGCTCCACGACCGTCGACACCCTCGAGACCGTCGGGAGGTCCGCATGAGCACCACCCTCACCACGACTGCCGAGGCGCCCCCGGCGGCCGCGCCCCGCCCCGCCTACCGGGTGACCGGACGGCGCGTGCTGGCCTCGGAGTGGGCCAAGCTGTGGTCACTGCGCTCGACCTGGATCACCCTGGGCCTCGGCCTGCTCTTCCTGGTCGCCTTCGGGCTCATCGCCGCGAACCACTACAGGTCCGGCGTCGGCTCCCCGCACCAGGACCGTGACTTCGCCACCGCGACGGCCGTGAGCCTGTCCCTCTTCGGCACCAACTTCGCGCAGCTCGCCCTCGGTGTGCTCGGTGTGCTGGTCACGGCGGGGGAGTATTCCACCGGGATGATCCGCTCGACGCTCGCGGCGGTGCCCCGTCGGCTGCCCGTCCTGTGGTCGAAGGCGGCCGTGTTCGGGGTGGTCGCGCTGATGGTTGCCACCATCGGCGCGTTCGTCGCCTTCGGGTTCGGCAGCGGCATCGTCTCCGGTACGCCCGCCGCCATGGGTTTCACCCACCCGGGCGTCGTACGAAGTCTGCTGGGCGCCGGCCTGTACCTCGGCCTGGTCGGCGTCATCGGCACCGCCCTGGGCGCCCTGCTGCGGTCGGTGGCCGGCGGCATCTCGGTCCTGGTCGCCTCCCTGATGCTCGTCCCGGGCCTGATCTCCCTGCTGCCCAGTTCCTGGCAGGACGACATCAGCCCCTACCTGCCGAGCAACGCGGGCGAGGCGATGTTCGCCCTGACCCACGACAGCACCACCCTGTCGCCCACCGCAGGGCTGCTGGTCTTCCTCGGCTGGACGGTGCTCGCGCTCGCGGGGGCCGCGTACCGGTTGGTGCGCAGCGACGTCTGACGGCCTGCACCATGGGCAGGTGACAACCTTGAGCACCAGCATGATCACTGACGACGTCGGCGGGATGGGGCCGCTGGTCGCCCGGTTCGCCCGGGTCGGCCAGCGGCTCCGTCAGGCGGACCTGGCCCGCCCCTGGGTGCTGGACACCGCGGTGGTGGTGCTGGTCCTTCTCATGTTCTGTCTGCCGGACCTGTTGCACCACGGCCGTGTGGGGGACGGGGACGGGGACGGCCGGCACAGGTTCCAGTTCGTCTTCACCCAGCTGCCCCTGGCGGCCGTGCTGGCCCTGCAGACCGGTCTGGTGCTGCCGCTGCTGTGGCGGCGCCGCCGCCCCATGGCGGCCTTCGTCGCCATCGCCGTGGTCTTCCTCCTGCAGTGGTCGCTGGACGCCGTGCTGCGTGCGGACGTGGCCCTCTTCGTCGCCCTGTACAGCCTGGCCCTGCACGGGCAGCTGCGCCGGCTGCCGTGGGCCTGTGCGGTCATGGCGGCGGGGATGGTGCTGGTCGCGGTGCGGGTCTCGCCGGCCATGTCCGTCTGGGACGCCCTGTTCTTCCTGCTGAGCACGGCGACCGCGGCGCTGGCCGTCGGCCTGATGGTGCGGGCCCGGCGGGCGCAGCTCGCGGGGCTGCGGGAGCGGGCGGCCAGGCTGGAGACGGAACGCGACCAGCGCATCAGGCTGGCGACCGCCACGGAACGCGCCCGGGTGGCCCGTGAGATGCACGACATCGTCGGCCACAACCTGTCCGTCATGATCACCCTGGCCGACGCCGGTGCGTACGCCACCGACACCGCTCCCGAACGGGGCAAGGAGGCCCTCCAGCTCATCGGCGACACCGGCCGCACCGCCCTCGGCGAGCTGCGCCGGGTGCTCGGTGTCCTGCGCGAGGCATCGGAGGGCGCCCGCCAGGCACCCGAACTCAGCCCCCAGCCGGGGCTCGCAGACATCGAGACGCTGTGCGACGGCGTACGCACCGCCGGCCTCGAGATCGTCTACCGCACCGTCGGCGAGGTGGACGCCCTGGACCGCGGGATGCAGCTGACGGTCTACCGGATCGTCCAGGAAGCCCTGACGAACACCCTGAAGCACGCCGGTGCCGGCACCCGGGTGAACCTGACGGTGGTCGTCGCGGACGAGCGGCTGGTCATCCGGATCCGGGACAACGGCCCGGCCGGGCCCGCCGGATCATGGAACGAGGAAGGACATGGACTGGTGGGCATGCGCGAGCGAGCGGCGCTGTACGGAGGGACCGTGAGCGCCGGACCCGCGGCCGACGGGGGCTGGGCCGTGGAGGCCGCCCTCGACCTGACACCGCGGGGAGGAAGGCGGTGACCACGGTACTCGTCGTCGACGACCAGCAGCTGCAGCGCTACGGCTTCCGGGTGCTGCTGGACTCCATGCCCGAGACGGAGGTGGTCGGCGAGGCCGAGAACGGCTCCGAGGCCGTCCGCAGGACCGCCGAACTCCGTCCCGACGTCGTGCTGATGGACGTGCGGATGCCCGGCATGGACGGCATCGAGGCGACCCGCCGGATCGCCCAGGCCGGCGGGCGGTCCCGGGTCCTCGTGCTGACCACCTTCGACCTCGACGAGTACGTGCATGCCGCCCTGCGCGCCGGAGCCAGCGGCTTCCTCCTCAAGGACGCGCGCCCCGATGAGCTCCTCGCCGGGATCCGCGCGGTCGCCGGGGGCGACGCGGTGATCGCGCCGGCCCTCACCCGCCGCATCCTGGACGAGTACGCCCGGCACGTGCCCGCCACAAGGGGCGACCCGGGCGCGGACCCGCGCCTGGCCTCCCTGACCGAACGCGAGCGCGAGATCCTCGTCGCCATCGGCAAGGGGTGGACCAACGGCGAGATCGCCGCGCGCTTCGTCGTGTCGGAGTCCACCGTGAAGACGCACGTGGGCCGCGTCCTGGCCAAGATCGGCGCCCGCGACCGCGTCCAGGCCGTCATCTTCGCCTACGACCAGGGGATCGCCCGTCCCGGCACCGGCTGACGGGAACGTGCGGTTTGACGGGAACGGGCGTCTTCTCACCCGCCTCTCACCCTACAAGCCGTAGGGTGGGATGCCCTCCTGCGGACTGTAGGAGGTTCCGGCCCGGTGGCCGGTTCGGCGGCGTGCGACGACGAGAGGTAAACGATGACCGAGGGCTCGACCTCGCCGGAGCCGGACAACCCGCGCGGGGACGCCGATGCGGGGGACACCGGCCGTCGTGGCCGGGGCGAGCCCCGGCTCGCGGCGGTCGCGGCCGCCTTCACGCTCGCCCAGCTCGTCCTCGTCCGACCGGACCTCGGCCTCGGCTGGGACGAGTCCGTCTACGTCAGCCAGGTTAGCGGTCACGTTCCCGCCGCCTACTTCAGCGCGCCCCGCTCCCGCGGCATCTCGCTGCTCGTCGCTCCGATCGCGTCGTGGTCCGACTCCACCGTCCTGCTCCGGACCTACCTGGCCGTCCTCTCCGGCCTCGCCCTCTACCTCGCCCTGCGCGTCTGGCGGGGCCACCTCGGGCCCGGTGCCCTGGCCCTCGCGGGCGCCCTGTTCGCCTCGCTGTGGGTGACGCTGTTCTACGGTTCCCAGGCCATGCCCAACTATTGGGTCGCCATCGGCGCCCTGGCCTGCGTCGGCTGCTTCCTGCGCGCCCGCGCCAAGGCCCGGGACCGGGCGGCCTGGTGGGGTGTGTTCGCGGGCGCGGCGCTGATGGCCTGGATGCGCCCGATGGACGCGGTCTACGTCGTGCTGCCCCTGCTCGCTCTCGCCCTCCGCCGCCCGCGTCTGCTCGCCGTACTGGCCGCGGGGCTGGTGGCGGGTGCCGGCGAGTGGGTGATCGAGGCGTACACGAGCTACGGCGGCCCGGCGCGGCGCCTGTCCGCCGCCTCCGCCATCCAGGGCGGCCTCGGCTGGCACCTCGCCGTGGTCGACCAACTGCGCAGCCTCGGCGGTCGCACCCTGTGCCGCCCCTGCACCGGAGGGGCCCCCAGCCCGGCGGTGACCCTGTGGTGGTTCGCGCTGCCGCTGCTCGCCGCCCTCGGTACGGTGGCCGCCGTCCGCGCCCGCCGCGCGCTGCCCGTCCTGCTGCCGGGGGCCTGCGCCGTCACGGCCGCGATCCCCTACCTGTTCCTCATCGGCTACGCGGCCCCCCGCTTCCTGCTGCCCGCCTACGCCCTGCTCGCCCTCCCCGTCGCCCTGGGCCTCGTCCACCTGGCCACCGCCCCGGTCCGCCGGGCCGGGCGCGCCCTGGCCGTCGGTCTGGTGGCGGTCGGCCTGGCAGGTCATCTGGCCGTGCAGTACGTCGTCCTGGAGCACACCGTGCACAGCTCCGCCGTCTCGCGCGCCGACTGGGCCCGCACCGCCGCCGCCCTCCGCACACGTGGCGTACGGCCGCCGTGCCTGCTCAGCGGCTACGACGCCGTGCCCGTCGCCTACTCCGCCGGCTGCGGCTCCGCCCAGACCGCGGGGCACGACGCCAGCACCACCGTGGTCGAGCTGAAGCGCGCCGCCCACGGCACGGCCTTCGCCGTTCTCGCTCGGCCGGGAAGCCGGCCGCCCGCCTACGCCCGCACCTGGACCGCGGAGCGGGTCGGCGCTCTCCGGGCGTACCTGGCTCCCGCCGTACGGCAGGGCAGGTGAACGTCGTGACCGCGACCGAGAGGATACCGATCAGCCCGGGCAGGCGCCTGTACGTCCAACTGGGTATCACTGTGGTGGTGTTGGTCGCCGGGAGCGGGGTGCTCGTCGCGCACTGGGCCACGCTGGACAGCGGCACCGACCGGCTGGCCGCAGCCGACGGGGAGTGGCTGGTGCTCGCCTGCGTCGCCGCGATGGGCACCTGGGTGTGCGCGGCCGTGGCACAGCAGGGGGCGGTGGTCGAACGGCTGCCCAGGGGGCGGCTGGTGGCGGCACAGTTCGCGGCCGGCGCCGCCAACCACCTCCTCCCGGTGGGTGCCGGAGCGACGATGGTCAACCTGCGGTTCCTGACGCGGTGCGGGCTTTCCACCCGGCGCTCGGCGACCGCGCTGGCGGTGAAGGCGGTCGTCGGCGGATTGGTGCGGTGTGCGCTGGGTGTGGCCCTGCTGGTCGCTTCGCCCGGCACGGTCCATCTGTCCGCGCGGTTCCCGCACGTCCTGGTCCTGCTGCCGGTGGCGGCCGCGGTCGTCGTCATCACGGCCGCGATCAGCGGTCGCCTCAGACGAACGGTGGCCCGGGCCTTCGCCGACGTGCGGGACGTACACCGGTGTCCGGCGCGGGCCTGTGCGCTGTGGGGCGGGTCGGTCGCGTTCACTCTGCTGCATGCCGGTGTGGTCCTGGCCGTGATCCATGCGATCGGCCTCGGCCTCCCCGCGAACCGCGTGGTCATGGCCTACCTGGTCGCCAGTGGCGCGGCAGCGCTGCTGCCGACGCCGGGCGGGCTGGGGTCTTTGGACGCCGCGCTCGCTCTCGCGCTCACGGCGGCCGGTGCGCCGGGAGCACAGGCGGTGACGACGGTCCTCGGCTACCGCCTGCTGACCGGATGGCTGCCGATGGCTCCCGGGCTGCTGGTCCTGGCGCTACTGGCCCGCCGCTCGGCCCTGTGAGACGGCGAGGTGTTCCTCGTACCGGGGGCCCTCTGCCCGCGCCCTCGATTCCAGTCGCTGGGAACAGCCACCGACGTTCGCCGGCATGCCGGCGTACCGGGCGGCTCCGCACGGCCGCACCTTCGCCCAACTGGTGGCCCGGCCCTTCCCCTTGGAGCGCCGGTCGGACGGGCACAGGTGCCCGCACAGCGCGGTGAAGCAGGAGGCCTCCGGGAGGGGCAGACGCCTCCGGGCCGGCATTTGTGGACTTCAGGACAGGCGGCACGTCAAGATGCCCCGTGAACCGATTCCTTCTTCCCGGCCGGACAGCGCGATGAGCACCGCCGTCTCGTTCCCCCTCGGAGCCTCGACCACGCTCGCCGAACTCGCCCGGGATCCGCACCCGCGCCTCGCACTGCTCCGCGCGCACGAGCCGGTGTCGTGGCTGCCCGAGCTGAACGGCTGGCTGGTCACCCGCCGCGACCTCGGGCTGGACGTGATGAGGGACTCGGTCACCTACACCGTCGACGACCCCCGCTTCACGACCGCCCAGGTCGTCGGACCGAGCATGCTGTCCCTGGACGGCGCCGCGCACGCCCGTCACCGCGAGCCCTTCGCCGCCCCCTTCCGGCCCCGAAGGGTGCACGACAACTTCGCCGCGTTCATAGAACGGGAGACCGACCGCCTCATCACCGCACTGGAACCAGAGGGCACCGCCGAACTGCGCCGCGCCTTCGCCGGACCGCTCGCGGTGGCCGTCGTCACCGACGCCCTCGGGCTGGTCGGGACGACCACCGACACGGTGCTCTCCTGGTACGACGCCATCGTCCGGTCCGTCTCGGACATCACCGAGGGCCTGACGGCGGGCCCGGCCGGTGCCGCCGCCTACCGACAGCTGCGGGCCGCCGTCGAGGCGACCGTCGCCGACCCGCAGGCCTCCTCGCTCCTCGTCTCCGCGGCCGAGCACCTGGACGTGCCCGAAGTGGCCTCCAACGCGGCGGTGCTGATGTTCGGCGGCATCGAGACGACCGAAGCAATGATCACCAACGCCCTGCTGCACCTGCTCCAGAACCCCGACCAACTCGCCCTGGTGCGGGCCGATTCGGGCTTGCTGGACGGAGCCGTCGAGGAGTCCCTGCGGCTGGAGCCCGGCGCGGCCGTGGTGGACCGGTACGCCACTCGAGACACCGTGCTCGGGTCGGCCGCCGTCCGCCGCGGCGACCTCGTCAGCGTCTCTCTGACCGGCGCCAACCGCGACCCGGCCGTCTTCACCGACCCGGACCGGTTCGACGTCCGGCGCGCGGAGGCCCGCCTTCAACTGGCCTTCGCCCACGGCCCGCACCACTGCCTGGCCGCCCACCTGGCCCGCCTGGAAACCCGCATCGCCCTCCAGCGCCTGCTCGAACGCCTGCCCGGCCTCCGCGTCGACCCGCAGCGGCCGGCCACCCCCCACGGTCTGGTCTTCCGCAAGCCGGCCGCCCTCCACGTGCGCTGGGACGTTCCGGCCTGACGGCCGTCGACGACCGACGGGCAGGGCGGACGTCCGTCACGAACAGGTGACTGCTGCCGCGAACTGCACGGCAGCCCGCGCCGCCGGCGTCACCCCCCCTCCACCGGGGCGAGCCCGGATACGACTCGCATCCCGACCGGGAAGGCGACGGCGTCGCCTGCGAATGACAGAGGCGGCCCGGGCCGGGGGAGGGGGCGCGAGCAGGACCCGCGACCGGTTCGGCACTCTCCGCTCCCACACCGTTCGCGAAGGTTTTGGCGGCCCTTGTCCGGTGGGCGACCCGCGTGGCGGGGAGCCGGTGCGCCGGTCGCGCGGCTAGGCTGGCCGCGGAGGTGCCAAGTGGTGGATGCGCAGCGGCAGTTGGACGAGGTGCGGGAGTCCGCCACCGTTGTCGTGATCGGCGCGGGTCCGGCCGGGCTGACTGTCGCCACGCTGCTGCGCCGGTGCGGCGTGGACTGTGTCGTGCTGGAGCGCCGCAGCCGCGAGCACGTGGCGCAGCGGCAGCGCGCCGGCATCGTGGAGGCCCGCGCCGTGCGGATGTTCGAGTCCTGGGGCCTGGCCGACCTGGTGCTGGACGGACCGCCGCACGACGGCATTCTGGAGTTCCGGGTGGACGGCGTGAGCCACCTCGTCGACGACAGCGGCGGCGGGGAGGGGCCGGGGGCCCGTCTGTGCCCGCAGCAGGTACTCGTGCACCGGCTCACCGCCGCCCACCTCGCCGACGGCGGCGACCTGCGCCACGAGGCGGCCGACGTCACCCTGGACGGCCTGACGGGGCAGCGCCCGGTGGTCCGCTACCGCTCCGCCGACGGCACCCCGCACGCGATCACCTGCGCGTTCGTCGCCGGCTGCGACGGTGACCACGGTGTCACCCGCACCGCCGTGCCCGGCGGCCACCTCACCGCCCACACCTTCGACCACGGCATCGGCTGGCTCACCGTCCTCGCTGACGCCCCGCCGCCCGCCCATCCCCTGCTCGCCGTCAGCGCGCAGGGCTTCGCCGCGCACTTCCCTCGCGGACCGCACAGCAGCCGCTACTACCTCCAGTGCCCGCCCGGCGACCTCCCCGGCGCATGGCCCGACGACCGGGTGTGGGACGCACTGCGCACCCGGCTCGGCGACCCCGGCCTGGCCGCGGGCCCGGTCACCGACCGCGAGACCTTCCGGCTGCGCAGCCTCGTGACCGACCCCATGCAGTACGGCCGGCTGTTCCTCGTCGGAGACGCCGCCCACATCGTGTCCCCCATGGGCGGCAAGGGCATGAACCTCGCCCTGTACGACGCCGACCTCTTCGCCCGCGCCGTCCGCGACCACGTCCGCGACGGGGACGACACCGCGCTGCGCACCTACTCCGAGCGCTGCCTCCGGCGCATCTGGAGCGACCAGGAGTTCTCGCACTGGCTGACCCGGACGGTCCACGACGCCGGTGACAGCACCGACTGCGGTCCCTTCCTGCACCGTCTGGCCCGGGCCCGCCTCGACCGGCTCTTCACCTCCCCGGCGGCCGTGCGGGCCTTCGCGGAACTGATGGCCGGCGTGGACCCGGCGCAGGAGCGCCCCACCTCCACCGGCCGCTGACCGCCACACGAGCGCGCGCGGACCGGCCACCGCCGACCGCCTCGCCCGCCCACCGCCTGTCCAGGTCCACCCGGGGCGGCGCACGTCTGCCACGCGACATCCGTATGCGCCGTTTACCCGATTCATCCCGCCGGGTCAAGTCACGATCCCTCGGAACATGACCGTGCGCCGTCCGCGGGGCCTACTTGAAGTGCGGGCCTCACCGGAAAAGAAATCCGGAACACATACGAGGCAGCACGGTGGGACGGAAATCCGCACCGGAAATTCAGGGGCAGAGGGAAAACCCCGCGTATCGGCAGGAGAGAATCCATGAACCGTATTTTTCGCACCAGCGGCAAAACCCGTTCCGGGCGTCGGCGCTTCGGTCTCGCGGCGCTCGTGGCCTCGGCCGCGGTGATCACCGGGAGCGTCGTGCTGCCGGCGTCCGCCGCGATGGCCGCACCGATGCCGACCGCGACTGTCGCGAGCTTCGTCCACGGCGGCGGCGCCGGCGGCGACGGAGGTGCGGGCGGCGGCGGGCTCGTCGGCGGCGGCGGTGGCTCCGGCGGCTCGGGTGGCGGCAGCGTCCTGGGCGTCGGCGGTGCCGGCGGCAGGGGCGGCAACGGAGGCAACGGCATCCTGTCCGGCGGCGGTGGAGGTGGCGGCGGTGGGGGCGGCGACGGCGTCGTGGGCGGCAACGGAGGCGTGGGCGGTGACGGCGGCACCGGCCTGTTCGGCGGCAGCGCGGGCTCCGGCGGCTCCGGCGGCGACGGCGTCCTCGAGGGTGGCAACGGAGGCCGGGGCGGCAACGGCGGCTTCGGGATCTTCCAGGGCGGCTCCGGCGGCAAGGGCGGCGCGGGCGGGCTCGGTGTCCTCTTCGGCGGCCTGGGTGGTGCCGGTGGCGCCGGCGGCGGCAGCCTCTTCTGACCGCACCGCCCGGGTGGGGGCGCGGGCCAGCCGGGTCGCCGCCCCTACCCACCACCGGCCCCAACCGTGACCAAGGAATACGGAGAATCCTCATGTCCAGAAATCGCTGGCAGCGTCCGTTCGTCCTGGCGGTGGCATCGGTGGCCCTCGCCGCCGGTACCGCGTGCGCCGCCCAGGCCGCGCCGGGCATCACCCCGGGTACCGGCCGGGCGGCCCCGGCCACCCCGTCGTCCCACTGCGGCCAGGGCGGGGAAGGCGGCAAGGGCGGTGCGCCCGGCCGGCCGGGAGAGCCCGGCAAGCCCGGCCACCCCGGCTGCCTCACGCTCGGCGACCTGCCCGACAAACCGAAGGCGGATCTCACGGGCCTGGACAGGGCACGGATCGTCCTGGCCGTGGAGTACGGGCAGAGGAAGAAGGCCGACGTCGTCAGGAAATACAAGATCTCCGATAAGGAGTTCGACACCTGGGACAGGCAGCTCCGGAGCGGCGACTGGGCCGCGCTGCTGGGCCTGGACTCGATCTTCGGCACCTGAGGAAAATCCCCGGCGCCCCGGCCCGGCACGGGCCGGGGCGTTCCTGTCCCTTCCATGGCGGAAGCAGCCGTACGGAAAACAGGTCCCCGCACATTCGGAAATCCAGAAACGAGAAATGCCATGCGTACGCGTTCTTGGAAGACCCGCCTCGGACTCACGGCCTCGGCCGCCCTGGCCGCCGGTGTCGCGGTCGGCGCCCTGGCGCCCGCCGCAACGGCGGCACCGCAGAGCCGGCCGGCCGTCGCGGCAGCTCGGCAGCTTCCCGGCGACAGCCCCGCGCCGGGCAGCGGCCACATCCGGTTCGGCACGGTCAGCGCGGGCGACGGCAGCGTCCGGATCGGCGACCGGGTCTGCGCGGGGAACTGCAACGCCACCGTCAACGGGAGCAACGGCGGCCGGGGCGGGATCTGCGCCGGACTGTGCAACGGCAGCGCCAACGGCGGCACGGGTACGGCAGGCGTACCCGGACGCGAGGGCGGCACCGGCGGCGCGGGCGGGATCTGCGCAGGGATCTGCGGCGGCAGCGCCGACGGCGGCACGGGCGGCACCGGCGGAGCGGCCGTGGGCACCGGCGACGGCGGCCGCGGCGGCACCGGTGGTACCGGCGGGATCTGCCTGGGGCTCGGCTGCACGAGCGGCGGCCGCGGCGGCACGGGCGGCACCGGTGGCACCGGATGACGGACCGTCAGCCACCGATGCCCGGAACCCCGGAACATCCCCCCGTGCCCCGTCGGCCGAACCCGGGTCGGCACGCGGACAGCGAGCCTTCCCGATCTGCGGGCGGCCTCGCGCTACGACGCGCTGGGCTCCACCGCCGGGCCGAACCCGCGCAGTTCCCGGATCGTGCCGCCGAGCTTGTCGCGGAACCCGTCCAGCATCTGCGGCTGGGCGCTGACGATCCAGCGGGTGCCGACCAGGTACTTGCCGCCGTACCCGGAGGCGGAGTCCAGCCAGGTCTCCTTGAGTTCGTCGGTGGGGAACGTGGTGATGAGGTAGTCGACCTTCTTGGTGTGGCACAGGCCCTGCCGCAGCTCCGTGGCGTTGATGCGGATCTTGGGCTTGCAGTCGATCAGGCCGGCGATCACCTCGACCTTGGCCGGGGCCACGACCCCGCTTGCGGGGGCGTCCGACACGGAGACCTTCGACTGTCTGCGCTTCGTGTCCGCGTCGTCGTCACCGCCACTGCAGGCCGCGGTCAGCGGCACGAACGCCAAGGTCGCGGCCAGGGTTGCGCCGCGCATCAGGCGACCGGTGTGCTGGACTCGTGGCTGCTGTGGCACGTGGCGTCTCCGTTTCCGGGTGGTCCTGCCCACGGCCGGCGGGCAGGCGTACGACAAGGGGTACGCGTGAACGCCGGTGCCTGTTCACCCCGTATGTGCCACGGGCACCACTCATGCCCGTACGGTGCCCACCCCGGCGTGACGCAGGCATCGAAGCCGTCGCGCTCTCCTGGTCCTCCGCCTACTGGTCCTCCGCCTCCTGCTCCTCCGCGTTCGCCCGGCGCGCTGTGCTGAAGCGGCGCTGATAAGCAGCGGGGCTGAGAGACAATTTCCGCGTGAAAACCCTCCGCATACTCTCGTAGTTCGGGAATCCGGCGAGAGACGCCGTCTGCGTGGCGGTGTGACCTTGGTCGAGCAGCGCTTTCGCCATGTCGAACCGGATCATCTCCACGTACCGGGCCGGAGTGGTGGACAGCTCGTCACGGAAGAGCCGCGTGAGATGCCGAGGGCTCACATGGAGGTGGCCGGCGAGTTCGGTGAGCGAATGCTTTCCCGCCGGATTCGCCGTGATCAGGTCGGTGATTCTGCGGACGGCAGGAGACCGGGGCGGCGATCCTCTCAGTGATGCGGAGAACTGCGACTGGCCTCCCGAACGCTGCACATGGACGACCAGGGCGCGGGCGACGTCGCGGGTGAGATCAGGGCCGTGGTCCTCCTCGACAAGTGCCAGCGCCAGGTCGATGCCGGCGCTCACGCCCGCAGAGGTGTAGGTGGCGCCGTCGCGGACGTAGATCGCGTCGGGTTCGACGCGGCTGGCCCGGCAGCGGGCGGCGAGCTCGTCGGCGACCTTCCAGTGCGTGGTCGCGCGCTTGCCGTCCAGGAGGCCCGCGGCGCCGAGGATGAACGCTCCGGTGCAGACCGACGCGACCCGGCCGGCACGGCCCGCCAGCGTTCGCGTGGCCTCGGTCAGAGCACGGGGGACAGGCGTGCGCGGGTAGAGGTCCGCACCGGCCACCAGGAACGTGTGGGGAACGGGCTCCGTGGGGGCGGCGTCGACCGCGATCCGGATCCCGATGGACGAGGCGACATCGGCGCCGTTTGGTGACACCAGAACGATCTCGTAGTCGGCGCCGAGCCGGTTCGCTTCCCCGAACACCTCCGCGGGGCCGACGACGTCCAGGAGTTTGACCCCGTCGTAGACGAGGATCGCGACCCGATGCGGGCCGGAGCCCACGGTCGCCGTGCCCGCCTGTCCGGATTCGGGTGACTCATGGCCGGACCGAGGGAGCGACGGACGCCGGGTGGTCGGCAGTGTGGAAGACGGACGCACCGTCCATTCGTAACACACTGATATAGGAAAGAGCAGAGATCATGAGCGAGATCATCGCGGGGGTACGGATTCCCGAAACGGCGGCGGCCACCGAGGCCACCCGTCTCATGCAGGAGATGACGACCCCGCTCCTCTATCACCACTCCCGGCGCGTTTTCGTCTTCGGTGCAATTCACGCTCAGAAGCTCGGTCTGGAGCCCGACCCGGAACTTCTCTACCTGTCCGCCATGTTTCACGACACCGGCCTCCTGACCCCCTTTTCCGACGCTGAACAGCGCTTCGAGGTCGATGGAGCCGACCACGCACGCCGGTTCATGACCGACCGCGGTTTCCCGGCCGCGGCCGCCGACGTCGTGTGGACGGCGATCGCGTTGCACACGACCCCGGGAATTCCGGGGCGGATGGGTCCGGAGATCGCCGTCACGAATGTCGGGGTGCTGACCGACGTGCTCGGCCTGGGCCTGGACGAGCTGGACCGCGGCCGGGTGGAGGAGATCACCGCCGTCCATCCGCGGGGCGACTTCAAGAACGAGTTCCTGCAGGCCTTCGTCGAGGGACTCAAGCACCGCCCGGAGACCACGAACGGAACCGTGAATTCGGATGTGCTGGAGCACTTCGTTCCCGGCTTCCGGCGCACGACCACGGTCGAGCGCGTCCAGGGCGCTCCCTGGCCGAGCTGATCACCGCAGGCAGGGGGCGGGGGAGGGGCCGAGCCTCACCGGCGCCGTGCCCGCTGCCGGCGCCGTGCCGTCGGCGTCGCCCGGCACCGTGAGCTGCCCCTACCTGGACAGACGCGTCCCGGACAGCGACCGCGACACGATATCCGGAGAATAAGGCGATGAAGACCGCGTCGGTCGCCCCCGACGGTGTCGAGCCCTGGACGCTCACCCCGTGCTCGTCGTAGCTTCCCGGGCCGTCCCCCACGTCAGCCGGAGGCCGTGCGCCGCCGGAACGTGATGTGTCCGTGCTCGTCGTAGCACGCGGCTTCGTACCCGCCAGGTGCACGGACGACCACAGGCGTCAGCGGGGACACCCGCGCCTTCAGCTCCTTCTCCGCGACGGCCGGGTCCACCTCGGTGCGGGCCTTGCCGGCATCGCCTGTGGCCGTGTTCGTCCTGGTCAGGTGTACGACCCTCCAGGCGATTCCGCAGGGCGAGTACCAGCGCAACGACTACGGCCGCTCAGCGCCGACCCCCGGTTCTGGAACCCGATGCCCCCATTGGCGTGCCCCCGCCCCCTGTGCCAGGTCCGTCCCCCGGACCGCAGAGACCCGAACTATGGCTTATCCGCCCGTGTTGTGGGTGCCGATGCCGAAAACCACTCCATGGGCAGCGTGACGTCGTCATGCCCCAGATCGCGGAGTCGCGCCTGTCGGGAATTCGAGCGGTTCGAGCACGGGAGGCGCACGCTGCCTGCCTCAGGCCCGCGGACTCCGGCCCGACCTGCGTTCCTGCGGCCAGGGACACATCGAGGTTCGGTCGCCGAACAGTGAGTTCCCGGTGCTGACCTGGCCTTCCGACGGGAGCCGTGGTGAGGCTGGCTGATGTGTCCAGGGTACGGGGCCTTCCGTCAAGTCGTCGGCGTCTCCTCGTCGGTGGTGACGAAGACCCGCACGTCCCAGGGGCCCAGGCCGGCCTCCGCGCCCGCGGGGACGGTGACGGGGCCGAGTACATCGGACAGGGGGACCGGGGCCGTCACGCGCGTCGGCTCCCAGCTCCAGTTGTGGATCACGTGTACGCGGCGTCCGTCGGGAGACGTCCCGGTGGTCGCCGTGACGGAGGGCGGGAGGTCTCGCCACCCGCTGCGCGGGGAAGGCGTCAGCCACTCGGCCAGGGTGCGGGCGAGGTCCCGGCCGGGCACGGTGCCGACGTACGTGACGCGGCCCTCCCCATGGGCGCGGGTGGTGACGGCGGGCCAGCGGCCGAAGTGCGGGTGCTCGTAGACGGCGAGGACGTCGGCGTCGGCGACCGTCAGGCCGTCGGCCCAGTGGGTCGCCGTCGCGGTGTCCGGCAGCCGGAGTGGACTGCCGGGCACGGCGCGGACCGGGAGGGCGTGGGGGAGGTTGCTGAATTCGTCGTACGACACTCCCGCGGCGCCGGTGAGGCGGGCGGGGGCCGGCACCTGCCGGGCCCGGGCCTCGTGGTCGGCGTAGCCGGTGCGGGGGCCGAGGACCAGGTGGCCGCCGGCGTGGGCGTAGGCGGCGAACCAGTCGAGCGTGCTGTCGTCGGCGAGGTAGAGGCCGGGGACTACGAGGACGGGGTGGCGGCGGACGGCCTCATCGGGCGTCAGGCCCGCCCGGTTCCCGCGCGGGTCGTGCAGCCGGCGGGCGTGCACGATGCGGACCTGGCGGCCGGCGTCGAAGGCACCGCGGTAGAAGGGGTCGAGGATGCGGTGGTAGGCGGCCGGGTCCGGTTCGCCGCCGGGGGCCGCGAGCGGCGGGTACTTCTGCATGAGCCACTTGCTGGGGGTGGAGTAGACGATCGTGATGTCGGCGTCCGGTTCGAGACCGGCGACGAGCGGACCGGCGGCCTCGAACTCCGCTCCCAGCGCTGCCAGTTCACGGTACGTGCGGCCGGGCCGGCCGCTGTGCGGCAGAACTCCGCCCCAGTAGGTCTCCGCGCCGAAGCGCAGGGTCTGCCACTGCCAGTACTCGATCATGCGGGCCCCGCGGCCGACGAGAGCCCAGGCGGCCTGGCGCCACTGGCCGTCGTAGGCGGGGCGGTTGTCCCACGGGAAGCCGATGGAGGACGCGTTGGTCTCGGTGACCAGGAAGGGCTCCTGTCGTGAGGAGAACATCCAGTCGGCGCTCTGGTAGAGCGCCCACAGACCGGTCGACATCCACATCTGCTCGTGGTCGTCGGGCGTCGGGTCGGGGAGCAGGAGACCGTCCTGCATGGCGTAGTACGGGTTGCCGGCGGCGACGTCGAGGCGCTCGGTGAGTTCGTCGTCCTCGACGGCGGGGCGCGTATAGGAGATGCAGGTGGTGACGAACTGTCCGGGCCGGGCGTACTCGCGGACGAGGTCGGCCTGCCAGCCGATGAACTCGGAGCACTCGCGGGCCTGGAACTCCCGCCAGGCGACGTCGTACTGAGGCTGCGCGTTGCCGTCCGGGGTCCACAGGTCGGCCCAGGTGGACAGCCGGTGGGACCAGTAGACCAGGCCCCACTCGCGGTTGAGGGTCTCGACGTCGCCGTACCTGGCGCGCAGGTGGTCGGTGAAGCGCTGGAAGACGCCGTGGTTGTGGAAGAGCTCCAGCCCCGGTTCGTTGTCGACCTGGAAGCCGATGACCGCCGGGTGACCGGCGTACCGGGCGACGACCCTGCGGATCACCCGCTCGGCGTGGAAGCGGAAGGCGGGGTGGGTGAAGTCGGCCTCCTGGCGGGCGCCCCAGCCGATGCGCTCGCCGGTGCGCCGCTCGCCGGTGATCTCGGGGTACTGGCGGGCCAGCCACGGCGGCACTGCGTAGGTGGGGGTGCCGAGGATGACGGAGATGCCGCGCTCGTGGGCGCCGTCCAGCACCGGCTGGAGCCAGTCGAGTTCGAAGCGGCCGTTCTCGGGCTCCCAGGTCGACCAGACCGACTCGCCGACCCGGATCACGGTGAAGCGGGCATCGGCCATCAGGTCGAGGTCGGTCTTCAGCTGCTCGTCGGGCCGTACGTCCGGGCCGTACGTGGGCTGGTACTCGTGGTAGTAGGCAGCGCCGAACAGCACGCGAGCGGGCAGATCCGCCATGGACAAACCTCCGTAGGGTAGGGGGAGTTACTGCTTGACGCCGCCGGTGGCCAACCCGCTCTGCCAGTACCGCTGGAGCAGGAGGAAGGCCGCGACGAGCGGAACGATCGAGATCAGGGAGCCGGTCACGACGAGGGCGAGCATGTCGCTGCTGGCTCCGGCGCCGCCGTTCTGGGCCTGGGCGGCCCACGAGGAGAGCCCGACCGTGATGGGGTACAGGTTCGGGTCGTTGAGCATGATCAGCGGCAGGAAGTAGTTGTTCCAGGTGGCGACGAGCGTGAACAGCACGACGGTCACCAGGCCGGGTGCCAGCAGCCGCAGCGCGATGGTGCAGAAGATCCGGGCCTCTCCGGCGCCGTCCATGCGGGCGGCCTCGACCAGGCTGTCGGGGACGGCGTCCTCGGCGTAGATCCGCATGAGGTAGAGGCCGAACGGGCTGATGAGGGAGGGCAGGATGACGGCCCAGGGCGTGTTGACCAGGCCGGCCTTGGCGAACAGCAGGTAGGTGGGGATGGCCAGCGCGGTGGTCGGGATCATGATGGCGCCGAGGACGAGGTTGAAGGCGGCGCCGTGGCCGCGGAAGCGGTACTTGGCGAAGCCGTAGCCGGCCGCGGCCGCGAGCAGCGCGGCGCCGACCGCGCTCACCCCCGCGTACAGGACGGTGTTGAGCAGCCAGCGGCCGAAGACACCGTCGTCCTGGCCGAAGGTGGCCTTGACGTTCGACAGCAGCTGCGGGGCGTCGGAGAACCACAGGCCGAAGCTGTTGAAGAGGTCCTGGGTGCTCTTGGTGGAGGCGATGAACAGCCAGCACAGCGGCAGCAGGAAGTACGCCAGGACGGCCAGCATCGCGATCGTGAGCGGGGTGCTGCGCCGGTGGACCGACGGGCGGCGTCGCAGCCCGGCCGCGGCGGGCGGCCGCCTCGACTTCGCGGGGGTGGTGGCCGCGGGGGTCACGGTGCTCACGAGGTCCTCCTGCGGTTCGCCGTGAGCAGGAAGGCGTACGACACGATCACGATGACCAGCCCGAGGATGAAGGACACCGTGGCCGCGTAGTTGGTCTGCTGGCTGATGAAGGCGACGGAGTAGGCGTACAGGTTGGCGGTGTAGGAGCTGTCGATGACGTCCGGTGCGACCTTCATCAGCAGGTTCGGCTCGTTGAACAGCTGGAAGCTGCCGATCACCGAGAACAACAGGGTGAGGGTCAACGCCGGGCGGAGCGCGGGGAGTTTGATGGACCAGGCGATCCGCCAGGCCCCGGCGCCGTCCATGGCAGCGGCCTCGTAGAGCCCGGCGGGGACGGTGCGCAGGGCCGCGTACAGGATGATCATGTTGTAGCCGACGAACTCCCAGGTCACGATGTTCGCGAGGCTGCCGAGCATCCAGCTGTCGCTGAGGAGGTGCGGGGCCGGCAGGTGGAGGCCGTGGCTGATCTGGGCGAAGGGGCCGAAGTCCGGGCCGTACAGGTAACCCCACATGAGGGCGGCGATCACGCTGGGGACGGCGTACGGCACGAAGATGCCGAGCCGGATGACCCGGGCGAGCCGCAGCATGCCGCTGTCCAGCGCGAGCGCGAACACCAGGGCCAGCAGCAGCATCACGGGGACCTGGATGACGAAGAACAGCGCCACGCGCCCGATGCCCTTGAGGAGAAGCGGGTCCTCCAGGGCCGTCACGTAGTTGTCCAGGCCGACGAAGGTCGAGCCGCCGATCAGCCGCTCCTGGAAGAGGCTCAGGTACGCGGCGTAGCCGAGCGGGGCGAGGAAGAGCAGCAGGAACAGCGCCATGAACGGGGCGATGAACAGGGCTCCCGCAGTGCCGTGACCGCTGCGGGCAGGCGGGGTGGTGGCCATCGTCAGCCTCCCTTGACCGTGAAGCCCTGGCTCTTGGCGAAGGTCGTGATGCGCGACTGCCAGGAACCGAGCGCGCGGACGGTGTCGGACTTGTCGGCGAGGGACTTGCCGACGGTCTCGGTCCAGTCCGTGGCCACCCGGTCGAGGAAAGGCGGCCACTGGAAGGAGGGGTCGACCTCGGTGCTGATGTCCGCGAAGACCTGGTTGACCTTCTGGCCGCCGTAGAAGTCGGGCGCCTCCTCGAGGAAGGAGCGATCGGCGAGCAGCGCCTTGGTGGCCGGGAAGAAGAACTGCTCGGTGGCGAACATCCTGGCGCTGGCGGGGTCGCTGTTGAGGAACTGCGCGAACACCGCTGCCGCGACCGGGTTCTTGGTGGAACGGATGACCGCGGTGGTGGAGCCGCCCCAGTTGCCTGCACTGGGCTCGGCGGCGTCCCACTGCGGGAGCGGGGCCACCCGCCACTTGCCGGCGGTGGCCTTGGCGGAGCCGGAGAGGAAGGCCGGGCCCCAGGCCCCGGTGAGCCAGGTGGCGTACTTGCCCTTGTTGAGCGCGGCGTACCAGCCGTCGGTGAAGTCCGGCTCGACGCCGATCACATCCCCCTTGGCGAGGGCGCCCCAGTACTCGCCGAGCTTCCTGGAGACCGCGTCGTCGACGCCGACGGTGATGTCGCTCCTGCCCGAGGTCACGTACGGCTTGCCGCCCGCCTGCCAGAGCAGCCCGTGCCAGGCGGCGGGCTGGTTGGCCGCCAGGTTGGTGAGGTAGACGTCCGGGTCGGCCTTGTGCAGCTTGCGCGCCGCGGCGGCGAACTCGTCCCAGGTCGTCGGGACGTGAATGCCGTGCTTGTCGAAGATGTCCTTGCGGTACAGCATGCCCATCGGGCCGGTGTCCTGCGGGATCGCCCACACCTCGCCGCCGCTGCCGCTGACCTGGCCCCAGGTCCAGTCCACGAAGCGCGACTTGAGCGCGGAGGCGCCGTAAGGCCGCAGGTCCAGCAGGCTGTTGGTGACCGTGAACGTCGGAATGGCCTGGAACTCCAGCTGCACCATGTCCGGGGCACCGCTGCCGGCCTTCAACGCCGTGCGCAGCTTGGTGTACTGGGGCGTGCCCTGACCTGCGTTGACGACCTTGACCTTGACGGCCGGGTACTTCTCCTCGAAGAGGGCGACCTCCTTGTCGATGTTCGGGACCCAGGTCCAGAACGTCAGCTCGGTGGGGGTCTTCATGGCCTTGTCGATGTCGGCCCGGCTGACCGGCTTGGCCGGGGAACCGCCGGTGGAGCCGCCGTCGCCGCCGCACGCGGTGAGGGTCGCGGCCAGGGACAGCGCGCCGGTGGCGGCGAGGAAGCCTCGACGGGTCAGAGGCGACGGAGAGGGGCCGGTGAAGGGTCCGGACATGGTGAACTCCTGCAGAAGGGTGTGAGAGACCGGCACACCGGACGACGGCGTGCTGGATTCGGGTGGGTGAGGCGATGGGTGCGGCGTGACGGGCGAGGCAGGGAGGGCGGGTCCTGTCAGGGGAGGCGCCCTCCCCGCCGGCTCTGGCCCGCGCCCGTCATGCGTGCCGGGGACGGGGGCTGAGGAGGGTCACGCCGGTAGGTGTGCGAGAGGGGGCGGCGGCCGTCGCGGGGCCTGTTCGAGGCCCGGGGATCGGTCCTGCACGCTGCCGGGGAGGCGGGGCGGCGCCGGTGGCGGTGTGGGCGCGGGTGCCGCGGGCTTGGAGTGCGCCGGGGCGGCGCTCGGGCGCCGGTGGCGGTGTCGAGGGGTGCGGGTGGCCGTGGTGTGGGTTGCTGGGGTGTGGGCGGCTCTCCGTTCGTGGGTGGGACCGTGCGCGGTCGGGTGCGGGGGTGCGGGGGTGCGTACGGTCGGTGTCGGGTGCGGAGGTGCGGGGCGGCTGCGTGCGGTCAGGCGCGGGGGGAGCGTGCGGGCCGGGTGCCGCTCGCTGCCCTGCGGGGGCGCGGGGGCGCGGACGCCGAGGAGCGGACGACGAGTTCGACCGGTGGGTCGGTCATCGGCAGCGGGTCGGCCTGCGGGCTCTCGATGGCGTGCACCAGGAGTTTCAGCCCGTCCTGCGCCATGGCGTCGAACGGCTGGCGCACCGTGGTCAGCGGCGGGGTCACGTAGGCGGCGAGCGGGATGTCGTCGAAGCCGACCACGCTGACGTCCTCCGGCACCCGCCGCCCGGCTTCCGCCAGCGCGCGGATCAGGCCGATGGCCATGTCGTCGTTGGCGGCGAACACCGCGGTCACGCCGGGGTCGGCGGCCAGCTCCCGGCCGGCCGCGTAGCCCGAGGCGGCCGACCAGTCGCCCTGGACGACCGGCGGCTGAGCCCGGCCGTGCGCGGTGAGCGCCGAGCGCCATCCGTCGAGGCGGTCCCGGGCCGAGTACCAGCGCTGTGGGCCGGCCAGGTGGTGGACGGTGGTGTGGCCCAGCTCCAGCAGGTGCTCGGTGGCGGCCCGTGCCATCTGGCCGGAGACGATCCCGGCGGTCACCACGTGGGCGGTGGCGAAGGGCGGAGGTGCGCCGAGGACCAGGACCGGCACGTCGACCTTGGCGGAGAGATCCGCACCGTCCTCCTCTTCGATGGGCTCGGAGATGACGATGCCGTCCACGCCCTGGTCGAGGAGCGAGTCCACGGCCCCGGCGATGCCCGCCGTGTCGCCTTCCACGGTGTTGACGACACGGAGGGCGTAGCCGTTGTCCCGTACGGCACGCTCGACGCCCATGAGCAGCGAGGCCGGACCGTACAGGGCGGTGCCGAGCGTCACCACGCCGATGGACCTGGTGCGGCCGGAGGCCAGGGCGCGGGCCGCGTTGTTCGAGCGGTAGCCGAGTTCGTCGGCGGCCGCCAGGACGCGACGGCGCACGTCGGCGGAGACGTAGGGCTCGTCGTTCATGACCCGGGACACCGTCTTCTGCGACACGCCGGCCAGACGTGCCACGTCCACGCTGCGCGGTGCGGCCCCCGCGCCGCGCCCTGCCCCTGGTGTCATGGTGTCTCCCGATCGTCGGCAGTCGAATCCTAGTGCCAGTCCGGCGTATGACTGCGCTGTCATGACTGCGCAGTCATATCTACGCAACGGGGCGGGGCGCGTCAAGACCTCGCGCAATATCTTTGTGATCCGCTCCTGTGCGCAAGGGGGGAGCGGGTGTGGGCGCGCTGCGGTGTGTGGTGGGCGCGGGGAGCGTCAAGTTCCCGCGGAGCAGCGGAGCGGAGAGGAAAGCGGCGCCGCCTCCGGATCATCCGCTTCCGAACACCACTCCTGCAGAGACGTCGTCGGCAAGGACGTCGGTGAAGGCACCGACACCGCTGTGCCCCCCGGCGTCAGTGGCGGGGGAGTGGACCATGGAGCGCCCCGGGGTCGGATCCCGGTCGGCCGCGTGGTGCTGCACGGCAGGCCCAGACGCTGGAGAGGCCCGGAAACTCCGGGGTAGGGGGTGGTGTCCGCACCGGTGGTGGGTAGCTCATAGTGGACTGGTTCATGCCATCGATTCCTTCAGGAACGGATATCTGTGACGACTGCTGCCAGTGAGCCTTCCGCCGAGCGTGTCCCCGGCCGCGTCTGGACGGTCCGCTTGACCGGACATGCCGACCGGACGGCCACGGTCACCTGCACCACCGCGGCCTGCCGGATGCCGCCCCGCTCCAAGGACCTGGCCGGCCTTCGAGCGTTCGCCGCTCAACACGCCGCCGCGCATGCGCGAGTGGCCACCGTCCATGCCAACGCCTGGTGCCACTGCGGCTCGTCGCAGTGCGCCGCCCACCCGGACACGCCCGCCCACTGCGCGGGCGGGGTGGCGCTGGTCCTGCAGCACGATCCCGTCGTCGGACGCGTGTGGACGCTGTCAGAGGTCTGCGAGACATGCGCTCCGCTGATCCCCCACGCCCGCGTCCTCGCCCGAGCCGCCCGGTCCCCACGGGTGAACCAGCGGCAGGACGGACGGGAGCCGGTGGCCCAGGTACCGCTGCCGGCGCGGCCAGGCATCCCCGGTGGCTTCTCCTCACCCACCGCCCAGCCCGCCGAGGGTCAGGCGCGCCCGGCCCGCCGCCCACGCCGCACCTCACGCCCCGCCCAGCGCCGCGCCACGGGTCGCTGACCAAGCGCCCAGGACACCAGCGCGTCGCGGTGACGCTCGACGTCCTGCCGGGCGACACGGATGCCTTCCGACGCGACGAACCTCTTGGCCCTGCGGGTCGGACCGGCCGGGGCGACCGGGACGGGCGATACGGAAGTGGCCGCCATCATGGCGTCGGAGTCTACCGGCCTGGCCTGGTAGCGCCTTTGGACACAACCGAGTGCGAGACCGGGCCGTCTGCAGACCGGGGGAGTGCGTGGCTGCGCCCGTGCCACCTGGACACCCGTCATCTGACGGCCGGCCCTTGCCGCGATCGGCGTCCACGGCTCCAAACGTGCTCCCCGCATGTTGTGCTCGGGCGCATGGTCCAGGGCCCGTCGAAGTCCTGAGCATGAGGCACGCGACTCTTCCGGGCGATCGCTCTCACCATCGCGGTCGTCGTCCTCCTGCCACTTGCCGCCCTGCCGCGGTCGGCCCTTGCCGCATCCTCCAACTGGGACGGCACTGGGGCAGGTCGCGCCGGGCGTGGGCCAGTCGGCCGCCAAGGTGCGCTTCGCCGACTACAACGGTGACGGGAAGACCGACTACCTGGTCGTCTACGACAACGGCCCGGTGGACGCGTGGCTGAACACCCGCACAGCCCAACGGGCCGTGTGGGGCCGTATCACCAACGGAACAGGCGAAGCGGGACTGGGTGACCTGATCACGTTCGCCGACGTGAGCGGCGACGTCCGGGACGGCTACGTTGCGATCAATAGCGAACATGCAAACCATGAGGACTGGATTGGGATGCGTCCCTCAACAACCATGCAGGTCATGGCCCTCCTCGCCGTTTCTGCCTCGTCGTTCATCCTTTCGTCGCCGTCGTCTTCTGCCGGCAACTGCTACGGCGGATGCTCGGATTTGGACTTCACATCGCCCACGGTGGCCGTCACTGACGCTCTCACCAGGACCAAGAGGTGTCGTGCGTGGTACGACACCTCTTGGTTCGCGCGGGTCGGAGTCGTCGGAGACGGAAGGCCGAACCACCTACGATGCCGGGCCGCCATGTCAGGCCGTTCTCGATCGCGGCGGGGCGTTACCGGTCGTCGGCCTCGGCTGCGCGCCTGTGCTGCGGGTAGGCGCCGGAACCCGGATGGACCTTGTCGATGAGATCGCGGTAGTGCGGGTTACGGGCGATGAACTCGCCCACGACCGGGCAGATGACGGTGATCTTCTTGCCGGTCGGCCGGATCTCGTCCAGCACGCGGGCGATGAGCTCCGTGGCGACCCGGTGGTGGCGGTAGGCGGGGTCGACCCAGGTCGTCAGCAACACGACGCGGCCGCCGACAAACCGGTACGAGAGCTCCGCGATCGCCTCGGGTCCGATGGCCGCGAACCATCGGCTTCGCTCCATGTCGTTGATGACATCAAGCTCCCAGCTCGACCCCACCTGGTCGGGACCTGCCTGGTCCATTGCGGCGATGAGCGTGGCGTTGTTCTCGTCCAGGGCAGCTGCCTCGGCCTCGACGCCCGTCGTCGCTGCTTCACCTTCTCCCCGGGGAAGCCTGAAGGCCTGGTCCATGACCGGCGTGGCCCTCCTCGCTCCCGGGTGCTCGGGGTCGATGAGGTCGGCGTACGCCGGGTTGCGCTCGATGAAGGTGCGCACGATCGGGCACGTGATGGTGACCGTTTTTCCTTGCGCGCGCACGTCGTCCAGGACGTGTCGGATCAGCCTGGTCGCGATCCCACGGTTGCGGAACTCGGGGAACACGGAGGTGGCCAGCAGTACGAGCCGGTTCTCGCCGACGGCCTGGTAGGTCAGCCCTGCCACCTCCGTGTCACCGGCCTTGGCCACGTAGGCACCGGTCTGCTCGTCGTTGACGACGTCGAAGTCGGACGCGAGAGCACGTGGATCGCTGCCGGCATCGTCGACGACGGCGGGATCCTGACCGGTGAGGCCTGGTTCCGCCCTCTCGACGTCGCCGGCGGTCGAGCGGTTCGGCTCGGTTGGGCTGGTCATGCGGATGGTCCTTCGCTGGTTGTGTCCGGGCATGTGCGATGGCTTCATGGGCGAACGGTGATCTCGCCGTTGCCCCGCTCGGCCGGGTCGAAAGCGGAAACGGTGTCGTCGAGGGTGACGACCTGACCGATGTTCGTGCACAGCCGTCCCTCCCGGGCCGCCGGCCGGCGGCGTGTCGGTTCCGATGGCATGGGCGCCGGCCTTGCGGGCGAACTGCGTCGCCATCCCTCGATCGAGTCACTACCTCCACCCTAACTCTAAAGTGGACGTCATGGTCCAGTATCGCAAGGTGGAAGCGCTGCCGAGCGGTGACGGGGGGTCCGGCGCGTGAAGGCGTTCGATCGCTGCCTACCCATTCCCGTCGCGGCACTGATCGGAACCCGACGTGGAAGTGCTGGCGAGCGCAGGGCTGGAGGTGTGTTCGCCGAGGGCGGGATGCGCGCCCGAGTCTGGACTAAACGGTCCCGTTCATGCATGATCGAAGGGCCAGGCGAACCTACGGGGCACACCGCAGCCGTGATGCGGAGAGGGCGCTCCCAGGAGCCGGCAGTCGCAGGGCCGACTGTCACCGCCCACGACAGAAGCCGGTGCGCTGCCTGATTCAGAACGAGAGAAGGACACTGCTCGATGCACGATGTGGCCCCAGTCCCCGGTCGGGATCGTCAGGGCAGAACGTTCGGGCTGGCGTTCCCGTCCGCGGTGCTCTCCCTGGCGGCCGCGTTTGCCGCGGTGGGCTCGACGATCCCCCTGTTCAACGTCTACCGGGCCCAGGACGGGTTCACCAACGCGGGCATCTCGATGACGGTCGTCGCCTACTCCGCCGCGACCATCAGCACGCTGCTGGTACTGGGACGGCTGTCCAACCATGTGGGCCGTCGGCCCGCGGCCCTCGCCAGCCTCGGACTGCTCGTGCTGGGCTGCCTGGTGCTGTTGAACGTGCACCACATAGGCGTCCTGATCGCCGGCCGGATCCTGATGGGCCTGGGTGCCGGGTTGGCCAGCAGCAGCCTCACTGCGTACGTCGTCGACACCGCACCCGCAAGACCGGCCTGGCTGGCCTCCGTCGCGTCCAGCCAGACAGTCATGCTCGGCCTTGCCCTGGGCGCCGTCGCCTCCGGTGCCCTGGTCCAGTTCGGCCCCTGGCCCCGCGACCTCGTCTACCTCGTCTCCGTCGGCCTGCTCCTGCTGTCCATGGTGCTCATCGCCGTCAGCCCGGACACCGTAGCCACCGTCCCCGGCGCGTGGCGATCGTTGAAGCCCACTGTCCGCGTACCGGTCCGGGTCAGGCATCTGCTCGCCGTCACGGCGGCAGTCCTCTTGTCCACCTGGGCCACCGGCGCGTTCTACCAAGCCTTCGTGCCCGCGCTGGTCGAAGACCAGCTCCGCACGCACAGTCCACTCGTCCTGGGCCTGGTGTTCGCCGCCTACATGGCCCCCAGTGCTCTGGGTGCGCCCCTCAGCGGCCGATTCGCCCCGGCGGGAGCCCAACGCATCGGCATGGCGGCCTTCGCGGTCGGCTGGACCGGCATCATCACGGCGATCGCCACCGGTGCACTTCCCTTGTTCATCGCCGCAACTGTCGTCGCCGGGGCCGGTCAGGGCGTTGCCATCAGCGGCACCACCCGCGGCCTGCTGTACGCCAGCAGCCTGACGGACCGGGCACCGATCTTCGCCGTGGTGTATCTCCTCAGCTACAGCGGCGCGACCATTCCCAGCCTGATCTCCGGCCAGCTGTCCCACACCTTCTCGCTGCCGAAGATCGCGCTCGGCTACGGCGCTTTCGCCCTCGTCGCCACCCTGTTCACCGTCATCGCGGCACGCGATCCGCACACCGACACGGCCGGTCGGCCCAGTGAGTGCTCACGGCGGACTCTGCCGTCGCCCTGACGGCATTCGACGCCGGGCAAGGCGGCCGCCTCCACGCGTCAGGAAAGGATCCCCATGAGCGCGGAGAGTGCCTGAGGCCACGCGGCGTCGGAGGGTGTTCCGTAGCCGACGACGAGGGCGTCGCCCATGACGTGCGGGGACTGCGCGTGGCGGTATCGAGACAGGCCGGCCACTTTGAGCCCGTGCCGGGTCGCCGATTGAACGACCTGCTCTTCGGACCCGGGCGGCAGACCGAGAACCGTGTGCAGGCCGGCTGCTGTTCCTGTGACGTGCACATGGGGAGCGTGCTGGGCCAGGGCGGCGACGAGAGATTCGCGCCGATCGCGGTAGCGCCGACGCGCAGCACGTACGTGACGGCCGTAGGCGCCGGAGGTGATGAACTCCGCCATCGTCAGCTGGCTCAGCACCTCGCACGTGTCGATCTGTCCCTTTGCCGCCACGGCTTCCTCGGCCAGCGCGGGCGGCAGCGCCATCCAGGCCAGGCGCAGGCCGGGCACAAGGGTTTTGCTGGCGGTACCCAGATAGACCACGGAGTCCGGAGCGAGTGCCTGGAGCGCTCCGACGGACCGGTGGTCGAACTGGAACTCACCGTCGTAGTCATCGTCCAGGACCAGGCCGCCTGTCCGTCTGGCCCAGTCCACGACAGCGGTCCGGCGATCGCGCTGCAGTGTCGTGCCCAGAGGGAACTGGTGAGCCGGCGTGAGCAGGACCGCATCGGTGCCCTGAGGCGGGACCGGGTCGGTTCCGTGCGGGTCGAAGGAAAGCGGGAGGGTCTCCAGCCCCACGGCTGCCAGCAGGCCACGGTGCCTGTCCGGCCCGTAGGACTCGACGGCGACACTCCGGGCCCGCCGGCCGGCCAGGACCTCGCTCAGGATCCGCAGACCGTGCGAGACACCAGCGCAGATCAGTATGTGTTCCGGACTCGTGTACACGCCCCGGGCTCCTGCCAGATGATCGGCGAGTGCGGCCCGTAGCTCCGGCCGGCCGCGGGGGTCGCCGTAGCCGAACGCGGCGTCGGGAGCCGCGGCCAGGGCCCGGCGTGTGGCCTTCAGCCAGGCTGCACGAGGAAACGCGGTGAGGTCGGGGCTGCCCGGGATCAGGTCGTAGCACGTGTCACCGGACGGTTCGGCAGCTGATCGGCCCGGGGCCGGCCGAGTGATCATCGAATCTGTCACGAGTGTGCCCGAGCCTCCGCGGGCGGTGAGCCATCCCTCCGCGACGAGGTCGCCATAGGCGTTGGCCACGGTGTTGCGGGCAAGCCCGAGGTCGTCGGCGAGCCGACGGGAGGAGGGCAGTCGCGTCCCGGGCGTCAGGCGGCCGCTGCGGACAGCCTCGCGTACGGCGGCGGCGAGCGCGCGGCGCACACCCCCCTCGGCTCGGATCACATCACTTTCGATGGCCTGTCGCAGCCGCGCCGGGTCGGCGGGACCGCGGGCATCAGGAGACTCGACGGGCATGACGACGGTCAGGCCCGGCGGCCGAAGGCCTGCGGATCCACGGGTTGCTCGGAGCTGGGAAGGCCGCGGACCACGAGACGGTAGGAGTCGGTCACGAGCTCCCTCACCAGCTCCTCGTCCACGGTGCCCCCGCCCTCCACCGTGATCCAGTGCCTCTTGTTCATGTGATAGCCGGGGGTGATGTCCTTGTGCCGCTCCCGCAGGGCCGCGGCGTCGTCCGGGTCGGCCTTCAGGATCACGACAGGATGCCCCGGCATCTCGGTCATCAGCATGAATACCTTGCCGCCGACCTTGTAGAGGTCCCAGTCGGGGCCGATGCGGTGCTCCAGGTCGGCGCCGGGCAGGTCAGCGGTGCTGGCGCCCGCGATCTCCTGCAGCTCCTGTCCGTCCATGGTGGTCAACTCCTCGTTCGTCGAGTACCCCGGCCGGCCGGGGCCAAGGTGGTGTTTTCCTCGTCGCCGCACGAACGCGGTGCCCGCACGGCGGCCGCGGTGACGGCAGCCGGTTTCCTGGAATCTGCTCAGGTCCAGAACGTCCCGTCGGCTCTGCCGCAGGCAGCTCCCGCCGACCGGGTTCACGGAGCAGTCGCTCCGCTCACGCAGCGATTCGACGTGCATGGCCGCAGGAGGCCACCCTCTCCAAACGTACCGCAAGTCGACCGCTTTTCGGGACTAAATAGTCCTCTGTTGTCGAGTGGTACTCCGCTTTTGACCGAAGGCTGGGCTGTGCACGGGCGCGGAACGGACTGCGTCGGACTGTGCGGGCGGACGTCCCTCCTGTCGCCGAACCCCGTCCGGACACCCCGTGGCCGCCGGGACGCGGCGGAGGTGCCGGCACCAAAGACGGCGACACGACCGTCCGTGGTGCGGCGCCGGAACTTCTCGGTGCCGCTCCTGCCGTGGACGGCTCAGCGTCCTGAAGGGTCCTCCGCCGGCGAAGCGCCCTGGGCGGGCGCGGCGTAGGCCTTGACGTGGCCGATCGCCATGTCCAGGGCGATCCGCATGGGCTTGACGTCCTGGACCGTCTGGGCGAGGAGGTAGCCCCCCTGCAGGGCGGCCATCAGGCCGGTGGCCAGCTCTTCGGGGTCTGCGTCGGCCCTGAGGACTCCCGAGTCCTTCATTCGCTCGAGCCCGGCCTTGAGCAGTCCCTCCCAGGTGCCGAAGTGCCGGGCGAGCGCCTCGCGTGCCTCTTCGTCCTGGTCGGCCAGCTCGCTGGCGAGGGATCCGAGCGGGCAGCCGTACGCCCCGTTCCGGAGCGCGTTGTGTTCGATCAGCACGTCCCGCCAGCGCTCCAGTCCGCGGAGGGAGTTGAGCCGCTGGAGTAGCTGGTGCTGGCGTTTGAGCAGTTCGGTGGCCTGCAATGCGACGACGTCCCGCACCAGAGCATCCTTGTCGGGGTAGTGGCGGTAGAGCTGGGATTTGCTCGTTCCGCTGGCTGCCCTGACCTCGTCGAGGGTCGTGGCAGACACGCCCCTGACGTACATCATGTCGGCGGCAGCCCTCAGAATGCGCTCCCGGGTTGCCCGCCCGCGCTCGGTCAGCCGGGAGTCGTTTCTGTCGCGCGTCTGTTCCGCCACATGGGCCAGATTACCGCTGCGTACGCTAGCAGGATCAAAAAGGGACCTCAAGGTCCTTTTTTGTGAGAGGTGACTCGCATGGGACTCGATGTGTCCGTGCGCCGGGCGAGGCGGTGCCGGGACAGCCCGCTCGACACGTGTGGCGGCGGAGACAGGCGCACGCCTCGAACCGCGCAGTGGGTTCAGGTGCGGGCGAAGGACGCGATGTGGTCCAGCGCCATGTCCAGCGCGACGGCCATCGGCTCGGAGCTGTGAGCGTTCTGTGCAAGCACGTAACCTCCCTGCAGGGCCGCGAGCAGGCCGGTGCCCAGGCGCTGTGGGTCGGCGTTCTCGGAGAGTACGCCGAGGGCGCGGAGCCGGGTCAGCGTCTCGACGAGCATCCGCTGCCAGGCGTCGAACGACGCGTTGAGCGCTTGCCGGGACTGCTCGTCGTTGTCGGACAGCTCGATCGACATCGCACCCAGCGCGCACCCGTACGAGCCGTCCTGCAACGAGTTGGCCTGGACCAGGGCGTCACGCCAGCGGCGCAGACCAGCGAGGGTCCGCACGCCGCGCAGGTGCTGCTCCTCGCGGGCGAGGACGAACCTCGACTGCACGTCGATCACGGCGTGGATCAGCGCGCGTTTGTCCTCGAAGTGGTTGTACAGCTGCGACTTGCTCGTTCCGCTCGCCAGCCGGACGTCATCGAGCGTGGTGGCGGTGACGCCCCTCACGTAGAACAGCTTGGCTGCCGAATCGACGATGCGCGAGCGGGTCTCCAGGCCGCGGGGCGTGCGGCGGACATCGCTGGTTGCGGACACGGTGTCTCCCTCAGGCACGTTACTCGCTCGTACCGCTCGGCCGTTCGGTGCGTGGCAGGCGGGGCGCCCTCGTTCTCCAGGTGGATCGGTTGTGACACCAATACGACCATAAAGGCCGACCGGTTGGAGATGACGCCGCTGTGATTCTTCACGCGGGTGGCGATGGCGTCGCGGCCTGTGGGCAAGGGCCGGACCTGGCCGGCATCGCCCAGGTCCGTGTCCGCCCGCTGCGGCACCCCGGCGCCCGGGGTCGTACCTCCTTGGGGACGGAGGCGGGCGCCGGAGGCATGCGGGGCCGGCAGGCCTTGTCGTCGTTCCCACTGAGTCTTACCCATAGATGGACTAAATAGTCCACTAAAGAAATCGGAACGGGCCGTGCCGGGCTGGTGCCGGGTCGTCCGATCTCTCGCGATCCGACCGGCGAAGTCGCTCGCCACAACGCTTCATCTGCGGCTTTGACCTGCACATTTAAGAGCCGAGCCCTAGCTCGACCCGCGCGGAGACGACCTGACGGACGCTCCCCTTCCAGGGGAGGGGTTGCGCACCAGATTCTGGTCTGTATAGTCCTTTCTGTGAGGTGCTCGAGGTGGTGGAGAGATCCGGAACCCGGCACCGGAGGAGTCACCGCCCTCAACGGAGGCCACCGGGCGCAAGCGACGCGACCGTCGAGGTCGTGGCGGGCGCAGGAAGAGCCTGCGGTGAAGCTCCGAAGCACAGCGAGTCCGGCTTGGGCTCGACGACTGTTCACACCCCGATCGGAGGTCGATTCACCGTGTCACGACTGAACGTTCCCGCTCCAGAGGATGTGCCTGCCGGTGCGCAGCAGATACTCGGCACCATTGGTGCGCAGCTGGGCTTCGTCCCGAACATGTTCAAGACCCTCTCGTCGAACCCGGCGGTTCTCGAGGTCGTCACGACTCTGCAGGGCACTTTGAGCCGGGTGCTCGACGCGAGGACGCGGCACAGCATCGCCCTGGCCGTTTCGCAGGCCAACGACTGCGGCTACTGCCTTGCGATGCACACCTACGTCGCCACCGAATTCGGCGGCATGTCCCGCGACGACATCGAGCTCGGCAGGGTCGGGAGCTCGGTCGATCCCCGGCGTGCCGCGGCCGCCCGCTTCGCCCAGCAGGTGGTCGAGAGCCGTGGACAGGTCAGCGACACCGACCTCGCGGAGGTGCGGGGCGCCGGATACACCGACGCCCAGATCCTGGCCGTCGTCGCGGTGGCGGTGCAGTTCCTGCTCACCAACTTCATCAACAACGTCAACCGCACCGACCTCGACATCCCCGCCGCCGACTCGGCCGGTACGACCGTGCGCCAGTGAACCCGCGCCCGGAGCCGCCGACCCTGCGCGGAAGTCGTGCGCGGCTCGCTTCATCTCGCCTGTCGAGGCCGACGCGGCGTCAGAAAGCGCCGTGCGGCCGCCGGCACCCCCACTGAGTCAACGATCATTCAGGAAGGCTCGACATGCCGGGCTCCGAACTCTACGAGAAGTTCATGGCGCTGCACACCCGCGACGGTGGCCTCGTCATGCCCAACGCCTGGGACGGCCTCTCGGCGCTGATGCTGGCCGATGCCGGGTTCGAGGCGGTCGCGACCTCGTCCGCGGCGATCGCCGCCACGCTCGGCCGCCTCGACGGGCGGCACGAGGTCACCCGCGAGGAGCACCTTGAGCATGCGCGGCTGCTCGGCAGTCTCACAGGACTGCCCGTCAACGGAGACTTCGAGGACGGATACGGCGACACGCCTCAAGACGTCGCCATGACCGTCGAGGCCGCCGTGGAGTCCGGCCTGGCCGGCATCGGTGTGGAGGACACCTCGGGCGATCCCGCCATGCCGATCCGTGACTTCGACGAAGCGGTCCGTCGGGTGCGCAGCGCTGTCGCCGCGTCGAAGGGACGCATCGTCGTCACCGGCCGCACCGACAACTTCATCCAGGGGCGCCCCGATCTCGACGACACCATCCGGCGTCTGACGGCCTTCGCCGAGGTGGGCGCAGATGTGGTCTACGCGCCGTTCCCACCCGACCTCGACGCGCTCGTCGCGATCGTCACCGCGGTCGCCCCGACTCCGGTCAACGTCCTGGTGTCTCCGTCGGACAAGGTGCTCACCGTCGCCGAACTGCAGCGGGCCGGGGTCAAGCGCATCAGCTTGGGTCCGATGCTCTACGCCCACGCGATGGGGGCGGTCGAGGAAGCCGCGAAGGCCCTTCTCGCGGGCGACCTCGCCTCGGCGACGACAGGCATGGACTTCGCCCGCGTCGGCGAACTGCTCACCCGCGGCAGGAACTGACCCGATCAGCACGAATCACGGACTCTTCGTCTCGTGATCACACAACATGAAGGCAGGATGACATGGACCTCGGCAAGCTCATGAACAAGCACCTCACCAGGTACTTCGACCCCAGCAAGACGATCCCCGACGCGACGCTCCAGGAACTGCTCGGCTTCCTGCGTTCGACGCCGTCCTCGACGAACGTGCAGCCCAACCACTTCTACGTCCTCGCCACGACCGAAGGCAAGGAGCGGCTGGCGGCCAACCTCGGCGAACGGTTCCAGGACAACAGCGAGAAGATCCTGAACGCCTCGCACACCATCATCCTCACCACCAGGGCGGACCTTCCCGAAGGCCACCTCCAGGCCGTGTTCGACAAGGAGCGGTCCGACGGCCGGTTCCCCGACCCGGCGAAGCAGGCGCGGTGGGAATCCATGACCCGCGACTTCCTCAACCTGCGCAACTACGGCTACAAGGACCTGAACCACTGGATGGAGAAGCAGACCTACCTCGCGATGGGTCTGACCATGATGGCGGCCGCTGAGCTCGGCGTCGAAGCCATGCCCCTCGAAGGATTCGACCCCACCAGCGTCGACAAGGCGTTCAAGATCCGCGAGACCGGACACACCACGACCGTGCTGCTGGCCCTCGGCTACCCCGACCCCGCGAAGGTCTACCACAGCCCCATCTCCCGCTTCGAAACCGACCAGCTGTTCACGTTCGTCTGACCGGCCGTCGCCCCCCGCGGGGCCGTCGAACGACTTGGCATGGGGCCGGCCTTGGCAGGCGCCGACGAGCGTCGGGCCGGCCTCGGGCAGCCACGGATCTGGAACAGGTCGGTCGAACCGAGCACGAAGACGAAGATCTACTGTGAAGGCGTGCGGAATGTCCCCCTTCGACACCGCCGCCGGATTTGGGTTTCCGGCCGCCACCCCTGGTCGACCGGACCGACTGAAAGGACGACGATCCACTATGAAGGCGTGCGGTGTGTCCGGGGCGGAGACGGAAGTCGCCCTGCTGGAACTGCCCGAACCGTCATCCCCCGAGCCGGGCCAGATCCTGGTCGCGGTCGAGGCCGCCGGGGTCGGACCGTGGGACGAACTGGAAATCGACGCCCGCTGGGACGTGGGGCTACGCCTCCCGGCCGCGCTGGGAGTGGAGGGCGCAGGCAAGGTGCTGGCCGTCGGCGCGGGTGTCAGCCGGTTCGCGGTGGGCGACCGGGTGCTCGCGCATGAAGCCCCGCTGCCCGGGGGGAGCGGCTTCTGGGCCGAGCGGGTCCTGGTCAACGCGGATCACGCGGCGGCCTGCCCACCGGCCCTGGACGCCGCACACGCCGCGGCGCTGCCGGTCAACGGGCTCACCGCGCTGCAGGCTCTGGAGAAGCTCGACCTCGGCCGAGGACAGCGGCTCCTGATCACCAACGGGGGCGGGGGCACCGGCGCCCTGGCCGTCCAACTCGCCGCGGTCCGGGGCATCGAGGTGACCGCGACCGCGTCTCCCGCCGCCGCGGAGCGCCTGCTCGGGCTGGGAGCGAAGGACGTCGTCGACTACCACGACCCGCACTGGTCGACCGAGGTACGCGGCGGGTTCGACGCCGCCCTCGTCATCGCCGCCGGCACGGCGGTCCAGGCCCTGCCCCTGGTGCGTGACGGCGGCCGGCTGTGCTCCCTGACCTCCGACGCGCCGCCGGAGGAACGAGGCATCACGAGTTGGGACCTCTACATCGAGCCCAACGGCGCGCAGCTCGCGCAGCTGGCCGAGCAAGTCGCGGCGGGAACCCTGGAACTCGCACCGGAACCCCTGCCGCTCAGCGAGGGACCGGCCGCGTTCACCCGGGTGGTTGCCGGACGGGCCGGAGGCAGGAAGGTCGTGCTCATTCCGGCCTGACGCGCCCAGGCACCGGCCGATCCCGGTGCCGGGCCGCAGTGCGCACAGGGCGCGAGCGGCGAGACCGCAGGGGACCGGCGAGGCGAGCGGCCTCCCCACCACTGCCTGCGGCGGGCGGGGGCGGGGGCGGGGGCGAACAGAGCTTGTGGAGAAGGAGGAACCACAGATGAAAGCGATCGTGGTCACGGACCCCGCCGCCGGAACCGCGGGGATGACGCTGACGGAACGGCCCGGGCCGGATACGGCGCGCCTCGCCGGCCTTGACGGCGCGAACTACGGCGACGTCGTCGTCGAAGTGCATGCGTCGGGATTCACCGGGGACGAGCTGGAGTGGCCCTCGACCTGGGTCGATCGCCTCGGCCGGGATCGCACGCCGTCGATCCCCGGACACGAGGTGGCAGGCGTGGTCAGCTCTCTCGGCTACGGAACGGCAGGGCTGTCGGTCGGGCAGCGCGTGTTCGGCCTCACGGACTGGACCCGTGACGGCACCCTGGCGGAGTACGTCGTCGTCGAGGCGCGCAACCTCGCGCCGCTGCCCGGGGACATCGACTTCACGGTCGGCGCGAGCGTCGCGATGACGGGCCTGACGGCCTGGCAGGGACTGTTCGAGCACGGGCACCTCGCGGTGGGGCAGAGCGTGCTCGTGCACGGCGCCGCGGGAGCGGTCGGATCGATGGCGGCCCAGCTCGCGCGAGAGGCCGGTGCGTACGTGATCGGCACCGGACGTGCCGCCCACCGCCAGAGCGCACTCGACTTCGGCGTGCACGAGTTCGTGGACCTGGACAGCGACACGCTGGAAGACGTCGGCGGAGTCGACTTCGTCTTCGACGTGTTCGGCGGCGACATCGGAGCTCGCTCGGCCCGGCTGGTGCGAGGTGGAGGAACATTCGTGACCGTCACCGGCCCGCCGGAGGTGCGGCCGGCCGACGGCCTGACGGTGGACTTCGTGGTCGTCTCCGACCGCGGCCAGCTGGGTGAGATCGCCCGGCGGGTACGGGAGGGCCGTCTGCGGACGCATATCGGTCAGGTCGCGAACCTCGACGACGCCGTCGCTGCCTTCAACCCGGCCCGGAAGGTCGGCGGAAAGACGGTCATCCTCATGCGGTGAGGCCGCGGACAGCCATCGCCGCGCCGCAGTACGCGAGGCCGGCCACGTCATCCACGAGCGTCAGCTGCCCGGTGTCCTGACAGGCCGCTTCCGGTGCCCAGCACCGTATCGGGACGCTGTCAGGGCCTGCTTCCGCCGCTCAGCAGAGCGGCGGGGGCACAATGGGCAACGCCACATAACAATACGTATCCACTGTTAAAATAACTTGCCGGACTTATAGGACGCGGTCGCCTCAGTGGGGGAATCACCGTGGCGAGCGTCGGCCCGCCCGAGCGGCCCGGCCGACGGTTCATTCACCGACGCGGCGTCGCAGCAGTCATCTGGAGCCTTCCATGCGCGTGTTCGTCACAGGTGCCAACGGCAGCATCGGCTCGGTTGTCGTTCCCGAACTCATCGCTGCCGGTCACGAGGTCCTCGGCCTCGTCCGTTCCGATGCCGCGGCCGCGGCCGTCTCCGCTGCCGGCGGGACACCGCTTCGCGGCGACCTCAGCGATCTGGACAGCCTTCGCGCCGGCGTCGCCCGGACAGAGGGCGTCATCAACCTGGCCTTCGGGAACGACTGGAGCAACTTGGGGCCGTGCATCGACGCGGAGACACGGGCCCTGCAAACCTTCGCGGCCGCCCTCGCAGGCAGCGGCAAGCCGTTCGTGCATGCCGGCCTCACGCCGATGATGCCGGGCCACATCTCCACCGAGGAGGACCCCGACACCACCGACGGACCCGTCGGCGGCCGTGGCCTCAATTCACAGATGGTGCTGACCCTGGCCGACCAGGGCGTCCGCTCCTCCGTCGTACGGCTGCCGCGCTCCGTGCATCAGCGCGCGTCGCAATACGGCTTCTGCTCGGTACTCATCGCCGCCGCGCAGAAGACCGGCGTGTCGGCATACGTCGGCGACGGCACACAGCGCTGGCCGGCGGTCAACCGGCTCGACGCCGCCAAGCTGTTCCGCATCGCGCTCGAGGACGCTGCGCCCGGCACCGTCCTGCACGCGGTGGCCGACGAGGGCGACACCATGCGATCCCTGGCCGAGGCGGTCGGCGGCGTGCTCGCGGTCCCGGTCGAGTCGGCATCCCCTGACAGCTTCGGCCCCATTGGCCGCTTGTTCGCGCTCGACATGCCGTCCTCGGGTGCGCTGACCCGGAAGCAGTTCGGCTGGGAGCCCATCCACCCGAGCCTCATGGAGGACCTCGCCGCCGGCGACTACCCGGTCCTGGGCTAGTACTCCAGTGCGACTTCGTGATCTATCTGCTTGAGCGGTCGCTGAGTCGTCGCCGGTAGCGGCTGCGGTCGGGCCGTCTGGGATGATGAGACAGCTCCGTACCTTCGCCCGTGAGGTGATTTTTTGAGGAAGGTGGCACTGCATCCCTATGCACTGTTGCCTCGGCAGTACGACCCCCGGACGGTCCTGGCCACCACAGTAGACGCATGGGGCAGAGCCCTTTGGTTGCTCTGCCCCGAAGCGGAGCTCGTACCGGACCCGCATGGAAAACCTTGGCCCCGGCCCCGGAAGTATCCGTACGACGCGCTTGTCGTGATCAGCGACGCGGGAGACATACGGGAACGTGTCCTGCAGGACATGACGCTCCTGCCCCATCACCTGGACGCCTTGCCCAACGGCCGGTTTATCGTGCAGAGCCATGGTGCGGTAGGAGAGCGGAACGCCCGGATTTTCGGCCGCGACGGGTGGCGGCGACGCAGCTTCGCCATGGGGCACGCGATCGAGTTCATGATGGCGGACCGGCAGAACAACCTGTGGAGCGCCTACTTCGACGAAGGGGTCCACGTCGACCCGATCAGCGCCGCGGGTCTCGTCCGCTGGGACAGCGGCGGTAACCGACAGTGGAGCTACCGGCCGCCACAGGGCGTTGAACACATCGACACCGTCTACGCTTTCAACGCCGTCGACACGCTCGCGTGGGCCAGCTGTTACCCCACGTTCCCTCTCCTCGAAGTACACGCCAATGGGTACTTTCACCTGCGGAAGAATCCTGTGACCCGCCCTGCGGGTATGGCCGTCCGAGGCGATCAGATCCTCATGCTTGGCGGCGGCTCTCGCGATCGCTTGGACCGGCTGCATCGCTGTCACATAACCGTCGACGAAGTCCTCGTCATCGAAGAGGCGGAGCTCACCATGCCCAACGGCACCGCGCTCAAGCGGTACGCACGTCCCGTCGGTAGAGGAGCGTGCCTCTACCTGCGTGGCGCATCCGTCAGGCAGTGGTACGTGCTGAACACACAGCACCTCGGTCCGACTGTGGGATCTTGCGTCGGACCCGCGTGGGAGCTGGAACGGCTATCGCGTGATCATCAAGGGTTGTGTCGACTCCTGAGGATTCTGCGGTGTCCCTGAGCCACGGCATAGATGCTGCCCACTGGCGGGCGATGTTCGAACACGCCATGGCCCGGATCGCGGGCCGGTTCAGGCGGGTGGAGCCGCGTGCCACGGCCCGCGCCTTCTTGCTCGGACTGCTGTCCGGCATCGAGCGGAAGAACTGCTGGCAGCTGGCCGAACAGGCTGGCCACGCCCGGCCTGGGCCGATGCAGCGACTGCTGCGAAGCGCCCGCCGGGACGCCAACGCAGTCCGTGACGATATCCGCGCCCACGTCTTCGAGCACCTCGGCGCCGATGACGGCGTGCTGATCGTCGACGAGACCGGCTTCCTGAAGAAGGGCACCGCCTCGGCGGGCGTGCAGCGGCAGTACACCGGTACCGCCGGCCGGATCGAGAACAGCCAGGCGGCGTCTTCGTCTCCTACGCCTCAAGCAGGGGACGGGCGTTGATCGACCGTCGGCTCTACTTGCCCGACACCGCCTGGTGCCAGGACGCGCAGCGCCGCACCCGTGCCGGGTTGCCCGACCAGACGCAGTTCGCAACCAAGCCCACGCTGGCCGGGCAGATGATCGCGGCAGCACTGGACGCCGGGATCGACGCCTCAGGTCCCGCTGTCAGGGCTGGTCAAAGTGGCCGGGACCAGGTGGTGCATTGAGGAGTGCTTCCAGGCTGCGAAAGGCCAGGTCGGCCTCGACCACTACCAGGTCCGCCACTGGACCGCCTGGCACCGGCACATCACTCTGGCCATGCTCGCCCTGGCCTTCCTCGCGGCCCTCGCGGCCGACGCGACGCCGACCAGGACTGCACAACCGAACTGGCCCGCTCGCAGCACCGACCCGATCGACCTGACCATCCCGGTGATTCGCCGCCTGATCGGCGTCCTACTGAACCCACTCAGCACCTGCCCGCGCAGGCTGCTGCACTGGTCAAACTGGCGCAGATGCCATCAAGCCGCCGCCCGCCGCAGCCACCACCGGCGACGACGCAGCGATCTGGAATGAAAAGTCCAAATAGATTTACGTCAGTGCCGAGTGGACGACACATCGACTGTTCGGGGGGTACGCGCGGCTCCCAGTGTTAATTGACTGACCATTCCCGATTCGGATACCGTGGTCGGCATGGCCAGGATCAGAGAGTTCGACACCGAAGCGGCGGTGGAGGCGGCAATGGACGCCTTCCGTGCCAAGGGCTACGAAGGCACGTCCGTGCAGGACCTGGTGGTGGCCACCGGAGTGGGGCGGGGGTCGCTCTATGCCGCCTTCGGCAGCAAGGAGGGGCTGTATCTCGCGGCTATGGACCGCTACCGGGAGAAGCACGCTCTGCCACTGATCGGCATCCTGCGTTCCGGGGCCCCCGCGCGGGAGCTGGTCCGTGAGGTGCTGCTGGGCACCGTTGACGTGATCGTGCAGGACGGCAGCCGCAGGGCTTGCCTGATCGTGGGCGCGGCGATGGAGCGCATCTCCCATGACCCCACGGTCGCCGCTCATGTGCGTGCCACGACCACCTCGCTGGAGGACGCGCTGTTCGAGGTCATCGTGGAGGCCCGGTCGAAGGGCGAACTGCCCGCGGGCCGCAGCCCCCGCGACCTTGCGCGGTATCTCATCGCGACGCTCCACGGGCTGCGGGTGCTGGGTGCCATCAACCCCGACCGCGCCTCGCTCACCGCGGTCGCGGAGGTCGCGCTCGACGCTCTCGGCTGAGATTGCCCGTACCGGACACGCAAGCGAAGCACCCCGCGGCTCAGCCGCGGGGTGCTTCGCTTGTCCGGTGTCCCCGGCGGGGGCCGTGCTCCTGATCGAGGTACGAGCAGCACCACCCCGGCCGGAGCCGTGGAACCCGCCCCCACCCGACGCGTGATGGTCTGGCGACTCCGTCGGCAGACCATCACGAAAGATCCAGGTCAGTGGGTGGGGCGCAGGTCGAGCGCGGCGAGGTCGTCGGCCGCCACCGCCTTCTGCGCGGAGGGTTTGCCCACGTTGACCGCGAAGAAGGCGATGAGCGCGGCTGCAGCGAGGAAGCCCGCCGCCCACCAGTAGGCCACCGCGTAGCCGTGCACCAGTGCCGCCTTGTCCACGGGGTCGGTGCTGTGGCGGGAGGCCAGGTGGTCGGCCGTCGCGCGGGCGGCGATGGTGTTGAGCAGCGCGGTGCCGATGGAGCCGCCGATCTGCTGGGCGGCTCCGGTCATGGCGGAGGCGACGCCGGCGTCGCGGGCCTCGACGCCGTGGGCGCCCAGGCCGAAGGCGGGCATGAACGCGGTGCCGATGCCGACGCCCACCACCATCTCACCGGCCGCGATGAAGGCGAAGGACGAGTCGGCATTGAGCAGCGAGAGCATCAGCACGCCGATGCCGGAAACCGCGTATCCGGCGCTCATCAGCACGCCGGGGCGCACGCGGTGGAAGAGGCGGGCGCCGATCTGGGTGGAGCCGATCGCCTGCAGGACCGCCATGGGGATGAAGGCCAGCCCGCTCATCACCGGCGAGTAGCCCTTGACCAGTTGGAAGTAGTAGCTCAAGAAGAGGAACATGCCGAACATGGCGATCACGGACAGGCCCAGGGACAGGTAGGTCCCGGCCCGGTTCCGCTCGGTCAGGACGCGCAGCGGCAGAAGCGGCGACTTCACCTTCGACTCGAGCAGGACGAAGGACGCCAGCAGCACCACGGACAGGACGAACATGCCGATGGTCACGGTCGAGCCCCAGCCGTCGTCCTCCGCCTTGGCGAAGCCGAAGACGAGGGCGACGGTGCCGCCGGTGGCCAGAACGGCTCCGGGCAGGTCCAGACGCCCACGGCGGGTCTGCCGACTGTCGGCCCCCACCAGTTTCAGGACGCCGACGACACCGATCGCGGCGATCGGCAGGTTCATGTAGAAGCCCCAGCGCCAGTTGACGTACTGCGTCAGGACGCCGCCGAACAGCAGGCCGGCGCCGCCGCCGGCCGTGGCGATGGCTCCGTAGACGCCGAACGCCTTCGCCCGCTCCTTCGCGTCGTCGAATCCCAGTGAGATCAGCGCGAGTGCGGCGGGGGCGAGCAGCGCGCCGAACACGCCCTGGAGCGCGCGTGCCGTCAGCAGCGTGGGGAGGTTGGGCGACAGGCCGCCGACGGCCGAGGCCACCGCGAATCCGACAAGGCCGGTGACGAAGATCTTCTTGTGGCCCCGCAGGTCCGCCAGCCGTCCGCCGAGGACGAGCAGGCCGCCGAAGGCGAGGCCGTAGGCGGTGATGACCCACTGCCGGCCGCCGTCAGAGAAGCCCAGGTCTTGCTGTGCGGACGGCAGGGCGATGTTCATGATCGCCCCGTCCAGGAAGACCATCAGCTGGGCGATGCCGATGAAGACCAGTGCTTTCCAGCGCCGGGGGTCCGGTTGAAGGGCGGTCGTGGACATGTGCGTGCTCCTGAGGAAGGGCGAGAGGAAAGAGGGAGGCCGCCCCCGACGGGTCAGGACCTCTCGGCCTGCGGCCAGCCGCTCGTTGCCCGATGAGGCGGGAACGTCGGAAATTATGGAATGAGCGTATCAGAACATCGGGGTGTGGTCTGGCGTCCCGATCTGTGTCAAGGTCCGCTTCCGTGCCGGAGGATGCGCCGCTCCGATGGCATGAGGACGCCGTAGCCGCAGCGTGCGTGGCGGTCGATCGGTGATTGCCACTCCATTTAACTTGACTCAACGTTCCAGTATCCGTAGAGTCTGTTCTGCCCGGCACGGTCGTGGTTACGAACCTGCCGACGTGGCCCCTCTGTCTCGTGGGGACGGGGTCCGCCGGGACCACTGCATCGCATTGGCCTCGGGGGCCGCCGCACGGGCGCTTCCCGAACGCCGGCACCCGAACGCGCATCCACATGCCGCACCAGAAAAGGCACAGCAATGACCTCCGACCGCAGCAAGACCCGCTCCGACCGCCGGTTCTCCAAGAAGGCGGGCATGGTGACGGCCGCCGCCCTCCTCCTGGCCGGAGGAGTGGCGACCGGTACCGCGGCCGCCAGTTCCCACCACTCACACGGTGACCAGGCCGGCAGCGCTTCCATTGCCGCGACCGTCCGCAACCTCGCGGACATCCAGGACATCGAGAAGCTGAAGGCCCGTTACTTCCAGGACGTCGACACCAAGCAGTGGGCCGATCTCCAGGCGCTGTTCACGCCCGACGCGCACATCAACACCGGCCAGGAATTCAACAGCCCCGCGGAACTGGTCAAGGCCACCAAGACCCTGATCGCCGATGCCCCCACCGCGCACCAGGGACTCCTTCCGAACATCACGGTCAAGGGGGACACGGCAACCGGCACCTGGGTCATGGAGGACTACGTCAACCTGAAGGCAGGCGGCGGTTTCCACGGCTACGGCCAGTACCACGACACCTACAAGCGCATCGACGGGCGTTGGTACATCACCGGATCGGTGCTGGAGCGGTACCGCATGGACACCCTCCCCGACACGGGCCCCTACCGGGCCGCGCAGAAGACCAACTGACCCGGTGCGAACCTCTGGGGTGCTGCCGCGCCCCAGGAAGGAGAACGATGAAAGCCGTCGGAGTGGCCCGCTTCGGAGGACCGGAAGCCCTGGAGATCTTCGAGATTCCCGAGCCGCACGCCGGTCCCGGCCAGGTCCGCATCCGGGTCCATGCCGCGACTGTCAACCCGGGGGACCGCTACCTGCGCAACGGAGCGATCGCCCACCTGGCGCCGGGGCCGCCTTACATCCCCGGTATGGAGGCGGCCGGCGTACTGGACGAGATCGGCCCCGAGTCGGTGACCGGCCTGCGCGTCGGCGACCGGGTGACGGCCATGACGATGCCGCTCATGGAACACGCGGGCGGCTACGCCGAATACGTGGTCCTCCCCGCCAGTTGGGTCGTCCGTGCACCGGCCGGTGCCACGTACGCCCAGGCCGCGACCCTCCCCATGAACGGCCTCACCGCCAGGCAGGCCCTCGACCTGCTCGCCCTGACCCCGGGACAGACCCTCGCCGTCATCGGCGCGGCCGGCGTCGTCGGTGGATACGCCGTCCAGCTCGCCAAGGCCGACGGCCTGACCGTCATCGCCGACGCCTCACCCGCCGATCGGGAGCTCGTGCACGCGCTCGGCGCCGACACCGTGGTACCCCGCGGGGCCGCCGTCACCGACCACATCCTGCGGGCGACCCCCGGCGGCGTGCACGGCCTCCTGGACGCAGCCGTCCTCGGCTCGGCCACCCTCGCCCCCGCGGTCCGGCCCGGCGGAGGGATCGCCGTACTGCTCGGCGAAGGCGCCAAAGCCATGCCGCCCGGCGAACTCGGCCGCCGCTCCGTCCGCCTGCACCCGGTCAACGTCCCCGACTCTCTCGGCGACCACGCCCGACTCGACCGCCTGCGCGCCCAGGCGGAGGACGGCATCCTCACTCTGCGGGTCGCCGGGGCCTTTCCTCCGGAACAGGCTTCCGACGCCCACCGCCTCCTCGAAGCCGGGGGCGTTCGCGGCCGCCTCGTCCTGCAGTTCCGGGAGGAGGACGCGGACGGGTAATCGCGCCGGAAGGCCGGGCGGCCGGCCCGGAGCACCGAGGCCGCCGGAGACCGAGCCCGGCCTGACGCCAGTCGGCACCCGGCTCAGGCCGGGGTGTCCTCGCGCCAGGGCGTGGCGAGTGCGTCGACCCGGCAACGTCGATGGACACGGGCGGGTGCGGGAGGACGGACAGGTGGTGGCGCGGACCTCGGCAAGGTCCTGCCCTGCCTTCTCCGGCGTTCCCGTACGGTCGGTCGGGTGACGGAGTAAAGCCAGATGATCAGGCGCTGATTGCCCGTAAGCCCGGCAGGCTGCGCCCGGGCCGCCGCACGAGGGCAATCCGCGCCGCACGGCCTGCCCCTACGCGCAGGCGCGAACCGGGCAAGATCAACAATGCGGGGACACGCGCACCGACTGCCAGGGTTGTCGCAAATGTCACATAAGGTTGCATTTCGTGGATGGTGAAGGCCGTCTGGACCAACGTGGGTTACCCAATGAGCGCGGCAGCCGTAGATATCCGGACGAAGCGGCCTATGGCGCCGCGCTCTGCGCTGTCGTCCCGCTCGGCGCCGGGCCGACTCCATGCTGACCTCATGGAGAATTCCCACCCGCCTCAGCGGGAGACCTGTGCCAGGGCGCTCCCGGATGTTTCGAGGATGCCTTCGGGGACGACGGCGAAGGAGCGCATCAGGCCACGATCGAGGGCTAGGGCCAACGTCGTTCAGTTGGGGCGGGGTCGGGGTTGTCATGGGCAGGTTGATGCTGATGGTGGCCTTGTAGGTGGTCCGGTCGATGGCGGGTCCGCGTGCGGTGTATTTGGAGATCGCGCGTTTGACGATGCGGTCTTTGGTGCGGGTCCGCCGGGCGGGCAGGAGATGGGCCAGAACGTGGCGTCCGATGGTGCCGACCAGATCGATGACGATGCCGGCGTGGATACCGGCGGCGAGGATGATCTGGTCCCGGGCAGCGGCCAGGGCGGTGAGGAACCCGGCCCGGTCCGGGTCGGTGCCCGGGATGCTGTCGGTGGCGTCGCTCATCGCGGTCCGTGGTGCCTGGTAGGCGACCAGCAGGGCCCAGACCTCCTGTTCCATGCCGTCCGGGGTGCGGGCTCGAAGGACGCGTCCGTCCAGAAGTGTGGACTTCAGCTCCAGGTAGGCCGTCTCGCTCTCCCGGCGCTCGTGGTAAAGCTGCACCGGCTCCCCCGCCGGGTGGGTGGAAGGGTCGGTCAACGTGGTCAGCAGCCGGTAATGCCCGGTGCGGGTGCCCGCGGCGGTGCGGATGGTGATCTCGGCGTCGATCACCCGGATTGTCAGGGCACCGAGCCGGCCAGTGTCGACCCGTCGCGGCAGCGGGCCACCGCGGGAAGGTTCCGGCCGGACTTGCACCGCACCGGCAGATCGGCGCCCGTGGCGGCCCAGTGGTTGAGCAGCGAGGCCGAGGCGAACATCCGGTCTCCCAGCAGGAGCATCCCGGGTCGTAGGTCGCCTGCCAGGCGCCGGGCGTATTCCAGCTCGCCGGTCGCGGCCGGGCCGAAGGCCGCCCCGATGACCGATCGGGTCCCACAGGCCACCAGAGCGGCAAGGCGCAGCTACGGGTAGCCCGAGATCCCGTTGGCAAGGCGCTGCCGGGTGAATACCGCGAGGTCGGCGGGGCAGTCCGGGACCGGCAGCAGGGTGCCGTCGACCGCAGCGACCCTCAAACCCCGCCACCGCCCGGCGGCAGCGGTTGCGGCCGCCGGGCCGCTGACCAGGTCGAACAGCGCTTTCATCGGTGCCGGCCCCAGCCGCTGGCGGACCTGGCGAAGCGCGCCGCCGCTGGGCCGGACCCGTGTCAGGCCCGCCGTCCCGGCGCATAACCGGTCGAAGACCTGCTGGTAGCCCAGCCCGGCAAAGAGTGCTCCGGCGAGCAGGAGGTCCACCGTGACCCGCGCCGGCACCAGCCGCACCCGGCGCTGCACCGCCCCCGTGATCGCCAGCACCTCGTCGACCATCTCGAACGGGATGACCCGGGTCAGCTCACCGATGTGCCCCGGCGCGAACACCCCGGCCGCTACCCCGACTGTTCCCCTTCTACAGCAGCTCCGCTGCCTCGTTCAGAGCCTTGACGAGCAACTCCTACGCCCAGCTGAACGACGTTGGGGCTAGAAGCCCCCTGCGGTGACGTCGTGCACGGGTGACCGCGACGGCTGGGGCGGCAGGGCGTGCGTACCAGGACGTCGTCGCGTTCGACGATGCGGCTGCTCTCAGCCGGCGGGTAGGCGGGTGCCGACGATGACGCCGAGGTCTGCCGCGAGGCGTAGCTCCGTGGCTCGGAGTTCGGGGTGTTCGAGCCAGTGCAGCCGAGACCGGTCGGGGGCGCCGTCGAAGTGAGGCGGCCATGACGTGGCCGGGGTGAAGTCGTCGATCACCACCGTGCCGCCGGCGGTGAGCAGGCGAGCGGGGTCCGCGGCGCCGTTGCCCTTGGCCTGGCCTCCGCCGTCGAGCACGAGCAGGTCGTAGGGGCCGTGCTCCTCGACACGCTGCCAGTCGCCGTGGAGGATCACCACGTCGGGGCAGTCCCGGAAGACTTCCGCAGCTGTGCGGGCTCGGTCCGGGTCTCGTTCGACACTGGTCAGCCGGGTTCCGGGGGCCGCGCCGGAAGCCAGCCAGGCCAGCCCCACACCGTAGCCCGTACCGGTCTCGCCGATGCTGCGCGGTGCCCCTGCGGCCAACACCTGGAGCAGGCGTCCCTGTTCGGGCCTGCAGGAGAAGGCGAAGCCGTGCGTGCGCGCCGCCCCGACGGCCCGCCGGACCAACGCAGGCAGGGTGTGGTCGTCCCGGTAGGCGTCTGTTCCCTGAAGCGACATGGGGCGCATTATGGCCGTCCAGCCGCGTCCAGCCGAGCCGTTGAGCCCGCGGCAGCAGACGAGGGCCCCCGGCCACGCCCACCCGCAAGATCAGGATCTGCGGCTGGCGTACCCGACACCGGGCAGCGGGTCGTCCCGCGCATCGGCCACCTCTGCCTGAACACCCCGCTGGAATGCGAGGTTTGCGGGGCCGGGTCCACATCGGCCGACCGCCCTCCGCCGTGCCGCCGTACCGCCGCCCTCGCACCGCGGCGGTGCTACGGCGGCGCTGCTGTGCCGCGGCCCGGGCCGGGCACCGCGTTGTCAGTGCGGCTTGGTAGAACTGCGATCACCACCGAGCGCACCCATTTCCGTCACAGGAGCGGCCGTATGACCATCAACGACCATCTCGCCACGTTCTGTCGGCTGCCCGCCCGCACCTTCCCCGGTCCCGGTGCGCCGGCCGACAGCCTGCCGGACGCCGGGTCGGTCGCGTGGCGGATCACCAGTGACGTCTACGACGCGGACGAGGACTGGGCGGACGCGTTCGCCCGCTTCCTCGACACGGTCGACACCACCGAGGTGCGGGCGCTGATCGTCGGCGCCTGGCAGGAGGCGTACGACACCGCCCCGACCCGGATCGTCGAGGCGCTGATCGCCGCCCGGGACCGGCTCCCCGCGCTGCGCGGGCTGTTCCTCGGCGACATGGTGATGGAGGAGTGCGAGATCTCCTGGATCAACCAGACCGACGTCACCCCGCTGCTGGAAGCCTTCCCCGAGCTGGAGGAGTTCGGGGTGCGCGGCGCCTCGGGCCTGGTCTTCACCGGCCTGCGCCACACCGCGCTGCGCAGCCTGACCATGGAGAGCGGCGGCCTGCCCGCCCAGGTGGTGCGCGGGGTGGGCGCCTGTGACCTGCCCGCCCTCACCGACCTCGACCTGTGGCTGGGTACCCCCGACTACGGCGGCGACAGCGAGGTGGCCGACCTGGCGGGCATCCTGTCCGGCACCCGGCTGCCGAGCCTGCGCCGGCTGGCCCTGCGCAACAGCGAGATCCAGGACCAGGTGGCGTCCGCCGTCGCCGACTCCGCGGTGCTCGGCCGGCTGGAGGTGCTGGACCTGTCGATGGGCGTCCTCACCGACCAGGGCGCCGCCGCGCTGCTGGACGGGGCGCCGCTCACCCACCTCAAGAAGCTCGACCTCCACCACAACTACCTGACCGGACCGCTCCGCGACCGCGTCCGCGGCGCCCTGGAGCCGGCCGGCGTCGAGGTCGACCTCGACCGCGACGACGCCGACGAGGACAAGGACGACGACGGCACGGTGTGGCGGTACGTCGCCGTGGGCGAGTGACCGGCGTCCCCGCGCCGGCCGCCGGCGCGCGGTTCGCGGTCGTCGGCAACCCCGGCAACCGCCGCGTCACCCTGTTCGCGGACGCCGTCCGCGCGGCCGGGCTCCCCGCCCCGCGGGTGGTCCCCTGGGCGGACGTACTGCGGTCCGGGGGCGCGGAGTTCGCCGCCGGGGAGATCGTCCGGATCGACTCGCCCGGTGAGGATGCCGAGGTCGACCGGCTGCTGCGAGGCCCGGGGGAGCCGACCCGGGTGGCGGGCTCGGCCCGCTGGTACGCGGGGTTCGTCGCCGCCCTGGACACCCTGCGCGGGGGTCTGCGGCTCGACGGCCCCGACGAACTGGCCGTGCTCTTCGACAAGCGCCGCTGCCACGCCGTGCTGGACGCGGCCGGGGTGCCGGTGCCCGCCTCGCCCACCTCGGGGCCCGGCGCGGCGCCGGTGCGCGGCTGGGACGACGTGCGGGCGCTGATGCGTGAGCACCGGATGCACCGGCTGTTCGTCAAGCCCGCGCACGGCTCCTCCGCCTCCGGGGTACTGGCGGTCGAGTCGGCGGGCGGCGGCCGGATCCGGGCGACCACCTCGGTGGAGCGCGCGGCCGACGGCACGCTCCACAACTCCCTCAAGGTCCGCCGCTACACCTCGGAGGCGGACATCGCGGCGATCGTGGACGCGCTCGCGCCGGACGGACTGCACCTGGAGCGGTGGCTGCCCAAGGCCTCGCAGCAGGGGCGCACCGCCGACCTGCGGGTCGTCGTGGTCGCCGGCCGCGCCACGCACGCGGTCGTGCGCACCAGCCGCTCGCCGCTCACCAACCTCCACCTCGGCGGCCGCCGCGGGGACCTGGACGAGGCGCGAGCCGCCGTGACGGCGGCCGGCGCCCGCTGGTCCGACGTGCTCGGCGTCTGCGAGCGGGCCGCCGCCTGCTTCCCGCGCACCCTGTGCGTCGGCGTCGACCTGCTGCCGGCCACCGGCTGGCGGCGCGCCGCGGTCGGCGAGGTGAACGCCTTCGGCGACCTCCTGCCCCGGCTCACCGGACTGCCCGGCAGCGGCGCGGAGGGCCAGGACACCTACGCCACCCAGGTGACAGCCGCACTGCGCCACCACCCCCGCACCACCGCTGCGCCGCCACCACCCCGCACACAGCCCCACCCGCAGAAGGACACACCCCATGCCATCGCCCGCCCCGGCCGCTGAGCCGGACATGAACGAGGTCGTCGGCAGCCACGACCTCCTCCTCGTCACCCTCGACACCCTGCGCCACGACGTGGCGGCGGAGCTCGCCGCCGCGGGCCGGCTGCCCCACCTCTCCCGTCATCTCCCCGGCGGCGTCTGGGAGAAGCGGCACGCCCCGGGCAGCTTCACCTACGCCTCCCACCAGGCGATCTTCGCGGGCTTCCTGCCGACGCCGGCCGCGCCGGGCCCGCACCCCCGGCTGTTCGCGGCGAGCTTCGCGGGCAGCGAGACCACCGCCCCCGGCACCTTCGTCTACGACACCCCCGACTTGGTCTCCGGCCTCGCGAAGGCCGGCTACCGCACGGTGTGCGTCGGCGGCGTCGGCTTCTTCAACCGGCAGGGCCCGCTGGGCTCGGTGCTGCCCGGCCTGTTCGACGAGGCGCACTGGGAGCCGGAGTTCGGCGTCACCTCACCCACCTCGTTCGAGAACCAGGTCGCCCGCGCGGAGCGGATCGTGAGTGAACTCCCGCACGAGCAGCGGCTGTTCCTCTTCGTCAACGTCTCCGCGCTGCACCAGCCGAACTGGTTCCACCTGCCCGGCGCCACCCGCGAGGCAGGCGACAGCCGGGCCACGCACGCCGCCGCCCTGGAGTACGTGGACCGGCACATCGGCCGGCTGTTCGCCGCCGCGAGCAGCCGTCGCCGCTGCTTCGCGATCGTCTGTTCCGACCACGGCACCGCCTACGGCGACGACGGCTACACCGGCCACCGCCTCGGCCACGAGTCCGTGTGGACCGTGCCGTACGCCCACTTCCTCCTGGACCCTGCGGAGGCCGTCCGATGACCACCGCGACCACGGCGAGCCCGTACCAGAGCTACGTCTACGCCTATCCGCACAAGACCGCCTACCGCCGGCTGCCCGACCGCCCCGCACTGCGCGACCTGTGGGCGGACGAGCCGAAGGACGCGCTCTCCCTCTACCTCCACATCCCGTTCTGCGAGGTCCGCTGCGGCTTCTGCAACCTCTTCACCCGGATCGGCGCCCCCGACGGCCTGACCGGCGCCTATCTCGACGCCCTGGAACGCCAAGCCGGAGCCGTGCGCGAGGCGCTGGGCGACGGTGGCCCGGTGCGGTTCGCGACGGCCGCCTTCGGCGGCGGCACCCCCACCTTCCTGACCGCAGCCGAGCTGACCAGGCTCTGCGACATCGCCGAGCACCGGATGGGAGCCGACCTACGGGCCGTGCCGCTCTCCGTGGAGGCCTCGCCCGCCACCGCGACCGCCGACCGGCTCACCGTCCTCGCCGAGCGCGGCACCACCCGGCTCAGTCTGGGCGTGCAGAGCTTCGTCGACTCCGAGGCGCGGGCGGCCGTACGTCCGCAGCGCCGCGCGGACGTGGAGGCGGCGCTGTCCCGGGTCCGCGAGGCGGGCGTCCCCGTCCTGAACATCGACCTCATCTACGGCATCGACGGCCAGACCGAGGAGACCTGGCTGCGCTCCCTGGACGCGGCCCTCGCCTGGCGGCCGGAGGAGCTCTACCTCTACCCGCTGTACGTCCGCCCCCTCACCGGGCTCGGCCGCCGCGCCGGTCCGGACGGCGACCCGGCCTGGGACGAGCAGCGGCTGCGCCTGTACCGGACGGGCCGCGACCACCTCCGCGCGCACGGCTACACCCAGCAGTCGATGCGCATGTTCCGACGCGCCGACGCCCCGCCGCAGGGCGCCGACGACTACGCCTGCCAGACCGACGGCATGATCGGACTGGGCTGCGGCGCCCGGTCGTACACCAGGGACCTGCACTACTCCTTCGACTACGCCGTGGACATGCACGAGATACGCGGGATCATCGACGACTACGTCTCCCGTCCGGCCGGGGACTTCGCACATGCCGAGATCGGCCGCCGGGTCGACGCGGACGAGGCGCGGCGCCGGCACCTGCTCCAGTCCCTCCTCCAGGCGGACGGACTGCGCCACGACGCCTACCGGGCCCGGTTCGGCACCGCGCCGGACGCGCACTTCGGCGCGGAACTGGACCGGTTCGCGGACCGCGGCTGGCTCGCCGACGACGGGACCGTACTGCGCCTCACCCCCGAAGGCCTCGCGCACTCGGACGCGATCGGCCCCGAGCTGTTCTCTTCCGCGGTCCGGGCGGCCATGGCCGCCTACGAGCGGAAGTGACCGCGCCGCCATGGACCTGACCCTGCTCTACCGCGGCCCGCTCGCCTCCTGCGACTACGACTGCCCGTACTGCCCGTTCGCCAAGCGGCGCGACTCCACCGACCAACTGCGCGCGGACCGGGCCGCGTTGGAACGCTTCACGGAGTGGGCCGGGGCGCAGACCGAGGACCGGCTGTCGGTCCTGTTCACGCCCTGGGGCGAGGGGCTGGTCCGCTCCTGGTACCGGCGGGCCCTCGTGGAACTGTCCCACCGGCCGCACGTGCGCCGGGTGGCCATCCAGACCAACCTGAGCTGCCGAACCGACTGGCTCGCCGACGCCGACCCCGGCACGCTCGCCCTGTGGTGCACCTACCACCCGGGCCAGACGCCCTACGACCGGTTCCTCGCCAAGTGCCGGGACCTGGCCGCGCGCGGCATCCGGTACAGCGTGGGGATCGTCGGCCTCGCGGACCACCTGGACGCGGCCCGGCGGCTGCGCGCGGACCTGCCGGACCACGTCTACCTGTGGGTCAACGCGGCCGAGGGCCACACCTACTCGGACGCGGAGGCCGCCCTCTGGACGGACCTCGACCCGCTGTTCCCCTACAGCCGGAGCCCGCACGCCAGCGCCGGACTGCCGTGCCGGACGGGCGAGTCGGTTATCTCCGTGGACGGGGCGGGCACGGTCCGCCGCTGCCACTTCGTCCCGGCGCCGCTCGGCAACCTCTACGACGGTTCCTACCGCGCCGCACTGCGCCCCCGGGCCTGCCCGCTGGCCGTCTGCGACTGCCACATCGGCTACGTCCACCTGGAGACGCTGCCGCTGTACGACGTGTTCGCGGGCGGGGTCCTGGAGCGCGTCCCGGCGACCCGGCCGGCCGTCTCCAGGTAGGGGAGTGACAGCCGCGACCGAACCAGTTCCTTTTCCACGGGCCTTGACCGATGTCTCGAACCGGGTCGTCGAACAATGGCCGGAGCACAGGAGTGAACCTGCGGAAGGACTACGTTCACCAGCCCGAGCGCACCCTGTCCGTCGCGGGGGTCCGGTCTCGGTGCCTGGCACCCGCTTCAGCGCCGCGGCGCGGGCGGCTCCGCCGGCGAGCGGTTGTTGCGGCCCGGCGTCCCGCTGGTCTCGGCGTGTGGCGCGCCGACGACGAGACGCAGTTGCGTGAGAAGGTCCTCGGAACCCTGCCGATGCGGCCGTGGGCGACCGCGGTGATCACCGCGGTGCAGGCGCACCCCAACGAGCCGGGCCCGGCCGTGCGCTGATGTCCGCGAGGCGTCATGAGGAGGGTGGCGGGTTGTTCACGCGCGACCCACCCCCACCCCCGTCCCCTCCACTGCCGCAGCCCCGCTCACGACTCTTCCGACGGAACGGAACACAGTGGTCCGAATCGGTTGGTGTGTCGGAGACACCCTGGTGAAAGCGGTACCCCCACGGTCGGACTCCAGGGATAGGGTCGGCGCTGGCGTAGTGGCGGTCGGCTGAGGGGAGTTCGCAGTGGTGGGGGGGACGCCTAAGGACCGTGGTCGGCTTCCGGCGCTGTCCGCGCCGCGGTTCGTCGGCCGGGACGGTGAGCTGGACGCGCTCGAGTCGGCCGTCCGGAGCGCCCCCGTGGTCGTGTTGATCGAGGGGGAGGCGGGCATCGGCAAGACCCGGCTGCTGCGTGAGTTCCTGGCCGCCCAGGAGGAGCGGGGGCGGCAGGCTCTGGTCGGTGCCTGTCCTGAGTTGCGGGTTCCGTACACCCTCGGCGCGGTGGTGGACGCGGTACGCGAGGGTGTTGACAACGTTGCCGGTCTGGGGCTGAGCGGGCTGGGAGGGGCGCTGCGGCCCCTGTTTCCGGAGTGGGCCGACGACCTGCCTCCGGCGCCCGAGGCCCTGGAGGACGCCACCGCGGCCCGGCACCGTCTGTTCCGGGCATTCATCGAGATCCTCGGCCGGCTGGACGTCTCCGTCCTCGCCTTGGAGGACGTCCACTGGGCCGATGAGGCGACGCTCGAGTTCCTGCTGTTCCTCGTCTCCCGCCGGCCGCAGCCGGTGAGCGTGGTACTGACCTTCCGGCGGGACGAAGTGCCCTCGGCCTCGCTGCTGCTGCGGCTGTCCTCGCGGCTGCCGTCCGACGCCCACCTGGTCAGACTGACTCCGCGGTCGCTGGATGTGGCGGCGACGGCCTCGTTCGTCTCGTCGATGCTGGCCGGCGAACACGTGTCGAACGAGTTCGCGGCGTTCCTGCACGCGCGCACGGAGGGCGTGCCACTGGCGGTGGAGGAATCGGTGCGGCTGATGCATGACCGTGCCGATCTGGTCCGCCGGGACGGCGGTTGGGCGCGGCGTCGGCTGGAGCGCATCGAGGTTCCGCCCACGATCCGCGACGCCATGCTGGAACGCGTGCAGCGGCTTCGCCCCGACACCCGCACCGTTCTCTACGCGGCGGCGGTGCTCTCCGGCCCGGCGGACTACGCGACCCTGCTCGCGGTCACAGGTCTGCCGGAGGAGCGCTTCGCGGCACAGGCGGCCGAGGCGCTCGGCAGCGGGCTGCTGCGCGAGGACAGGTCAGGGCAATGGTCGTTCCGGCACCCGTTGGCGTCCTATGCCGTGTACGACGCCATCCCGGCCGGCGACCGACGCGCCATGCACCTGCGGGCGGGCCGCGACATGGAACAGTGGCCGGTGCCACAGGTGGCCCAACTGGCGCGCCATTTCAGACTGGCCGGGGACGCGCCGGCCGCGTGCCGGTACACGGAGGAAGCGGCCGACCTGTGCATCCAGTCCGGTGACGTGGCCACCTCGGCGTTGCTGATACACAGCCTGGTCGCCATCGTGTCGCTCCCCGCCGCAGCGCTGGTACGTCTGGTGACGAAGATACAGTTCCAGGCCCTGTCCGGTGCCGACCCGCACTCGCCGGTCGTCGCATCGCTGCGCGCGGCCCTCGCCGGCCAGGTCCTCACACCGGTGGAGCAGGCGTTCGTCCGTTTCCAGGTCGGCCGGGTCCTCATGGCCGCCGGCGAGATGGACGCGGGCCGCAGCGAAATCCTCGTCGCGGTGCGGCATCTGCCGCTGGGATCAGCGGAGTTGGCGCGTGCCCGCATCCTGCTGGCGTTGCCGCTGGGCAGCCCGCGGCCGATCTCGGAGCACCTTCGATGGCTGCAGGAACCGCCGCTGCTGGCACAGTCGATCCCTCCCCTCGACCGGCTCCGCCTGTCGGTGGATCGCGCTTTCGCGCTGCTCACGCTGGGCGAGGAGGCGGGATGGACCGCCGCCAGGGAGATCCCGGACGCCGCCCTGGATCCCAGGGCGGCGTCCATCGTGACGATAGGCCACACCAACGTCGGCGAGGAGGCGACCCGGTGGGGACGGTACGAGGAGGCGGATGCCCGACTGGCCAAGGCCAGGACCCTTGCCGAGCGTCACCTTCTCCTGGACTACCTCGACAGCATCGCGTCCTCCCGGGCACACCTCGACTGGTTCACCGGTACCTGGTCGGGACTGGGCGAGTGCACCGCACGCCTGATCGGCGACGCCGGCGGCGTACGGCTCAAGGACCGGTGCGAGGCGGCACTCGTCGCAGGCCTGCTCCAGGCCGCCACCGGAGACCGGGAAGAGGCGAGGGAACAGCTGCGATTCGCCGGACGCGACGACCAGCAGCGTATCGAGGCCACGGCCGCGCTGGCCCAACTGGCCCTGCACGAAGGTGATGTGGAGGAAGCGCTCCGACTGACCGACCAGATCGCGGAGATCGCCGTGGGCGGCGGCCTGTGGTCGCGGACCGTCGAGTTCACGCCGGTGCGCACCGCGACCCTGCTCGCCGCCGGCCGCCCCGGCCTCGCCTCCGAGGTGGCGAACGCCTTCGCCCAGGCACTGGGCGACCGGGACGCGCCGGCTCCCCAGGCGTCGTTGACGCTGTGCCGCGCGCTCCTCGCCGAGGCCGACGGCCGCCTGGCGGAAGCCTCCACACTGTTCGTCCGCGCGGCCGCCGCGTGGGAGGCACTTCCGCGCCCGTACGACGCGCTGCTCGCCAAGGAGCGCGCCGCCCGCTGCCTGCTCGCGGACGGCCGGGACGACGACGCGCTGCCCGTGCTGATGGACGTCGCAAAGGCGCTGACGGAACTCGGCGCTCACAACGACGCCGACCGGGTCGTACGGCTCCTCGCGGGGCGAGGCGGGAACACCCTCACCGTGACGCGCGGGCGGGGCCGTCCCGGATACGGCAACCGGCTCTCGCCGCGCGAGCTGGAGGTGACCCGGCTGTTGGTGGAGGGGCTGACCAACCGGCAGATCGCCGACGCCTTGACGGTATCGGCGCAGACGGTCGCCAGCCAGGTCAAGTCGGCCATGCGCAAACTGGACGTGACCTCGCGTACGGCACTCGCGGTCCGGGTCGTCGAGTCGGGCCTGATCGGTGACCCGGCCGTACCGCCCCTGAACGACGAGTGAATTCCGTCGGCCCGGAGAAGCGGACGACGAAAAAACGCCAGCTGAACGACGCCATTAATTCCCGCATCTGACCGATCGTGCCGCAAGCCGGCACGATCGCACACTCGTTGCCATGCCTTCCGCCGTGCCACCGACGCCCGAGCCGAGAGACGACCAGTCCGAGCCGGTACTTCCTCCGCAGGAGGACCAACCCGTGCCGACCGGAGAGCCGTCCGAGGCGGCGGGCGTCACCACCGACCACGGCGGCGGGTCCGGTGCCGACGACGACGCCGAGTACGAACCGCTCTGACGCGGCAGTCCGTGCCACGAGACGCCGGGTGCCGCGGGTCCGTCGGAGGGCCGCGGTGTCCTCGGACCTACGAGCGGCTCACACCCACCCGCCGCGGACCTGCGGCCCGAACCTGTGCCCAGGATCCACGTCGTTCCTCACAAGGGAGAACTCTCAGATGAGGTCAAGCCCAGGCAAGCGCGTTCACAGACGCTGGGGCGCGGTGACCATCGGCCTCGCGGTCTTCGGCGCGCTCGTGACGCCGACGGCCCACGCCGCCGAACCGGCCCCGCAGCCGGAACCGTCCGGTGTCGCACGGACGAACACCCCGCAGGCCGCCGCCGGAGACGACCTGGCACGGGTCGTCTCCGCGGCCGGCGGATCCGTCCCGGTCACGCTGGTCACCGGGGACACGGTGGATGTCGGAGTCGACGACCACGGCAAGCCGGTCGTCCGCGACACCGACATCGCGCCGAGGCCGGACGGTCTGCCGGTCGTGCTCCACACCCTCACGCGACAGGGCAGGGTGTACGCCGTGCCCGACGACGCCCTCGTCCTGGTCGGCCAGGGACTGCTCGACTGGTCGCTGTTCGACCTCGACGAGCTGGTGACACTCCATGCGGCAGGCAAGGGCGACACGGTGCCGGTGCTCGTCACGTACACCGACTCCGCCGCGAGCGCCAAGACGCGCAAGGTCGCCGGAGCCCTCGGCGGACGGGCACTGCCGAGCATCAACGGCCGCTCGCTGAAGATCGACGACAACGGGCAGTGGTGGCAGGGAGTGCGGGGCAAGACGGCTTCCACCCCGGCGACGGCCCGGTCGGCCGGTTCCCTGGCCGGGGTCAAGAAGGTCTGGCTCAACGGACTGTCCCACATCGACCTGGAGCAGTCGGTACCCCAGATCGGCGCACCCGTCGCCTGGAAACGCGGCTACGACGGCACCGGCGTGACCGTGGCGGTACTGGACACCGGTATCGACGACACCCACCCGGACGTGTCCGCGAGCATCGCCGGGGAGGTCGACTTCACCGGCAGTCCCCACGGCGCCAAGGACGGGCACGGGCACGGCACCCACGTCGCCTCCACGGTCCTGGGCAGCGGCGCAGCCTCCCACGGCCTGCGCAAGGGCGTCGCACCCGGCGCCAAGCTGCTCGTGGGCAAGGTCTGCGACGACGAGGGACAGTGTCCCGACGACGCGATCATCGCGGGCATGGACTGGGCCGCCCACTCCGGTGCCAAGGTCGTCAACATGAGCCTGGGCGGTGAGCCCACCGACGGCACCGACCCCCTGAGCCAGGCGCTCAACGAACTCAGCCGGTCCACCGGAACCCTGTTCGTGGTCGCGGCCGGCAACTCCGGGTTCGTCGCGCAGAAGGTCGTCGCCCCCGGCTCGGCCGACGACGCGCTGACCGTGGCCGCCGTCGACAAGAACGACGCGATGGCGACGTTCTCCAACCGGGGACCGCGCATCGGAGACGGAGCCGCCAAGCCCGACATCGCGGCCCCGGGCGTCGACATCACCGCGGCCCGCGCCGCGGGTACGACCATGGGCACGCCGGTGGACCAGTACTACACCACCGCCAGCGGAACCTCGATGGCCACGCCCCACGTGGCCGGCGCCGCGGCGATCGTCGCCCAGCAGCACCCGGAGATGAGCGGTCAGCAGATCAAGGCGCTCCTGATGGACACCGCCGCCGATCTGGGCCACGACCTCTACGCCCAGGGCGCGGGCCTCGTGGACCTCGCGACCGCCACCAACCCGCAGATCGTCCCGAAGGGGAACCTGAACTTCGACCGGCTGGCCTACCCGCAGCCGGCGCTGACGAAGAAGATCACCTACACCAACAGCACCGACAAGGCGACCACGCTGCACTTGACGCTGCCGGTCACGTTCGGCGACGGCAGACCCGCCCCGGCAGGGTTGTTCACCCTCAGCACGGACACGGTGACCGTCCCCGCCAACGGGTCCGCCGACGTCTCGGTGACCCTCGACCCCACGGTACTGGGCACCGCCGGCCCCTACGGCAGCTACAACGGGGTCCTGAGCGCCCGTGACGACTCCGGCGCGATACAGGTCGACTCCCGGACCCACACCTTCGTCGAGGCGCAGAAGTTCCCTCTCACCGTCAAGATCGTCCCTCCGGCCGGCGCCACGGACGTCCGCTACGGCACCACCACCCTGATGCCGGTCGACGACCAGGTCTACCTGCACTCCGGCCAGATCTACGAAACCGGCGCGGACACCGTGACCGACCAGCTCTTCCGCGGCACCTACGCGGTGCAGACGTCGGTCAGCTGGCGGACCGCGGACGGCACCCTGCAGCAGGCCGCACCCACGGCGCCGGAGGTGAGCCTCACCAAGGCGACCACGGTCACGCTGGACCTGCGCAAGGCCAAGCCGCTGACCGTGCAGTACCCGGAGTCCACCGAGACGTACAACGCGGTCGACACCGTCAACCGGGTCTCCGCGACCGGAGCATGGACGATGGGCACGACGCTCAGCTACGACTACAGGGCCGCCGGCCCGAACTGGTGGGTGCTGCCCACCGGCAAGGTCACCCAGGGCACCTTCACCCACGACTTCTACAGCTCGGCCGCGACCGCCGTCACCACCCTGCGTGCCACCGGCGGCGGCGCCTCCACCGGCCTCTCCGCCCGCTACGTGACCCCGAACGCGGCACTGTCCGAGACACAGGCATGGCTGCGCGACAACGGGGACCCGACCACCCGTGAGGCCTCGATCCCGGTTCCCCGGCTGCCGGTCAAGGGAGACCTGCCGGTGGTGTACGCCGGATCCGGGTCCGCCGCCGAACTCGCGCAAGCCGGCGTCCGTGGCAAGCTCGTACTCCTGACGCCGACCGACATCTGCCAGGGCACCTGCGACTACGCGACGTTGCGGGACGACCGCGTGGCCGCCGCCTCCGCCGCCGGAGCCGTCGGCGTGCTGGTCGCCGCACCGGGCCTCACCTCGCTGGGCCGGCCCTCGGACTTCGACCAGTGCCTGGACGGACCGCAGAGCTGCCCGGAGATCCGGACGTACGCGGCACTGCCCATGGTGAGCGTGCCCTACGCCGACGCCGAAGCGCTGATCCAGCGCATCAGGACCGGCGGCCCGCACGTCCGCATCAGCCTCGGCGGCAGCGCCGTGCCGACGGTGTACGCGGCCACCTACCACGACAACGGGCAGATACGGCAGACCGCTTACCGCCTCGGAAAGGACGACCTCGACCGGGTCGACCTGTCCTTCCACGCGTCACAGCCCGGCGTGGTCCACCAGTTCAGCTGGAAGCAGCCCATCCAGGGCGTCAGCGCCTCATCGCTGGTGTCGCTGCCGCAACCGCGCACACAGCAGGCCATGACGGTCTTCGTGAAGCACGAGGACGACGCCATCAGCCAGTTCACCGCCTCGTGGGCCGCGACCGGAGCGGACCACTTCCTGGCGCACAACCGCCAGGAGACGAACGACGTCGTCCTCACCGGCAGGAACGAGATCCACTGGAACGCGGGGCCGTCCGTACCGGGCGCCGCGCAGCAGGTGCGGACCAAGTCCGGCTTCTCGGTCCCGACCGGACCGTGCTCGGGCTGCCGGCAGGGCGACACCTTCTACCCCACCCTGTACCTCACGGGCAGCGGTGGCGGCCGCCAGGCCCTGATCGGCATCACCGACGACGAACTCCTCCAGCACGACTTCAGCGACCTCGCCTCCTGCGGCACGAGCCCCTCACCCGTCGTGCCGAACCTCGACTACACCTGCGACTTCGACCTGCGGAACGCGTCGGGTGCCGCGATCGAGCGGCACACGCAGCACCTCCCCGACCAGGACTGGACGAGCCAGTGATGGCACCTTTCACCGCGAAGGAGACCGATTCGATGAACATCCCGGTGCCATCGGCACGGCGCCGCAGGGGGGCCCTCATGCTGCTCGCAGCCGCGGCGGTGATGGTGCTCTCCGGCTGCAAGGGCGGCGACCTCGTCTCGTACGACCTGCCGGCGAAGTCCGCTCGGTACACGTTCGAGACGAACACCGACGGGGTCAAGACGGTGTGGCACTACACCTCTGCGACGGCGACCAAGGACGACGCGCCGACACAGAGCCCGTGCATCGGTGAACTGGTCGGCAGCAACCAGGCGGCCTGCCGCCCGGAACCCCTGATCTTCCTGCGCTACGACCTCGGCCTGGCCCTCGACAACACCGCCAAGGCCGGGGAGGACCACCAGGTGACCGTCGTCGGCTACTACCAGCAACGCCTCACCGACCTGCCCGAGGTGACGTCCCTGAAGGCGGAGACCACCCTCGACGGCGGCAGCACCTGGCACCCGGCGACCACCAGGGCGACCGGTGAGAACACGTTCACCACCACGATCAAGGACCCCCGGCGGGACCAGGCCGCCAAGGGCGTCGGACTGAGGATCAGCGCGACCGACAGCCAGGGCGACACCGTCACCCAGACCATTCCCACGGCGTACACCCTGCGCTGACGGCACCCGTCAGCGTGACCCGAAAGGGCGGGGGCGGCACAGATTCCGCCCCCGCCCCGCTCGTGCCTCTGGTGCTGGACGGGCCCCGCGCCGGCGGTGGCTGTCTCAGAGCCAGCCGCGGAGGGCCGCCTGCCAGGCGAGCTGCATCCGGGTCGTGGCTCCGGCGAGGGTCATCATCCTCTGGATGTGGCGCTGGATGGTGCGCCTGCTGAGCCCCATCTGACTGGCGATGGCCTTGTCCGCGATGCCCGCCACCAGCAGCGAGAGGATGCGGCGGTCGGTGCCGGAGAGCGGTTCGGCCGCCTGCACGGCGGCGATGTCGGTGATGGTGCCCGCGGTGCTGACGTCGAGGGGTACCGCCGTCTCCCAGTAGCGTTCGAAGAGCGAGGTGAGCGCCTCCAGGAGACTGCTCTCGCGGACCAGGGCCGCGGTGGGCTCACCGGGGGAGCCCTGGGGGCCGCCGGGCACCAGCGGGCAGATGGCGATGGACCGGTCGGCGACCGCCAGCCGCAGCGGCAGATGGGGCACGCTCCGGGCGATCTCCCCGGCCTGCACCCCCTCGATCACGTTGTCCACGGCGTGATCGTCGTCGAAGAACGCCTGCTCGTACAGGACGCGGTAGCGCACCCCGCGGGCCAGGGCGTCGTACTCCGCGCGGTTGCTGCCCGACGGCATCGCGACGTACTGGGCCTTGCAGAACCAGAGCATCTCGTGCCTGGCGTTGTCCTGCATCTGCCGCAGGTGCTGCCGCAGCGACTCGGCGCCCGTGATCACCTCGATCAGCTGGCCGGCGTCCTGGCGGCGCCGGGCGCTGCGGTACACGTCCAGCAGATCGGTGACCGTGCTGCGGGCCTTGTCGAGTTCGTCGGTACGCCGTTGCAGCCGGGGCAGCAGCGCCACGTCCGGGGGCACGGCGGAATACTGGGGCGGCACGTGGCCGGTGGGGCTGGCGAGTCCCTTGGCGGTCAGGGCCGTCAGCACCGCCTCCAGAGTGTCCTGCGGGAGTTCGCTCTGCTCCGCCAGTTGGCGCGCCGAGGCCGTGACCGCTCCGACCAGGAGGCGGTACACCGTCTCCTCGACGGCCGTCAGCCCTGCCGCCTCCAGCATCGGCGATCCCTCTCCGTCCCTCGCGGGGCAGCGGCCGCCGGTGCCGAGCGCACCGGCGGCCGCAGCTGCCCGTTCTGCTGCCTCACCAGGTCACTGCCGCGCGGCGGAGCCCCGGTGGAGGAAGGCGCGGTCGATCGTCTGCCGGACGCTGTGCCCGGCGTCGTCCGCCGCTGTGACCCGCAGTGTGACATACGAGTTGCCGCGTACCCGAGACGGTCGTTCGACGGTCGCGGTGAAATGTCCGACCTTTCCACGGGGTGTGGAGGTCTGCGCCGTCACCCAGGTCCTGCCGTCGTCATAGGACGTCTCCACCTTGAGCTTCGTGCCGTGCGGGGCGGGCAGGCCGTCGGGCATGCGGACGGTGAACCCCAGCGGGTACGTGCGCTGCGGGCCCACGGCGTTCTCGGCGTCCACGGGAACCGCGTAGTCCACCTGGAGCAGGGGAAGCAACGTGGGGCTCGCGGTGGTGTCCGAACCGAAGGACCAGGAGGTCTCGGTGTGGGTGCCGAAGCGCCAGTCGTCCGAGTCGCGTCCCGTCGTCAGGTCCAGCCGGTAGCCGGCCCGGCCCGCCGGAACCTCGAAGGCGCCCCACGCGCCGGTGTCGGAATGGGCGACCCGCTGTCCGTCGCGGTACAGGTCGGCGACCGTCGTGTCGCCGGTACCGGACGCGCGGGTGCCGATGCCGCCGAGGCTGTCGCTCTCCGCGAAGGACCAGTGGCCGGCGGCGTCGGTGAAGTCCGGGACGTACAGGGAAAGGGTGTCGCCGTACCTGGTGGAGGCGGGCCAGCCGGCCACGCCCTGCGGGACGGACGGGCGGACCGGGGCGGTGAACCATCGCTCCGTGGCCTGCTGTCCGGCCCGGTAGGTGTGGGTCGCGTCCCGCATGCCGACCTGGAGCGGGAAGTCCTGGTCCAGGACGGTGTCGTGATGGACGACGTGGTTCCAGAGGGTGTCGCCGGCCGTCACGTACTCCACGCGCTCCCGGCCCACGGGGACGTTGCGCGTGTACTGGTTCCACGCGGTGTCCTGGTACGGCCGCCAGGCGAAACGCTGCTCACTGGCCCAGTCGGAGGCGCCGGTGCGGGCGTAGGTGGCGTGGACGACCGCACTCTCGTGTCCGGAGACGGTGTACACCAGGTGCTGCGGGACGCGCTGACGGGACACCTGCATGACGTCATAGAGGTAGGGGCTGCGCACCGTGCCGGTGAACCGGACCTGGGTGGCGGCCCGGCCGATCCGCTTGAGGATCGCGGTGCCGTCCGCGTTGCCGGCGCGCATGACGGGCAGGGCGAGGCGTGCTCCGTCCGGGCTCCAGCGGGTCCACGGGTAGAAGCCCTCCGGCACGACGAGCATCAGAGCCTTGGCACCGGCGTCGGCTGCGGCCCGCGCGAGGGCGGCGTCGTCACCGAAGTCGTAGCGGATCACGGCCAGTCTGCCGCGTACATGGGCGGCCTTGAGGTCGGCGGCGGTGCCCGTCCCTGCGTCCACGGCGGTCAGCCGGACGCCCTTGTCGTTGAACACCGGTGACGTCGGCAGGTAGTAAGGGCTGAACGACCGCGAACTCCCCTGGGTCGTGGCGGTCAGTTGGGGGGCCGTCAGCTGCCAGCGGGAGGCGAACTCGAAGGTGCCGTCCGTCACCGGCGCGGTGGGGCTGACGTAGATCCGCTTGGCGATGTCGAAGTACATGACGCCCTGGATCAGGCCGTTCCCGTCGATCTGACGGTACGTCTGATAGCTGAGGGCGCCGTGCTGTTCGGACGGGCGCGGGGTACGGATCTTGACTTCCGTCACCTTCGAGGCGTCGAGGGTGACGGTCGAGTCCTTGGTGACCCGCACCTGGGGGTTGATCACCTCGCGGAGTTCCTGGCCGTCGGCCGCGTCGTCCAGGGTGCCGAAGCTGACCTGGTAGGTGCCCTCTGCGACGTCGGCGACCGCCGGGTCCAGGCCGGAGTACTGGACGAAGCCGTCGGCTCCCCAGATCGTCGGGGCGGCCTGCGGGATCACCTTGCCGTCGCGGTCCTTGGCGATCACGGTGAGCCGGTGCAGAGGCGCGTGCACGACCAGGGAGAGCGTGGTGTGGGCGAGCGCGGTGCCGTCCGGTCCGGTCGCGGTGACGTAGCCGTAGTAGGCGCCGCGCGTGGCGTGCGCGCCGTCCGCGCGGACCGGGACGTCCGCCGAGGCACCGGCGGCGAGACGGACGGTGCCGGCGCCCAGGCTGATCACGCCGTCGGCGAGGGCGACACCGTTGTCGCGGGTGAGTGAGGCCGACAGCCTGAGGTCGAGCGGGTGGTCGCTCTCGTTGGTGTAGTGCAGGGTCGCCACCTGCCGCGGTCCGCCCGCGTCGGCGGTCTGGAGCGCGGGCAGGGTGACGGAGCCGGTGGCCGTCAGGTCCCCCATGGCCGCGCCGATGTCGATGCGCCCGCCGCCCTGTTCGGTCACCTTGGTGCCGGAGACGAGGTGGGCTGTACTGATGAGCGCGTCCTTGAGCTGCGGCCCGCTCCACTCGGGGTGCCGCTGTGCGAGGAGGGCGGCGGCCCCGGCGACGTGCGGTGTGGCCATCGACGTACCGGACGCGGCCGTGTAGTAGGTGTCCACCGGGGTGCCCATGGCCGTCCCCGAGGCGCGGGCCGCGACGATTCCGACACCGGGCGCGGTCACGTCGGGCTTCACGGCCTTGTCGCCCGGACGCGGGCCGCGGCTGGAGAAGGGCGCCAGGGAATCGTCCCGGTCGACGGCACCGACGGTGAGCGCGGCGTCGGCCGCACCGGGCGCACCGATGGTCGAGGCGCCCTCTTCCCCGGCGTTGCCCGCGGCGACGACGAACAGCGTCTGCCCGGAGGCGGACAGGGTGTCGACGGCCTGGCTCATGGGATCGGTGCCGTCCGAGGGGGCGTCCGAACCCAGGCTCATGTTGACGACCTTGGCGTGCTCCGCGGTCGCCCACTCCATGCCGTCGATGACCTGCGACTCGGAGCCGTACCCGTCGTCGCCCAGCACCTTGCCGATCAACAGGTCCGCCCGCGGCGCGACCCCGCGACGGGTACCGGAGGACGCTGCTCCGCTGCCGCCCACGATCGACGCGACGTGTGTGCCGTGCCCGAAGTGGTCGATCACGTTGCCGCTGTCCGAGAAGTCCCTGGACTCGGCGATCCGGCCCGCCAGGTCCGGGTGGCCGGCGTCCACACCGGTGTCCAGGACGGCCACCTTGACGCCCTGACCCTCGAAACCGGCCTTCCATGCGGCGGGCGCGCCGATCTGGGCCGTGCTGCGGTCCAGCGCCGGTGCCACCCTGCCGTCGAGCCACACCCGGGGGGTCTGCGCGATCCGGGCGGTGCCCGCGGGGCGCAGGGTCTTCCAGAACGCGCCGAGGTCGTCGTCGTCCACCCGCAGGGACGTTGCGTCGATGCTCTGCAGCCGGCGCTCGGGGACGGACGCCGTGTTGAATGCGGAGAGCCGGTCCGCGGTCGTCGCCACGGCCTTGCGGCTCGCCGCCGTCCGGGCCGCCGCACCGACCGGCTCGGGGGAGACGATCAGCGGCAGCGCCGAGGTGCCGGCCTCGTCGTAGCCCTGGGCGATGAGGCCGGTGACGTCGAAGAGGCGCCGGTCCAGGGTTCCGGCGGCCACCAACTCCGCTGCGTCGGAGGGGAGTACGGTCATCGTGCCGTCGTCCTGCTCGTACGTGCGGAAGACGATGTCCCGGCGGCCCGGACCGGGCACCACCGAGGCGGTGCGCCGGCCGTCGCTGCCGGGTGTCACCGTCACCCGGTCACCGGTCACCAGCCGTACAGTGGACGGCGACCTGCCGGCGCCCTTCGTCTCGGGCGTGCCGGGGGAGGACGCCCGCGCGGAGGCGGACGACAGGCCTCCCGTGGTCAGTACCAGTGCCGTTGATATCGCCGCCGTCAGACGGATCCATGCCATCAGCCACACACCTTTCGTGCAACGCGTGATCACGCGCTGTTCGAAAGAATCTGCTGAGCGGATCGCCATGTCACGGGCCCATGATGTCGCGACTGCGACATGTCCCAACTGCGCCACCGCGCGGGGCCGGAGGTCGGTGCCCGCGGTCGCCGCCGCGAGGGGCGGGGGTCCGCCCCACCCGCGAAGCCGGCCCCGCGGCCGACTGGACCCGGGGGATCTCGGGGCCGGCGGCGAAGCGGGTCGCGAGGTGCCGGACCGGCCCATCGACCGCCCAGCCATGCCCGGCCGGCGTCATCGGCCGCTCTGCGGCCGCTGCCTTCGCGCCGCCAGCGGGGTGCCACGGCACTTCGGCGGGCTCACATCGAACCGTTTCGGATCGCGTCACACGTCCTCCCGACCCCGCTGCGCACGGAGCCGGTTGGTCCTCGGCGGTCAGACGCTGGTCGCTCGCCGGCGGGTGGGGCTCGTGCCGGTCGCGTGGCGGAAGGACGCCGCGAAGTGCGATGGGGTGGCGAACCCGCACCGGTAGCCGATCTCGGTCACCGACAGGGCGGTGGTGGCCAGGAGTCGTTTCGCCTCTGTGATGCGCAAAGCGATGAGATGGCGCCATGGCGACAGCCCGGTGGCCTCACGGACGACCTGGGCCAGGCGGGCTTCACCGATCCCTGCCAGGGCGGGGAGTTCCCGTAGGTCCGGGTCCTGGCCTACCGGCTCAAGGGCCAGGTCGGTGAGGATGCAGCCGATGGCTATCGACTGGTCACCACTTTGCTGGACGCCCGACGCTATCCGGCCCGGCAGCTGGCCGCGCTCTATGCCGAACGCTGGGAGATCGAGTCCGTCTTCGCCGAGATCAAGCCCCACCAGCGCGGCGCCCGAGTCGTCCTCAGCAGCAAGACGCCCGATGGTGTCCGTCAGCAGATCTGGGCACATCTGCTGGTCCACCACGCACTGCGCGAGCTCATGCTGAGAACGGCCGCCACCCGTGGCCTGGACCCCGACCGGGTCTCCTTCACCGAAACCCTGCGCTCCGCCCGGCGCAGTGTGACTGTCACGCCGGGCAGTTTTTCCCCTGACCTCCTGGTCCGGGCCCTGGTCATGCTCCAGCAGGACCTCCTGGAACGGCTCCTGCCCGCCAGACGCCTGCGCAGCCAGCCCCGCGTCGTGAAACGCGAAGACGTCCAACTACCAGCTCAAACGGGCTGAACACTCTGCCTGTCCACAACCCACCCGCACCGGCACACAAGCCGTCCTCATCACAAGACCCCAACCCGCAGACCCGCAACGCAACGGCATTGCCCCTAGGTGTGCAGCGACGGCCTCCCGCCGGGGTGTGCGTCCGGGTGTGGGCCGTAGCGCATCAGGCGGGTCGGGACGGTGACGCGTCGGGACGCGGGGGGCTCGGTGTCCTGGTGGCTGAGGCGGTCGATGAGGAGCTGTGCGGCCTGTCGGCCGATGTCGTCGGCGTCGTAGGAGACGAGTGTCAGCGGGAGGCCGAGGACGTCGGAGAGGTCGAAGTCGTCGAAGCCGGCCAGGGGGAGGTCCGTTCCGGCCTTGTAGAGGGCCCTGATCGCGCCTTGGGTGATGCGGTTGTTGGTGCAGAACAGCGCTGTGGGGCCGTCCGGAAGGTCGAGGAGTTCGCGGGTCGCCCGCTCGGCGGCCGCAGCGTCGACGAGGCCCTGCCGCACCAGGGCGCCGTCGGGCTCCACCGCGGCTTCCTCGTGTGCGGCCCAGAACCCGCGCAGCCGTTCGGCCCCCGTGTAGAGCGCCGGCGGATTGCCGAGGAAGGCGATGCGGGTGTGTCCTTCCGCCAGGAGGCAGGTGACGGCCTCGCGGGCACCGTGGAAGTCCTCGACCAGCACACAGTCGGTGTCGAGTCCGGCAGGCGGCCGCGCGGCGAGGACGACGGGCACATGGCGCATGGCGTCGGCCAGGTGCCGCTGCCTACTGCCGGCGGGGACCACGATCAGGCCTTCGACCCGGTGATCGACGAGACCGTTGACGAGACCCGGTTCGAGCTCGGCCTGTTCGCCGCTGTTGCTCAGCAGCATCCGGTAGCCGTGTGCCGTGAGGACCTCCTGGACCCCGAGCGCGAGACGCGAGTAGAAGGGGTTGGCGAGGTTGGTGACGACGAGGCCGATCATGCCGCTGCCGCCGAGCCGCAGGCTGCGCGCGGTCTCGTTCAGGCGGTAGCCGAGACGGTCGACCGCGGCGAAGACCCGTTCGCGGGTGGCCTCGGAGACCCGGGGGTCGTTCTTGAGTACCCGCGAGACCGTCATGGCGCTGACCTGCGCGAGTTTCCCGACGTCCTGCATCGTCGGCCCGCCGCCGCGGCGAGCGCTCATGCCCCTTCTCCTTTCCCGCGTCCCCAGTGGCGGCCTTCTGACCTGATCGGCCCTCAAGGCGCCGTACCGGCTGTGTCGCGTGCCCACTGGGCGGCCCCGATCAGCGGTGCCTCCGCCGGCTGCCTGGCCGGCAGCACACGCACACCGATCCCGCCGGCCCCAACGAGTCCGGCGGAGAGCGGAGGGTGGATCAGGTCCCACGACCGAGCCATGGAACCACCGACCACCACGGCCGTGGCCGCGAAGCGGACGAGCCACGGGGCCAGTACCTCGCCAAGGCCGGCAAAAGCGTAGCGGAACGCCTCCCGAGCTGCCGGGTTGCCCCCTCTCGCCAGGGCGGCGATCTCATGGACGTCCGGCAGGCCGCGGTCCTTCGGGAGGCTGTCGAGACCGGCGTAGTGGGCGCGGATGGCACGGCGTGAGACGAGATCCTCCAGCGGCCGGTCGCGCACGGTCAGACGGTGCACGTGACCGTCGGGAGGAACCTGTGTGTCGTCGTGCACGGGCAGGCCGTTGCGCAGGAACGAGGAGCCCACACCGGTGCCCAGCGTCAGGCACACCACGCGCTCGTGCCCCGCCGCGGATCCCGCGTGATGTTCGCCGATCGCGAATGCGTCGGCGTCGTTGAGGAAACGCAGGCGTTCGGCTCTGTGGCCCAACCGCTCGCGCAATCCGGCCCCGACGTCGACACCGGACAGGCTTTCGAACTTCCCGATGCCGGTGAACCGGCCCACCCCGGTGTCGTAGTCGAAGGGGCCGGGTATGGCCACGCCCCAGCACGGCCGGTGCTCGGCGGGCAGTTCGAGGGCGGCCAGGGCGATGGTGTCTAGGATGCTGTCGGCCGCGGCGCCGGAGCCGAGGGGCCTGCGCAGCACCGAGGACGGAACGGGACGTCCGGTCGCGGGATCGACCAGGGCGGCGGTGACATGGGTGCCGCCGATGTCGAGGACGGGGACGGACGCACCGGCCCGCGGGAGGACGGCGCTGGTCACGGCTCGACCACCAGGGCCTTGACGACGTGCACCTCGGCGCTGCCCACCGGGCTGATGCGGTACGGCCCGGCCGCCGCGGGCACGGTGACGGTCTCCGCGAAGGCCAGGAAGTGGCTGCCCGCGTCGCGCGTCTCGATGACGACGCCCTGGCCCGCGGCGACGTTGAGGATGTGGAAGCGCCCGGCGGTGTCGTCGGCGACGTCGGCCTCCGGGGCCACGACCAGGCGGTGCACCGCGTAGAACATCTCCGGCAGCGCGCCGATGACCTCCTCGCGCCAGCCCTCACCGGCACGCAGCGTGCGCGGCTGCTGGACCAGGTCCTTCGTCACGTCCTCTCCGCGCCGCGTGGTGTCGAGGTTGGCGAAACCGTGTGCGTAGGGGAGGGGCCGGGAGGCGCCGGCGGCGTCCTTGCGGAGCCAGTCGTAGAAGCGCAGGGAGTAGAGGTAGGGCGTCGCGCTCACCTCCAGCACCAGGTTGCCCGCGCCGGAGGCGTGCGGGGTACCCGCGGGGATCATGAACAACTGGCCGACGGTGGCCGGATGGGTCTGGACGTGGTCCTCGACGGGTATGGGGGTGCCGTGCGCGATGGCGTCCTGGACCTGACGGCGCATGACGTCGGGATCCGCGTCCTCGGTGAGTCCGAGGAGGATCCGGGCGCCGGGCTCGCTCGCGGTGACGTAGTAGGTCTCGTGCTGGGTGTAGGGCCAGCCGAAGACCTCCCTCATGTAGTGCTCCTGGGGGTGGCAGTGCAGCGAGAGGTTGCCGCCCCCGACGGTGTCGAGGTAGTCGAAGCGGATCGGGAAGGAGGTGCCGAAGGCACGGTGGACCTCTTCACCGAGCATGGCCTGCGGATGCAGGACGCAGAGCAGTTGGAACGGGATCTCGACCTGCGGCCCGCTCCGCTCGCCGATGAGGACTCCCGCCTCGGGAGCGATCAGTTCGTAACCGAGGGCGGTGTTGCCGGCCTGCGGGGTGAAGCCGAGTTCGCTCGCCGCCCACTGGCCGCCCCACGGCGTGGAGTTGAAATACGGGCGGGTGCGTACGGGGCCGCGCACCAGGTGTTCCAGGGTGCTGCGCAGGGCGGCGCCGTCCAGGGAGGCGGGGGCTGACACGTCCTGCATGTCGATCCACCTGTCGACCCGGGTCGCGTGTGCGTCGCGGTGCCGGTCCAGCACGGGCCAGTCGGTGTAGAACAGCCGTACCAGATCGCCGGGTTCACCGGGACGTGCCAGGTTGACGCCGACCGGGAGCCGCCCGTGCGCCACGGCGGCCTCGGCGTACCGCTTCGGCAGGTCCGCGTACCACAGCACATCCGGCTCGCACAGTCCCGCGCCGGGGCCGAACACCACCACGATGCCCGCGTCCGGGAGCCTGTCGGCCCGGGGGACGACCCCGAAGAGGTCGCGGACCCGTGCCTCGGACAAGGGGGTGAAGAAGGGGTCGTCGGCAGGGACGGGCCGGGCGGCGACGCGGTCGGCGGCCGCCGGTTCGTAGTGGTGACGCACGTCCACCAGTCGCACTTCCCGCCCTGCGGAGCGGACGGCCGCCGCGAGGCCGTCGGCCAGGGCGTCCCAGTCCAGGGCGGCGGGGCCGTCCACCGACAGCACGAGCGGTCCGGCGGGCAGACCGGCCACAGCAGCCGGCCAGCCTGCGACCACCTGCCCTTCCACGGGCTCGTAACTGGGGTTGGCATCGTACGAACGAGACGTCGACGGCACATCTACTCCTCATCGGGGTTCCGCGTGCAAGTTAACGATAACAATGGATGGTTGGAGGCGTCCAACTTCCCGCACGCGCTGGATGCTTCTTGTCTATGTGGCTCTGAACTGTTGATATGCCCGAAGATATCCGCTGGTTGAGGCTCGGGAAGTCGGCGGCCGTCGAATGCCTTCGGCATGTTGTCGTTAACCAGCGGAACGGGCATGCCCGCTGCAGATGGTGGGTGGCCCGCAGGCCGTGGTCCCGGCACGGTCGCCGGATCGGCCGTCAACGCTCGGGTCGACACCGCGGGGCGGTCGCCTCCGCGGTGTGACCGGGGTGGGGTGGGAGTGGACCTGCTACGTCGGTGACGTCCCCGGGATCCGACGATCCCGGACGCGATCCGTCAGGGCGCGGCCGGACGGTGATGCGTCACGGCCGGACACTCCGGTCCTCGAACTCCCGGGCCCTCGGACCGCACCGTTTCATCGACGGCCCGCCCACATCAGGTCGTTTCGACGACGCTGTCCAAGGCGGCCCATGTCTCCTCGGCCAGGTCGACCGCGGCCCAGCGGGCTGCCGCACGTACTTCGTCGCCGGAGCGGAACCCTGCCACCACACACGCCACCTCGGGGCTGCGCAGGGGGAAGCGTACGGCGGCGTGGGGGAGGATCGTTCGGTGCCGGGCGCACACCTCGACGAGACGACGGACGCGGTGCAGCACGGCCGCGGGGACGGGGCCGTAGTCGAAGGTGGCGTCGGCGGCCGGGTGAGGACGGCTCAGGAGGCCGGAGTTGAAGGGGGCCGCGGCGACGACGGACGTACCTCGTGCGGCGCACGCGTCGAGCAGCGGTCGTGCGGTGCGGTCGAGCAGGGTCCACCGCCCGGCCACCATGACGGCGTCGATGTCCGTCTCGGTGACGGTCCGCAAGAGCGGGCCCACCGTGTTCGCACCCACGCCCACGGCGCCGACGACTCCCTGGTCGCGCAGGTCCAGCAGTGCGGGGATGGCCTCGCCGACGGCGGTGCCCAGGTGATCGTCGGGGTCGTGGACGTAGACGATGTCGACGCGGTCCAGCCCCAGCCGGTCCAGACTGGCCTCCAGGCTCCGCAGCACGCCCGTGCGGGAGTAGTCGGGGCGGCGGGTCAGGGTGTCCGGTACGGCGAAGCCGCCCGCCGCCAGGTCGGACCCGGTAGGCGCGGGGTGGGGTGCCAGCAGCCGTCCGACCTTGGTGGAGACGGCGAACTCCTGCCGCGGCCGGCGGGCGAGTGCCGCGCCCAGGCGCCGTTCCGACAGGCCCAGGCCGTAGTGCGGTGCGGTGTCGTAGTAGCGGAGTCCGGCGTCCCAGGCGGCGTCGACCGTGGCGTGGGCTTCGTCGTCGCTGATGGCGGTGTAGAGGTTGCCGAGCGGAGCGGCACCGAAGCCCAGGGCGCTGACGGGCACCTCCGTGCGGCCCAGCCGCGTGACGTTCATGCCGGGATTCCGTACCAGTGCGCGGCGGTGCTGCCGAGGACGGCCTCGCGTTCCGGGGCACTCAGGTCCTCGCACAGGGCATCGGCCACGGCGAAGACGTCGTCGTAGCCGGCTGCCAGGAGACAGACCGGCCAGTCGGATCCGAACATGACGCGGTGCGGCCCGAAGGCCGACCACAGTACGTCGGTGAAAGGGCGCAGCGCACGGACCGGGTCAGCTCCGGACGGCGTCCGGGTGACGAGACCCGACAGCTTCACGGCGACGTTGGGGCAGGCGGCCAGATTCCTCATCTGGGCGGTCCAGGCGTTCAGGCCCGCTTCGCTGGTCACGGGATTTCCGGCGTGGTCCAGGACGAAGCGCACGTCGGGCAGCTCGCGTACCGTCGTGACCGCGTCGGGGAGTTGGTCGGGGCGCACCAGCAGGTCGTAGGAGAGGCCGGCCGCGGCGACCGCGCGCAGGCCGCGACGGACGTCCCCGCGGGACGTCCAGTCGGACACCGGTTCGTCCTGGACACCGTGGCGGATTCCCACGAGCGCCGTCCCGCCCGGAGCGTCCCGCAGCTCGCGGAGGCGGTCGGAGACCGCCGGATCGGTCAGGTCCGTCCATCCGACCACGGCCTTCACGTGCGTGTCCCCGGCGGCCAGCGCGAGCAGTTCCCCCGTCTCCTCGGCGTCCGCCATGGTCTGTACGACGACGGCCGTGTCGACGGCGTTCCGCTCCAGCAGCGGCCTCAGGTGCAACGGGGCGAAGCTGCGGTGCAGTTCGGGCAGGCCGTGGGTCCAGGGCTGGTCACGGACCGCCAGGTCCCACAGGTGGTGATGGGCGTCGATACGCATGGTCCGTTCCTGGTGAGAGAAAGGGCGGGCTGGACGGTGTTACGTGGTGACACGGTGGTGCGGGATCAGTCGAGGTGGAAGACTTCCTCGGCGCTCGCCCAGAGCGGGCCGTCGGTGGCGGTGTCCAGCGGCTGCTGGCAGAGGTCGGTCAGCGCCCACCACCGTTGTGAGGTCGGGTCGGCGGCGATCGCTGCGGTGTCGGCGGCGTAGTCGTCGCCGGTGTATTCGAGGTAGCTGAACAGCAGTCCGTCGCGCAGGAAGATCGAGTAGTTGCCGATGTTGGCCCGCTTGAGCGCGGCCAGGACGCCGGGCCACGCGGCGGCATGCAGTGTCCGGTACTCGGCTTCCTTCTCCGGGCGCAGTCTGACCACGGCGGCGTGGCGTTCCATCGCTCAGCCCTCCTTTCGCAGCCGCAGTCCGTCCATGCCGCCGTCCACGGCCAGGCTGGTCCCGGTGGTGGATCCGGCCGCGGGGGAGGCCAGGTAGGCCACGGCCGCGGCGACTTCGTCCGCGGAGACGAGCCGGCCGTGCGGTTGCCGGGCGGCCAGCGCCGCGTATTCGGCCGCCGGGTCCGGAGCCCGCTCCAGGAGGCGTGCCACCCACGGTGTGTCCGCGGTGCCGGGGCACACGGCGTTGACCCTGATGCCCTCGGGGAGCAGATCCGCCGCCATGGCGCGGGTCAGTGACAGCACCGCGCCCTTGCTCGCCGAGTACAGCGCCCGTCGGGGCAGGCCCGCCGTCGCGGCGATGGAGGAGATGTTGACGATCGCACCGTGCGCGGAGGACCGCAGCGCGGGCAGTGCGGCGCGGGTCACCCGCACGAGTCCGACGACGTTGATGTCCCAGACCCGGTGCCACTCGTCGTCGGAGTTGTCCGCGACGCCGCCCTGGGCGCCGATCCCGGCGTTGTTGACCAGGACGTCCAGGCCGCCGAGGGCGTCGACCGCACTGCTCACGGCCGAGGCGACGGAGGCGTCGTCACCGACGTCGGCCCGCACCCACGCGGCGAACTCGTCGGGAGACGGCTGGGTCAGGTCCAGGATCGCGACGCGTGCCCCCTGGGAGGCGAGCAGTCGGGCGGTGGCCAGCCCGATGCCCGAGGCGCCGCCGGTGACCAGGGCATGGAGCCCGTCGAACGCGCCCATGTCAGGCCTCCTCGCGTGTCTGTCGCTGCCGGCCGAGGCCGTCGATCTCCACGTCCACGACGTCGCCCGGCCGCAGGTAGGGGGTGCCGGCCAGTCCGAGGGCGACGCCGGCCGGTGTGCCGGTGTTGATCACGTCACCGGGGCGCAGGACCATGAAGTGGCTGAGGTAGCGGATCGGCTCGAAGACGCCGAAGATCATGTCGGACGTGCTGCCGTTCTGGCGGACCAGGCCGTTGACCGAGAGCCGCAGGCCCAGCGCCTGGGGGTCGGGCACCTCGTCGGCGGTGAGCAGCCAGGGCCCGAGCGGGTTGAAGGTCTCGCAGTTCTTGCCCTTGTCCCACTGACCGCCCCGTTCCAGCTGGAACTCGCGCTCGGAGACGTCGTTGCTGATCGCGTATCCCGCCACGCAGGCGGCCGCGGCGGCCTCGTCGGGGAGGTAGCGGGCCTCGCGGCCGATGACGACGGCGAGTTCGACCTCGTAGTCGGTCTCGACCGAACCGCGGGGGATCAGTACCGCGTCGTCGGGACCCACCACGGTGTCGGCGGCCTTGAGGAAGACGATCGGCTCGTCGGGGACGGCGGCACCGGTCTCCGCGGCGTGCTGCCGGTAGTTCAGCCCGATGCACACGATCTCGCCCAAGCCGCTCAGCGGGGGCCCGAACCTGTCCGGCCGCTCGACCGGAGGCAACGCGCTCAGGTCGACGCCGGCCAGGACCGCGGGCAGGGTGTCGCCGTTCAGGTCGTCGACGACCGGGCGCAGATCGCGCCACACGTCGTCCGGTCCGGATATCAGGGGTGTCTCGGCTCCAGCCGAGCCGTGCCGCGCCAGTCTCACAGAACCCTCCCGCAAAGGTGCCTTCGAACTTCGGCTGTCAGGCGCAGTGCGAGGTCGTCCGACCCCGGGCGTCGACGGCGGCTCACGTCGGACGCTCCTGCGACACGGCCACGGAGTCGGGTCACCGGCCTCCGTTGCGCGCGATGGATCTGCTTCATCTGACGCTCAGGACCATATGGATGAGATCGCTCTGGCGCAACAGGCGACTTGCAAAGCCTCTCTGACCAGGGATTCTGGCATGTTAAGTCGGATTTGAAACTGATCCTCGTCAACATCTATCCATCACGTAACGCAGATGTCATAGTGACCTCGCCGATGAACCAGATTCATTCACCGAACGAGAAGGAGTGCATCGTGGCCGATCCGTCGCGCGTCCCGGGCAAGGGGGATGACGACACGTCACGTCCCTACCGGCCCGGGTACGAGCTGGTGGCCGAGCAGCTGCTGGAGTACATCTCCGCGCAGGGGCTGCGTCCCGGTGACCGGCTCCCCACCGAGCAGGGCCTCGCCGAGGTCCTGGGCGCGACCCGCAACGTCACCCGTGAGGCCGTGAAGGTCCTGGCCGCCATCGGCCGGCTGAGCGTGCGGCGGGGAGCCGGCATCTTCGTCGCCGAGGGGACCGGGGGACTGGTCGACGACCAGATGTCCCAGTTCCGGCCGACGAGCATGGAGGACGTCCTGATGCTCCTGGACTACCGGTCGGTGATCGAGTCGGAGACCGCCCGCAGGGCCGCCACCCTCGCCACGCCCATCGAGGTCCGTGCCATCAAGGACAGTGCGCAGGCCTCGCTGGATGCCGCAGGACGGCACGAGGTGCACGCTTTCGCCCGCGCCGACGAGGCATTCCACGACGCGGTCGGCGCCGCCTCGCACAACGTGTTCCTCCGTTCGAGCGTCGCCGGCGTGCGACGTCTCGCCGGCCAGTCCGACGTGCTGCTCTTCCACGGCGACGCGCCTGGCTCCCTGGAGGTCGCCGCACGCCAGCACCTCGCCATCGCCGAGGCGGTCTCCGCGGGGGAGGCCGATCTCGCCGAGCGGCTGATGGTGGAGCACATCGCGACCACCCAGAGCCAGTTCGAGCGGAAGATCCGCGACCGGCTGTTCAACCTCGACGACCGCGCCGCCCCCGGGGGGCCCGCGCGGACGTCAGTGGACAGTGGCCCCGGGCCGGTCGCGGAGCCCCCGCAGACGTCGGCGTCCTAGGTCGGCGGCGGGCCCGTCGCCGCACTGCGACGGGCCCGCGCCGACCGCTGTACCAGGAACAGGGCGGATGACCCGTTTCCTGTGTTCCCTTCCCCCAGACGATTGGATCTCCGTGTCTCTTCTGTCTGTACGCAGGGGCAGAGCCGTGCCCCTGCCGAGAATCCTCATAGCCGCCCTGCCGGTCGCCCTGGCGGTGGCCCCGCTGGCCGCAGCCCCGGCCCAGGCGGCCCCCAAGGCCGCGGGGCTGACCGTCTACGTCTCCCCGGGCGGCAAGGACACCGGCCGGGGGACCGCGAGCCACCCCTTCAAGACCCTGGAACACGCCCGGGACTACGTGCGCGACGCCAAGTCCCGGTTCGGCGGCGACATCCACGTGCGGCTGCTATCCGGCACGTACCGGCTCAGCCGCACCTTCACCCTCACCGCCCGGGACTCCGGCAGGAACGGCCAGAAGATCGTCTACGAGGCCGCACCCGGAGCCCACCCGGTGATCAGCGGCGGCAGGCAGGTCACCGGCTGGACGAAGGCCGACGCGGACGGCAAGGTCTACAAGGCGAAGCTGACCGGCCTCGACACCCGCCAGCTCTACGTCAACGGCGAGTCGAGGACCCGGGCCCGCAGCGGCAAGAACCCCTCCGGCTTCAGCAAGACCGCCACCGGCTACACCTTCACCGACAACTCCATCAGCGCCTACCAGCACCCCGAGGACCTCGAAGTCGTCAGCTCCTGGGGCTGGAAGCTGATGCGCTGCTCCGTCGAGTCCATCTCCGGCACCACGATGACGATGCGGCAGCCCTGCTGGCACAACGCCAACCTCCAGCAGGGCCAGGAGATCCAGAACCCGACCTGGCTGGAGAACGCCCGCGAACTGCTGGACAGCCCGGGGGAGTGGTACCTGGACAAGAGCGCCGGCGCCATCTACTACATGCCCGAGCCGGGCGAGAACATGAAGACCGCGGACGTCACCGTGCCCGCGATCCAGGACCTGGTCGACCTGAACGGCACCCGCGACCACCCCGTCACGGACGTCGCGTTCCAGGGCCTCACCTTCTCCTACTCCAGCTGGCTGGAGCCGAGTTCGGCCGACGGACTCATCGAGGGCCAGGCCGGTTTCCGGATGGTCGGCGACGACAACCCGACCTTCGACTCCACCCGTCTGAACTGGAAGAAGACACCCGGAGCCGTCAACGTCAGCCACGGCCGGGGCATCGACTTCGAGGACAACACCTTCACCCACCTCGGCGCGGTCGGCCTCAACCTGAACACCGGCACCCAGCACACCGACATCACCGGCAACGTCTTCCGGCAGATCGCCGCGACCGGCATCCAGATCGGCGGCGTCACCTGGGGCGACGCCCACCCCGACGACCCGCGGGACATCACCCTGGACACCCGCGTCGACAACAACGTCGTCACCCAGGTCGCCGACCAGTACAACGGCTCCCTCGGCATCTTGGCCGGCTACACCGACACCACGGTGATCACCCACAACAAGGTCCACGACCTGCCCTACAGCGGCATCTCGGTCGGCTGGGGCTGGGGCCTGACCGACCAGGGCGGCAACTCCGCCTACCCGGGCAACGCGGGCGTCCCGGTCTCCGACACCCCGACCATCAGCCGTGACAACGTCGTCAGCGACAACGAGATCTACGACATCATGAAGTCGCAGGCCGACGGCGGCGCGGTCTACACCCTGAGCGACAACCCCCGCGGCCGCGTCTCCGGCAACTACATCCACGGCGTCCCCGGCCCCGCCTACGGTGCCGTCTACCACGACGAGGGCAGCCGCCACTGGACCAACACCGGCAACGCGTTCTGCGACATCGCCTTCCAGTGGCTGCTGATGAACCACGCCGAGGACAGTCGGGCCACCGGCAACTACACGACCAACCCCGCCTTCAGCGTCCAGTACCTCAGCAGGAACGACACCGTGAACGGCAACGTCACCGTGGGCGCCTGCGACCAACTGCCCGCCTCGATCGTGAACAACGCCGGACTGCAGAAGCCCTACCGCCATCTCGACCCCGGCCCCGACGTCGTCGACCACCGGGCGCCCGGCGCCCCCGGCACCCCGACCGCCGTCACCGACTTCCCGACCGTGGCCGACCTCAGCTGGCCCGCCGCCACCGACGACACCGCCGTCACCGGCTACTCCGTGTTCCAGGACGGCAAGCTCGTCAACGCCTCCGCCACCCCCGCCGTCCGCATCTCCGGACTGACGGCCGGAGAGACGTACACCTTCCAGGTCACCGCGCGTGACGCGGCGGGCAACGAGTCGACCCCGAGCCGCACGCTGAGGCTCACCATGCCGGCCGGCCAGGACCTGGCACTGAAGAAGCCGGTCACCGCCTCCTCCGACTCCGAGGACAACCACCCCGAGAAGGCGGTGGACGGCGACCTGTCGACCCGCTGGGCCCAGGGCCTCGGCCTGCCCGACCCGTCCTGGATCCAGGTGGACCTCGGGGCCTCCTACGACGTCGACGGCACCATCACCACCTTCGAGAAGGCGAGCGGATACAAGTACCGGCTCGAGGTGTCCCCCGACGAGGTCCACTGGAAGACCCTCGCCGACCGCACCGCCACCAACACCACGGCCCAGACCGACTACGACCACACCGACAACCCGGTCACCGGCCGCTACGTACGGCTCACCGTGACCGGCTCCAGCGGCAACGGCGGCAGCATCTTCGACTTCCAGGTCTACGGCAGCCCGGCCGCCCCCAGCTCGGACCACACCGCTCCCTCGCGGCCCGGACAGCCCTCGATCCGCCCGCTGGCGCCCGGCGCCCTGGACCTCAGCTGGCCGGCCGCAACCGACGACACCGCCGTGACCAGCTACGTGGTCTACCAGGACGGCAAGCGCATCGCCGTCACCGACGACACCACCCTGCGGGTCACCGGCCTGACCGCCCATACCCCGTACACGTACACGGTCGTCGCCCGTGACGCCGCCCTGAACACTTCCGACCCCAGCCCCGCGGCCACCGTCACCACACCCGCCGACGACGACCTCGCCCTGCACAAGACCGCCACCGCCTCCTCCGAGTCGGACGGATACGCGCCCGCCAACGCCGTCGACGGCGACCTGTCCACGCGCTGGGCCCAGGGCCTCGGCCTGCCCGACCCGTCCTGGATCCAGGTCGACCTCGGCGACGCCACCGACGTCTCCAGCGTGGCGGTCACCTTCGAGAAGGCCGGCGGCTACAAGTACCGCCTGGAGTACTCCACCGACGGCGAGAACTGGTCCCTGCTCGACGACCACACCGCGGACAACACCACCTCCGCGACCAACTACGCCTTCGCCGACCACCCGGTCACCGCACGCTATCTGCGCCTGACGGTCACCGGATCCAGCTGGAACGGCGGCAGCATCTACGAACTCCAGGCGTACGGCGGCTTCTGAGCCACCCGCACGGCGGGTGCCGGCGGCCACCCCGCCGCCGGCGCCCGGCCGGCTCCGCCCACACAGAGACGAAAGCCAGGATGAAGATCACCCATGTCGAAGTACACCGGATCGACGTTCCGGCGGTCAGCCCCCCCTATCGGTGGCGCGACGGCCTGAGCGGCAGCCCCGAGGTCGGCGACGGCGCGGTCCTGCACATCGGCACCGACGCAGGCGCCGAAGGCGTGGCGGTCTTCGCCCGCCCCGGAGCCTTCACCACCCTCACCGAACTGGTGGACCGGGTCTTCCGGGACGAACTCCTCGGCGCCGACCCCTTCCGGCGGGAGTGGCTGTGGCACCGCGTGTGGGAGCTGGACCGCATCCACGAACTCCCGCTTCCCACCCTCGGCCTCATCGACACCGCCCTGTGGGACCTGGCCGGCCGCTACCACGGACAGCCGGTCTGGCGGCTCCTCGGCGGGTTCCGCGAGGCCATCCCGGCCTACGCCTCCACCTCCACCTTCTCCTCCACCGAGGAGTTCCTCGACGTGGCCGACCAGTGTCTGGCACTGGGCTACCGCGGCATCAAGCTGCACGCCTGGGGCGACGCCCGCCGCGACGCGGCGCTCTGCCTCGCACTGCGCGACCACGTGGGCCCCGACATCCCCCTCATGTACGACGGCTCGGCCGGCTTCGACCTGCCCGACGCCATCCGCCTGGGCCGGGCCCTCTCCGAGGCGGACTACCTCTGGTACGAGGAGCCGATGCGCGAGTTCAGCGTCTCCGCGTACCAGCAGCTCGCCACGGCCGTGGACATCCCGCTGCTGGTCGCCGAGACCTCCGACGGAGCCCACATGAACTCGGCCGACTTCATCCGGGCCGGCGCCGCCACCTTCGGGGTCCGCGCCAGCACCAACCTGAGGGGCGGCATCACCGGAGCCATGCGCACCGCCCACCTCGCCGACGCCTACCGGTTGCGCGCCGAGGTGCACGGTTCGGACATCCCCAACCACCACCTGTGCATGGCCATCTCGAACACCACCTACTACGAGTCCCTGGTCACCTCGGCGCACGTCGTACGCGAACGCCACGTGGACGACCAGGGTCTGGTCCACGCCCCCACCGGGCCCGGCATCGCCCTCCCCCTCGACTTCGGCTACGGCGACGCAATGCTGCCGTTCGTCGAACAACCGTGCTGAGTCGGCCGTGGCCGCCGTCCGACGCGACAGCGACCACCGCGGACGCCCCCCATCCGGCGCACCACCCCAGCCGTGCGGGGATCCGCCCCGCCGGCAGCGAACCCGGCATGAACAGAAAGGCAAGACGATGAGGTCTTCCGGATCTCCGAGAGCCGCCCGACGCCGAGCGGCCGTCCGTACCGCGGCAGCGGCCGTCTCCCTGGCCACCGCGGCCATGCTGGCCGGCTGCGCCAGCGCCGACACCAGCACCCAGCCCTCCTCGTCCTCCGGCGCGGCGTTCAAGCCGGCCCAGCAGAAGGACGGTTCCGAGATCACCGTGTGGGCCGACTCCACCCGCCTGCCGGCCGTCCAGGCCTACCAGAAGGCCCACCCGGACGCGAAGCTGAAGATCGTCACCTACGACGGCGGGGCGGACGGCTCGACCTACCTGCAGTCCAAGATCCAGCTGTTCGACCGCACCGGCAGCGGCTGGCCGGACGTCGTCTTCGGCTCGCCCACCGACGTCACCTGGGCCTCGAAGGCCACCAAGCCCGACGCCCAGCCCTTCGCCGCACCGCTGGACGACAAGCTGGTGCAGCAGAGCACCCTGGACGGCTTCGCCAAGGGCTCCCTCACGCCGTGCCAGTTCAACGGACACACCTACTGCCTGCGCAACGACATCGCGCAGGTCGTCCTCTGGTACAACAAGCCCCTCATGGACAAGTGGGGATACCAGGTCCCCACCAGCTGGGAGGAATACGAGGCGCTCGGCAAGAAGGTCGCCAAGGAGCACCCCGGGTACCTCGTCGGCTCGGTCGGCGACACCAACTCCCACGAGTCGTACTTCTGGTCCGGACAGTGCCCCGCCTTCGACCTGGTCAAGCCGGACACCCTGCGCACCGACCTCCAGGACCCCGACTGCACCCGCACCGCGAAGCTGCTGGACAGCCTGATCGACGCCAAGGCGCTCACCACCAAGGGCTTCTTCAGCCAGGGCTTCGCCAAGGACAGCGGGAACAAGGTGCTCATGGCCTACGGCCCGTCCTGGTACGGCCAGTACCTCTTCAAGTCGGCCTTCAAGACGCCCGCCAAGCAGATCGCCGCCGCGCCCCCGCTGAGCTGGCAGGGCGAGTCGGGCGTCGCCACCGGCAACGTCGGCGGCGGCGTGTGGATGGTCTCCTCGCACAGCGCCGACCTCAAGGCCTCCACCGATCTCGTCACCTGGCTGACCACCTCCGACGCCAACCAGGCGTCCGCGCCGACCTACCCCGCGTACACCAAGGCGGCACAGGCCTGGCTGGCCAACCCGGCCAACAGCGACTACTTCGCCAACGACGTCAGCGGCGCGTTCCGGAAGGCCGCCGACGCCGTGTGGACCGGCTGGTCCAACACCCGCTTCTCCGACTCCACCGCCTGGTCCAGCGTCGTCCTGCCCGCCCTCACCGCCGGCAAGAGTCTCACCGCCACCCTCCCCGCCTGGCAGCAGGAGATCGGCAACGAGGCGAAGGCGCAGGGATACAAGGTGGTCACCAAGTGACCCTGCTGGAGACCGAGCGCGTCGCCGTCTCCGCCCCCCGCCGCGGCACCGTGCCGCGGCGGAGGCGCCGCGGCACGGCCGGATACCTCTTCGTCGCCGGGTACGCGCTGCTGCTGCTCGCCTTCGGCGTCTTCCCGACCGGCTACTCCTTCTACCTGGCGTTCACCAACGACCGCGGCCAGTTCACCGGCCTCAACCAGTTCGTGAAGGTCGCCCAGGACTACCGCTTCCTCCCGGCCTTCGGCCACATGCTCGTCTACCTGCTCCTGTGGCTGGTCACCCTGGTCGTGCTGGTCGTCCTGGTCGCCGTCGTGCTGCGCGGCAGGATCCGCCCCGGCCTCTCCGCTCTCCTGCGCTTCCTGTACTACCTCCCGGGCGCGCTGGCAGGTGTGGCCAGCGTCCTGGTCTGGCTGTTCATGCTCGACCCGGACGTCAGCCCGGTGTCCTGGCTGCTGGACAGCCTGGGCATGCACACCTTCGCCGCCGTACTCGCACCGGGCAACCTGCCGCTCATCCTGATGTTGATCGCGTTCTGGACCGGGGCGGGCGGCTGGATGGTCGTGATGTACGGAGCCCTGAACAACATCCCCGACGAGGTGCTCGAAGCCGCCCGGATGGACGGCGCCGGACCCTGGCGCACCGCATGGCACATCCAGATCCCCATGATCCGGCAGTGGATCGTCTACATGACCATCATGGCGTTCGCGACCGGCACCCAGCTCTTCGTCGAACCCCAGCTGCTCCAGACCGCCAGCCTGGGCCGCGTGAGCCCGACCTGGTCGCCCAACCAGCTGGCCTTCGTCTACGCCTTTCAGCAGGGCGACTTCAACGGCGCCGCCGCGATCTCCGTCTGCCTGCTGGTCGTAGGACTGCTCGCCGCCGGCCTCCTGGTAGCCCGCTCGAACCTGTTCACGTTGGATGAGAAATGACGCCACCCACCCCTTACGCCGCACCGAGCGTCGGCCGTCTCGCCCGGCCCGGCCGCGCCGTGTCCTACGTCGTCGTGGGCATTCTGCTCGCCGCGTTGCTGGTCTTCTTCGTCCTCCCGGTGCTCTGGCTGCTCCTCGCACCCTCCAAGACCGCCGGTGAAGTGGTACGGGACAACCCCCTGTCCTTCGGCTCCTTCCACCAGATCGGCACGGCGTGGCAGCACCTGTTCGCCTTCCAGGACGGCGCCATGCTCACCTGGCTGCGCAACTCCGCGATCTACTCGGGCGGTTCACTCGTCCTCACCCTGCTCGTCAGCGTCCCCGCGGGGTACTCGCTGGCGCTGACGAATTTCCGCGGACGCAAGGTGCTCCTGGTGATCACCCTCGTCACCATGATCATGCCGCAGGCCACCCTGGTGCTCCCCGTCTTCCTGGAGCTCAACCGCTTCCACCTGATCGGGACGGTCTGGTCGGTCATCCTGCCCTTCTCGTTCTATCCGTTCGGCGTGTACCTCGTGTACATCTACTTCGGCAGCAGCCTGCCACGGGATCTGCTGTCCGCGGCGCGCATCGACGGATGCACGGAGTGGCAGCTGTTCACCCGCATCGCGCTGCCCCTGGCCAAGCCCGTCGTCGGACTGGTCGCGTTCTTCAGCTTCGTCGGCAACTGGAACAACTTCTTCCTGCCCTACCTCGTGCTGCCCAACAGCGAGCAGTTCCCGATCCAGGTCGGTCTGAACCAACTTCTGACCTCCACACCGTCGTTCAACCCGGTGGCCGGCGCCGGCCTGAACATCACCCTTCCCGAACTGGCTTTGGCGATCATCCTCGCCATCCTCCCCGTGCTCGCACTGTTCCTCGTCTCACAGCGCACCCTGGTGGCCGGCATGCTCGCCGGCGCCACCAAGGAATGACCGCGATGCGAGTCGCCCTGTTCCTGACCTGCGTCAACGACACGCTGTATCCGGACACCGGTCGCGCGGTGGTGAAACTCCTGACCAGGCTGGGCGTGGAGGTCGATCTCCCGATGGGTCAGACCTGCTGCGGCAGGCCCACTACAACACCGGGTACCGGCATGAGGCGGAGCCGCCGGCCCGGCATTTCTCCGATGTCTTCAGCGGGTACGAGGCGATCGTGACTCCGTCCGGCTCGTGCGGGGCGATGGTGCGGGAGCCGTATCCGCGGTTGGGTGAACGGGCGCGGGCGGAGGGGCGCGGCGGGGATCTCGCGACCGTGCTGGCGCCGGTCACCCGGCAGCCCTGCGCACCGGCCGGCGCCTGGCCTCGCGCACCCGCCGTTTGCATCCCCGTACCCTGCCCGGCCCCGGCCGGGCCTGGACCGGCACCCGGGACCTGCCGGCCCTGCCGGCCGAGCCGTTCCGCGACTGGTGGCAGCGCACCAACGGCGGAAAGGACCACGCCAAGTGAGCAGCAGAGAACGGATCCTGGGCCGGGTACGACGCGCACTGGCCGAGGCACGGGACGAGGACACACCGGTCGAGCGGACGTATCTCCGCGAACACGGACACCGCAGCATCACACGGACCGTCGACCTGCTGGCGGAGAACCTGGCCGACTACCGGGCCCTCGTGCACCGGTGCGCGGAGAGCGAACTCCCCGATCCGATTGCCGCGTTGCTCGCCGAGTACGGGTCGCTTCGGGTCCTGGTGCCTCCGGCGCTGCCGCCGGAGTGGCTCACGGCGACCGTGGCGGAACGGGTCGCGGACCGGGCGGTGGACACGACGCACGAGCTGGACGCAGTGGACAGCGTCGTCACCGGGTGCGCGGTGGCGATCGCCGAGACCGGCACGATCGTCCTGGACGGCGGTCCCGACCAGGACCGCCGCCGCATCACCCTCGTCCCCGACCACCACATCTGCGTCGTCCGGATCCCGGACCAGGTCGTGCCGTCCGTGCCCCAGGCCCTCGAACGACTCGACCCCACACGCCCGTTGACCTGGATCTTTGGACCCTCCGCCACCAGCGACATCGAACTGGACCGCGTCGAGGGGGTGTGCACGGCCCACGGACCCTCGACGTGGTGCTGGTGCGCGCCGTGGCTGCCCAGGAGCGGTCTCCTCCAGCGCGGCGTCTTCACCTCTCCTGGTCCAAGTACCGCAGGAAAATGGACACGTAGGCCCGATCGGTGGTCTGCGAGCAGGGAAACGTCGCCACGGCGGCATCGAGTTCCGATCGGTGGAACCTGCGCCACGCAGGGCTCCGAGCCGCCAGCGCCGCCACTTTGTCCTGGGGCAGCACTTGGTCCCCGCCCTGGATGCCGGCCATGACGGACGTGTACTGCTTGCGCAGGTCTGTGATGAGCGCGAGGCGGGACCGCGCCGGATGACCGGCCGCACCCGCGCAGGAGCGCCACGCCCTGAGTGCCGATCGGTAACCTCTGTCGTGTTGCACCTTGTGGTCCACCCGAGCCCACTCGGAGTTCGCCTCCGGGATTCCGTACTCCTTCTCGGTCGTGCGCTGTGCACTGTCCACGCAGCCGGGAAGTGCCGCGTCGTAAGCCTTGAGGGAAGCAGCCGAGAGGTTCTTCAGGTAGCTCTTGGCTGCCGGGGCCTCGGGCGCGAAGTGCGGGAACACCGATATGCCGAACCCGTGCTTTCGTGCGTAGCCGAGGCTCGAGAAGTCCGAGGCGTCCTCGACGTCCACCACGCTGTGCGGGTTTCTGGGCAGGTACCGCAGGCCGTGCGACTTCATGCACGCGGATGTCAGGGACTCCGTGCGAGCGGCAACCTCAAGGTCGAACTTTCCGGACTCCGACTGGCCGGAGGCACCTGCCAGGATCAGCACGAAGCGGCGGGTGTTGGCCGTTGCCCGGGCCGTCGGGGCGCCGTGGAACGGGTAGAACGCGAAGCCGGCCGCGGCCATCGCGGCGACCGCCACGGTCACTGCGACCGTGCGGGTCCTGTGTCTGCCCAGCATCGTCCGGGCCTCCTCTTTTCGACTGCCGTGCCCTGGTGCGCCCCGAGGCCGGGGCGCACCAGGAACTCCGCTGCCTGCTCAGGCACCTGTCACCAGTTGCTCAGATCGACGCCCACCTGGTCGAAGCCCTGGTTGTACGTGCCGTTGTTGGTGCAGTCGTAGTGCGAGGAGTTCGTGCCGTTGCGGGCGACGATCGAGGACTCGTACCAGTTGGCGCCGCCGTTGCCCCGAAGGCAGTGAGCCATGTCCTTGCCGCCGTCCTGCCCGGACACCCAGACGAGCGACTGCTGGTAACGCTGGTAGCGGCTGTCCCAGTTGTTCGCCACGAACTGGTAGTTGCCGGTCCTGCCGGAGTCGTTGTACGCACCGGCTTGTGTGACGTTGCCGGTCTTCACCTGTGTCTGCGCCTGCGCGGCGCCGGCGGTGAGGCCGATCGTGGCGCAGCAACCTGCGACTGCGAGCGCGCCGAGGCTTTTCCAGTTGCGAGCCATGGTTGACGACTGCTCCTTCTGCCGGTTGGCCGAACGGGAGTGGTGCGGCGGTGCGGAAGAGACGCTATGGACACAGATCCGTCGGTCGTCCTAGATTCGTCCTAGTACGAGGCCGGCCGGGGGACGCGCTCATCGACACGTACCAGGGGGAGCATGAAGTTCGGCTTACTGGGGCCGTTACACGCCCAGATCGCCGGAGACACGGTTGCGTTGAACGGACCGCGGCAGGCCAAGATGCTGGCGGCACTACTTCTCGACGCCAACCACATCGTGACCACGGAACGTCTCGTCGCCGTGATGTGGGACGCGAACGCGCCTGCCACCGCGGTCCGTCAGGTCCAGGACGCCGTCTCCGGGCTGCGCCGCAACCTCGTCTCCTGCGGCGCCCCCGGCACCCTGATCAGCACGCGGCGCGGCGGCTATGAGATCCACCTGACGCCGGGCCAGCTGGACCTGCTGGAGTTCGACCACCGACGACACCTCGCCGAACAGTCCACGAGCCCGGCCGAAACAGCAGCCGCACTGCGGCACGCACTCGCTTGCTGGCGCGGGCACGCCCTGCTCGACATGCGCAGCCAGGTCCTGGAGATCGATGCGGCACGGCTGAACGAGTTACGCGCGGCCACCCGCAAACGGTGCCTGGCCGTCGAACTGGAGCTGGGGCGGCATCGAGAGGTCGTCGACGAACTGACCGCTCTGCGCCGCGAGCATCCCTACGACGAGCAGGTGGCCGAACACCTGATGGTCGCGCTCTACCGCTGTCGCAGACAGGGCGAGGCGCTGCGGGTGTACGAGGGGCTGCGCAGGACACTGGCCGACGAACTCGGCGTCGATCCCACCCCGCCACTGCAGGCGCTGCACCAGCGCATCCTCACCGCGGATCCCGGACTTGCCCCCACACCCCCCACGCGGAGCCCGTCGGCTCCGCCACCGGAGAGCCCCGACCCGGTGGTCTCCGGGCTCGCGATGGCGATGCCGGTACGGCAACTTCCGCTCGACGTGCCCGATTTCGTGGGCCGGGCCGACGCGCTGGCCGAGATCTCCCGATTACTCGACGTGTCGGGGCCGAACCGGGCGCCGGTGGCCATCGTCGTGGGCGGTCCAGGCGTCGGCAAGTCCTGTCTGGTGACGCACGCCGCACGGCTGGCGAGCCGGCTCTTCCCCGACGGGCAGCTCTACCTCGACCTCGCGGCAACCTCGGACGAGCCACGGGACCCGGCGCTGATGCTGGCCGAGGCGCTGCGCGCCCTGTCGATCGCCGGCAGCGCGATCCCGAACGGCCTGTCCGAACGGGCCGCGCTCTACCGGTCGTTGCTGGCGGACCGCCGCATGCTGGTGGTGCTGGACGACGCCGGTCACGCCGACCAGGTGCTGCCGCTGCTGCCCGCGGCCGACGGCTGTGCCGTGCTGATCACCAGCCGCACTCTGCTCACGCACCTTCCCGGTGCCCGCCACATCGACCTGGACGTGCTGAGCCCGGCGGAGGCACGAGAGCTGTTCACGGGAATCGTCGGACGGGAGCGGGTCGAGCGGGAGCCGGCGGAGGCCGACGCGATCCTCGACTGCTGCGGCAACCTGCCGCTGGCGATCCGGATCGCCAGCGCCAGACTCACCGGCCGTCCGGCCTGGTCGCTGCGGGTGCTGCGGGAACGGATCGAGGACGAGTCCCGACGGCTCGCCGAGCTGAGGATCGGGGATCTGAGCGTGCGGGCCAGCGTCGATCTGAGCCTGCGGTTGCTGCCGGCCGACGCGGTGCGGGCGCTGAGTCTGCTGGGTCTGCTCGGCGCCTCCACACTGCCCGGCTGGGTGGTCGGACCGTTGCTGGACCGCTCGGACGCCGAGGACGTGCTGGACACCCTCGTCGACGCCAGCCTGGTGCGGCTGACCGCCACCGACGCCCTCGGCGAGCCGCGCTACCGGCTGCACGACCTGATCAGGACCTGCGCCGTGGAGATCGCCGCGGAGTTGCCGACGGCGGACAAGCGGGACGCGATCGTTCGAGTGCTCTCCGTCTGGCTCGATCTGGTCGGGCGCGGTACCGACCGGCTGCCGGGCGGACTGCTGGCCGCCGCGCCCGGTTCGGCACCGCGCCGGTCGCTGCCGGACGGGGTCGTCGACCGGCTCATGGCCGATCCGTTCGGCTGGTTCGACACGGAACGCGACAACCTGCTCGGCGCCGTGCAACTGGCCGTGGACTGGGGCCTGGACGAGGCGGCCTGGGAGCTGGCCGCGGGTACGGCGACGTACTACGACCACCGGTGTCTGTATCAGGACTGGCAGCACGGTCACCGGCTCGCCCTGGACGCGGCGGAGGCCGCCGGCAACGCGCGCGGGGCATCGGCGCTGCTCCGCGGTCTTGGCCAGTTGCATATCTACCAGGACGAGTTCGACCGGGCGACCCGTGCCCTGGAGTCCTCCATCGAGCTGTGCCGGGACGGCGCCGACAAGCGCGGCGAGGCGCTGTCGATGGCGACCCTCAGTACGGTCAGCCGGGTGCAGGGCCGTGACGACGAAGCACTCGAACGGGTCGAGCAGGCACTGGCCATCGCGGTCGGCGAAGGCGACCGGCGCATCGAGGCCCAACTGTCCTGTTCCATGGGCGTGATGCGCCTCATGCAGGGGCGACTGGAGGCGGCGGAGTCCTGGTTCACCGGAGCCCTGCGCCTGGCCGGCGAGCTCGACGACGAGCACCGCGTGGCCGTCGTGCTGCGACGGTTCAGCCGGTTGCACGACCGGCGCGGCCATCAGGACGAGGCGCTGCGCTGCCTGGAGCAGGCGCTGACCACCTTCGAGAACCTGGCCGACGAGCGGTGCGCCGCATACACGTTGCTGGAGATCGGCCGCGTGCACGCCGGCCAGGACGACCGGGACCTGGCGAGCCCGGCGTTGGAGCGCGCCGCGGCCCTGTTCCACCGGCACGGCGACCGCCAGGACGAAGCCACCTGCTGGCAACTGATCGGCGACCTGGAGGCCGCCGCCGGCCTTCACGATCCGGCGCGCCGGCATCGCGGCCGGGCACAGGTGCTGTGGCAGGCCATCGGCGAGATGAACCGGACGCACGCCCCCGCACGCCCGTCGTCGCCGTGAACCGCGTCGGCGTCGAGCACGCGGGAGGGCGGCGCGGTGCCCCGCCCACGAGCACACCCTCCAAGCCCCGCCGGTGACTCGATCGGCCATACGCCGACACGTACGGTAACGGGAGGCGTGTCCCGGAGTGCAAGGCTGCAGGGCGGGGGGCACCGCGCACACCAGGGAGCAGACAGGCGCACGCTCCGGGCGTGCCGCACGATCGAGGTCGCGGCTCTGCTCGGTGCGCGGCGCAACGGTCAGGCCGTGCTCCGATGGTGTCGTCGGTAGTGCCGTGCGGAGCGAGCCCGGTTGCCGCAGCTCGTGGAGCACCATTCCCGGCGGGGGTGGTTCTTCAGGAAGTACAGGACGCAGCCCGGTGCCAGGCAGGCGCGGAGCTGGTGGCGGGAGTCCTGGCTGAAGAAGACGACCGCCTCTTCGGCGATGGCGGACAGGACTGCCCATGCCGCCTTTCCGCCGGTGTGCCCGTGGCGTGCGGGTTCGGCACCCGGGGACCAGCGCAACACCGGCCAGTGAGGTGTCTCGCCGGCAGCCTCGTTGAGCACCTGAACCGCCGTGGACAGATCAAGGATCTCGGACGCGGCTCCGGGTCGTGGCTCCTGGGTGACCTCCGCGGCCAGTCGGCGGAGGGCGTCACGCAGGCTGATCAACCGGTCGCCCAGCCGGTCGAGGTCCGGTGCGGTGAGTCCGTCGAGGTCGTCCGCCGTCATCAGGTCTGTTCGGGGGCAGACGGAGGACAGCCATGCTTCGACGCCCCTCGGGTCGCGCAGCGCGTCGTACCGGCCGTGGCGATCCGCCCAGATGGTGTTCATCAGCTCCACGGGAAGCGGCTCGCCCATGAGGGGTGCCTTGGTGTCCATCTGCCCAGGCTACAGCACTTCTAACGGTTACATATGGCTCCAATCGTTTGACACGGGCGCCGGGCCGCGTCAAGATGTATCTAACGCTTCACTTGCTTCGTAAGCGTTAGATCGTGCGACGGGAAAGGGGTGGCCGCCATTCCGGCGCATGGGGAAGGAAGACTGATGATCGACTCGATGCGCACCGTGCATGAGGGTTTTCACGACGGCGAGCTGTCCGTTCAACGCCGTGCGGGGGTAGCCGGAGAGGCTGCCCGGCTCAGAGGCATGCTGGCTCCCGCGCAGCTGCGCAGCGGGGTCTCGCAGTTCTTGGCGGATCGCACCTTCGCGGCGATCACCGGCCGTGACATGGACGGCCGGCTGTGGATCACCCCGCTCGTCGGTCCCCCCGGCTTCCTGCGCGCCGTCTCACCGGATGTCCTGCACGTGCAGGCGCTGCCCACGGAGGGGACGCCGCTGCGGCGACTTCCCGAGCATCAGCCGGTCGGGCTGATCGTCATCGAGTTCGCCACGCGTCGACGACTGCGCATCAACGGCACCCTCACCCGGGCCGACGAGAGCGGGCTGTACGTCAGCGTGGAGCAGCTGTACGGCAACTGCCCTCAGTACATCCAGGGCCGGCACCTTCACACCGCGCCCGGTTCGGCTGTCGGCGCGGGGCCGGCACGGCGAGGAAGCGCTTTGACGCAGGACGACATCGCCCTGGTCCGACGGTCCGACACCTTCCTGATCGGCACCACCCATCCCACCCGGGGCAACGACGCCTCGCACCGCGGCGGGTCGCCGGGATTCGTCCGGGCCGAGAACGGGCGGCTGTGGTGGCCCGACTACTCCGGCAACAACATGTTCAACACCCTCGGCAACCTCAGCACGGACCCCGCCGCGACGCTCGTCTTCTTGGACTTCGCCACCGGACGCGGCCTCCACCTGTCCGGACACGCCGAGCTGGAATGGACGGGCCCGGGCGTCACCGGCGACGACGACGGCACCGGCCGCCGAGTGCACTTCTACCCCGAGCACCTGGTGGCCGACCTCGAACTGCCCCTGAGAGCAGACTCCGTCGCCGCAGCACCCGACACCCCTCCGCTGACCGACTAGCTCCCCGGATGCATAGGCGCCACGGTCAGGACACCGGCCCCTCTGTCATGCGCGGACGAGTGTCAGGACCTCGTCCCGTATGCGGTTCAGGGTCGACGACTCCGTCGCTTCCACGTTGAGCCGCAGGAGCGGTTCGGTGTTGGAGGGACGGAGGTTGAACCACCATGTGGGGGCGGAGACGGTGAGGCCGTCGAGGTCGTCGGTGGTGACACCGGGACGCGCGGAGAAGTGCTCGCGGACTGCCGCGAGGGTGGACTGCGTGTCGCGGACGGTGGAGTTGATCTCGCCGGACGCCGGCATGCGCTGATAGCGGCGCATCAGGCCGGACAGCGCCTCTGGCTGTGAACCGAGAGCCGCGATCACATGGAGGGCGGCGAGCATGCCGGTGTCCGCGTTGTAGAAGTCCCGGAAGTAGTAGTGCGCGGAGTGTTCGCCGCCGAACACCGCGTTCGTCCGGTTCATCTCCGCCTTGATGAACGAGTGACCCACCCGGGTGCGAATGGGCGTGCCGCCGTGCTCGCGGACCACCTCGGGCACCGTTCTCGACGTGATCAGGTTGTGCAGCACCGTGCTCCCCGGATGCTCGGCGAGCAGCCGGACGGCGATCAGTGCGGTCACCGCCGACGGCGTCACCGCCTCGCCGCGCTCGTCGACGACGAAACAGCGGTCGGCGTCACCGTCGAAGGCGAGCCCCAGGTCGGCTGCGTTCTCCCGCACCGCGTTCTGCAGGTCGACGATGTTGGCCGGGTTGAGCGGATTGGCCTCGTGGTGCGGAAACGTCCCGTCGAGCTCGAAGTAGAGGGGGACGATCTCGACCGGAACCTTGCCGAGGACGGCCGGCGCGGTGAGTCCGCTCATTCCGTTGCCGGCGTCCACCACGATTCTGAGCGGGCGGATACCGGAGAGGTCGACGAGCGAGAGCAGGTGGGACGCGTACTCCTCCAGCATGTCGCGCCGGACGACGGAACCCTCGGGGCGTCGCGGTTCGGGCAGGCCCTCACCCGCGGCCCAGCGTTCCACGAGGGCGCGGATCTCGCGCAGTCCGGTGTCCTGCCCGATCGGAGCCGCGCCCGGACGGCACATCTTGATGCCGTTGTAGCGGGCCGGATTGTGGCTGGCCGTGAACATCGCGCCGGCCAGCCCCAGGGTGCCGCTGGCGAAGTACAGCTCGTCCGTGGAACACAGGCCTATCTCGGTGACGTCGGCTCCCTGCCCGGCGGCACCGCGCGCGAAGGCCGCGGCGAGGCCGGGCGAACTGGAGCGCATGTCGTGGCCCGTCACGATGGCCTCGGCACCCGTCGTCTCGACGAAGGCCGCGCCGAACAACAGGGCAAGATCTTCGTTGAGTTGTTCGGGTACGACGCCTCGGACGTCGTAGGCCTTCACCACTGCGGACAGGTCGGCGCCTGACAGGTCACTCACTGCGGGTACTCCTCAAGAACGATCCAGACGGTGGTGTCCTGCGGGACATCCCTGCCGTCGAGCGGTGCGCTGGACAGCAGCACCCGGGCACGGTCGTCCAGCCTGACGGGGTGCGCACCGAAGTTGACCAGGCACCGCAGGCCGGCCGACCGGTCGAAGGCGAACCATTCGCCGCTCGCGGGGCCCTGCAGGTGCAGTCCGGTGCGTATGGGCGGGTGGGCGCGCCGCAGGTGCAGCGCCGCGCGGTACAGCGTGAGCATGGAGAAGGCGTCGTCCCGCTGAGCCGCCACGGTGAGAGCCGCCCAGTCCGGCGGCTGCGGAAGCCAGCAGCTGTCGGGGTCGGCGTCGCTGAAGCCGTACGGCGGGACACCGCCCGTCCAGGGCAGGGGCACCCGGCTGCCGTCACGCCCTCGGACGAGGTGCCCGGAGCGTTCCCACAAGGGGTCCCGGATCCGGTCGTCCGGAACGTGGGCCTGCGGCAGGCCGAGCTCCTCGCCCTGGTACACGTAGGCAGCCCCGGGAAGGGCCAGCATCAGCAGCGCCGCCGCACGAGCGCGCCGCTCGCCGAGTGGGCCGCCTCCGTAGCGGGTGACCGGCCGCACCGCATCGTGACTGGACAGCACCCAGGTCACGGGAGCGCCCACCGCGGACATGGCCTGCACGGACCGGTCGATCACGTCACGCATCGCCGGTCCGTCCCAAGCGCTCTCCAGGAAGGCGAAGTTGAAGATCTGCTGCATCTCGCCGGGCGCGACGTAGCGTGCCAGGCGCTCGCGGTCGAAGACGCCGGCCTCGGCGACCATCACCCGCTCGTGCGGCGGCACCGCTCCCGCTGGGGCGGGGTGGTTGTCCAGGAGGGTCCGCCACCTTCGGAACTGCGGGTGCAGCTCCTCCTGGTCGTAGTAGGGCATCAGATGGTTGCGGTGCACGTCCTGGTGCTGGCCGGGACCCGCGTCGGGCAGGCCCTCCGCCTTGAACAGGGTGTGCGCGACGTCGACGCGGAACCCGTCGACGCCCTGATCCAGCCAATGCCGGAGTATCCGCTCGAACTCGGCGGGCACCTCGGGGTTGCGCCAGTTCAGGTCAGGTTGCTCCGGGGCGTGCAGGTGCAGGTACCACTGGCCGGGGAGGCCGTCCGCCTCGTCGATCCGGGTCCAGGCGGGACCGCCGAAGGCGGACTGCCAGTCGTTGGGGGGCAGTTCACCCTTCTCCCCGCGGCCGTCCCGGAAGAGGTAGCGCTCCCTGGCCGCAGACCGCGGACCGGCGGCGAGCGCCGCGCGGAACCAGGGGTGCCGGTGCGAGGTGTGGTTGGGGACCACGTCCACGAGGACCTTGATGCCGAGCGTGTGCGCCTTCGTCACCAGGGCGGCGAAATCGGCGGCGGTTCCGAGGTCGGCTGCCACGCCGGTGTGATCGGCGATGTCGTAACCGCCGTCCGCCAACGGCGAGGGGTAGAAGGGGGTGATCCACACCGCGTCCACGCCCAGTCCCGCAAGATGCTCCAGCCGGGCGGTGGCACCGGGGAGGTCGCCGACGCCGTCCGCGTTGCCGTCGGCGAAGGCCCTCGGGTGTATCTCGTAACAGACCGCCTCCCTCCACCAGGGGGAGGGCGCGACGGGTACGGGCGTCACGGTCATCGCGCGGCTCCGTCGAGGACGGGCGCGGTGAGGGTGACGGTGCGGCCGCTCCGTGCGGAACGGGTGGCCGCGTCTGCCACGGCCACGGCGGTCAGGCCCGCCGTGGCGTCGGCCTGCGGGGTGCCACCGTGTTCCGCGCAGTGCAGGAGGTCCGCCATGGCCGCCCGCACGCTCTCGGTGTACACGTACTGCTTGCGGTCCTCCCCGCCGAGGTCGACGACGCACTCCACCCGGTGCGGCACGCTGCGTGACACACCCCGGCCGCGGGCCGGTTCGGCCGACCCGGCGTCGCGGGTCACGGACACCGTCACGCGCTCCTGCCCGTGCGGCCGCAGACCGTCGACGGCGAGCAGTTCGGCGGCCCGTGCGGGCAGCGCCTCCCAACGGACCGCACCCGCCTCGTCGGTCCACGCGGTGATCGTCGCCCGGGTCGGGATCCAGCCGGTGACACGGGCCTCCGCGAAGCCGTAGTCGAGCCGCATCAACTGGCGCTCCGCGCGGTGGGCGTGGGTGAAGGAGTGGGTGTGGGTGGCGACGGCGCCGCCGGGGTGGACGGCGGTGGCCACCACGATGTCCACGGGACCCTCGGCGCGCCGCACCTCGGTGCCCTGCACCTGGAACGGGACGCTGCCCATCAGGGCGTTGGCCGCGTCGAAGAAGTGCACGCCGTGCTCGATCTGGATGCCTCCGCTGTACGCCGGGTCCCAGAACCAGTGCCCGGGCCCGAGGTCCTCGTCGGAGGCGTCGTTCTCGAAGGCGAACCGCCGCAGCGGGTCCAGCAGACGCTCCTCCTCGAGCCGCTTCAGCAGCCGCAGGAGAGGGTTGTAGCGCAGGACGTGGTCGATCACGAACACCCCGCGCGAGCCGCGGGTCTCCGCCTCCACCCGCGCCGCGTCCGCCACGCCGAGGGCCATCGGCTTCTCGCAAAAGACGTGCTTGCCCGCCCGTAGTGCGGTGACCGCGGCGTCCGCGTGCGCGGCCGGCGGGGTGGCCAGCACGACCACGTCGACGTCCGTCGCCGCGGCGACCTCCGCCACGCTCGCGTGGACGGCCGCGCCGTACCGGTCGGCGAGCACCTGGGCCCGCCCCCGGTCGGCGTCGGCGCACGCGACGACCCGCAGCGCGGGAATGTCGTGTATCGCGTCCAGTACGAACGTGCCGAAGGCCCCGCAGCCGACCAGGGCGACGCGGCGCCCGGTACGGCCGGAGGTCACGCGGACCGGTCCAGGCGGGCGACGCCGATGTGCGCGTCGGCCATGCCGTAGAAGACGTAGCGCACGCCGTCGATCTCCTCCACGGCGGTGGGGAAGACCACGTTGGGTACGGTGCCCGAGCGCTCCTCCTCGGTCTCCGGGGCCATGAGCGGTTCCGCGGTGCGGGCGATGACGCGGGAGGGGTCCGCGGGGTCGAGAATCATCGCGCCGGCCGCGTAGTTGACCGTCTGGACCTGCGCGAAGGGGTCCTCGATGGTGCCCGAGACACCGTGGTGGATGAGCAGCCAGCCCTCGTCGACCCGGATCGGAGCCGGGCCGGCGCCGATCTTGAGCTCTTCCCAGGCGTACTCGGACAGCGCCACCAGGCGGTGGTGGCGCGGCCGGGTCAGGGCGCCGAGGTCCTGCTTGACCTCGTCCACCGGGACGTAGGAGATCCAGATTCCCGGGCGCTCGTCGGTCACCCCGGCCGGCAGGTGGACGCCCTCACCGGGCCGGAACCACCCGAGGTCCCACATCGGCCGGTGCAGCATGGCGTAGTACATCGCGCCGTCCGGGCCCGGCACGGGCTCGGGGAAGTGCACGACGTCCTTGTTGGGGAAGAGGTTGAGGTCGGTGTCGAGGTCGGGCTGGTAGGCGAACTGGATCGGGCCCAGACGCTCCCAGTGGACCAGGTCCTCGGAGACGGCGAGGGCGGGCTTGGGGCCGAGCGGACCGTAGGCCACGTAGGACATGACGTAGCGGCCGAGGTCCTCGATCCAGGTGGTGCGGGGGTCCTCGACGCCGGCGTTGTTCTTGCCGCGCTCCCAGCCGGCGTCGGGCGCGAGGACCACACCGCGCCGCTCGACGCCGGTGGGTACGCCGTCGTCCAGGACGACCTCGGCGAGGCCGACACGGGAGACGTTGCCGTCGGCGACCAGCCGTGGCAGCAGGTGCAGCGTGCCGTCGGGGGTGCGGCCGGAGGCCGGGTTGAGCACGCCCTCGACCTCGTTGGCCTCGCCGGGCAGGGGGGACATCACGACGCCGACCCGGGTCAGGGTGTAGGGGACAGGGGTGGTGGTGCTGTGGGACACGGAAGGTCAGCCCTTCGTTGCTGAGTCGATGTCGGTGGAGTTGAACCGGCGCTGGAAGACGAGATAGAGAGCCACCGCGGGCGCGGCCAGGACGCAGGCTCCGGCGAGGATGGTGCCGAAGGGGTTGGCGGCGGCGGACGCGACCGTGCTGATGTAGTTGGCCAGGGAGACGGCCAGCGGCTGCATGTCCTGCCGCTTGGTGACGAGGAACGGCCAGAGGAACTCGTTCCAGGGGCCGGTGAAGCTGAGCAGTACGACCGAGAAGAGGGCCGGCTTGCACAGCGGAACCGCGATGCGGAACAGGATCTGCAGTTCGTTCGCGCCGTCGATGCGGGCGGCCTCGAACATGGCGGCCGGCAACTGGAGGAAGAACTGGCGGAAGATGAACACGGCGCTCGTGTTGATCGCGAAAGGCAGGATCATGCCGATGTAGGAGTCGGCCAGTCCGTAGTCGCGGACGATCAGCACGTACAGCGGGATCAGCAGCAGCTGGAACGGTACGACCTGGACCAGCAGCACCAGCGCGAAAGTCGACCCGCGGCCGCGGAACTGCAACCGGGCCAGGGCGTACCCGGCGAGCAGGCCGAACACGGTGGTGCAGATGATCACACCGCCGGTGAAGATGCCGGAGTTGACCAGCGAACGGCCCAGGGAGATCGCCGAGTCGATCGCCGCGTAGTTGTGCAGGGTCAGGTTGGACGGACTGGGGAACGCCCCGGTGGGACTGGAGTCCGGCTCCTTCTGCAGCGATCCGATGATCATGTAGTAGAAGGGGAAGAGGAAGGCGAACGCGCCGATGAGCAGGGCGATCCGCGAGCCGATCGCCCGGGCGTGGGTGCGTGAGGGCCGCTCGTTCCCGGGGCGCTCGTCGGAGGGGCGGGCTGCGACGTCGGTGGTCATCTCAGTCCCTTTCCACGAGGCGTCGGTAGACGAGTGAGATGGCGGTGATCAGCACGACGAGGATCACGCCGATGGCCGCTGCCTCGTCCGGATGCCCCTGCTGAAGACCTCGCTGGTACATCAGCAGCACGGGCGAGGTCGTCGCGCCGTCGGGTCCGCCGCCGCTGGTGAGCAGATAGGGCTCGGTGAAGAGGTTGGCGCCGGTGATCGTCGCGAGGATCAGGACCAGCAGGGTGGCGGGCCGCACCGCGGGCACCGTGACCGAGCGGAAGATGCGCAGCCGCCCGGCGCCGTCGATTTCCGCCGCCTCGTAGAGCTCGTTCGGCACGTTCTGCAGCGCCGACAGGTACAGCACCACGAAGAAGCCCAGTTGCTTCCACGCCACGAAGATCGCCACGACCGGCATCGCCAGGTGTGAGTTGACCAGCCAGGACGGGCTCGGGGCCAGCGGGCCCAGCGCCTGGTTGACCAGGCCGTCGCTGTTGAACAGGAACAGCCACACACCGACGACCGCGACGCTGGCCGTGATGTAGGGGATGTAGTAGGCCGTGCGGAAGAAGGACCGCAGGGGAAGTTTCTTGTTGAGCGCGTTGGCCAGGACCAGTGAACCGACCACGGTCAGCGGCACGTTGATGACCAGGAAGACGGCGATGTTGAGGAAGGAGCGCCAGACGTCCGGGTCGGTGAGCACCGCCGTGTAGTTGTCCAGGCCCACGAAGGGCCGGTCGACCTGCACGCCGGGAGCGGCGAAGTAGTAGTCGTGGAAGGACATCCACACGGCGAAGCCGAGCGGGTACACGAAGATCGCCGCGAGGTAGATCAGGTACGGGGAGACGAAGAGCATGCCGATGGGCTGGTGGCCGCCCAGCCGCAGCCGCCACGGCGAGCGTGGCGTCGGCGGCTTCGCCGTCCCCCCGCCGGCGCGGCGGCGCCGGCGGGCGTCAGAGGTGGTGGTGGACATGGGGCGTGCTCACTTGTCCTGTGCCAGTTCGTCCACCTTGGCCGCGGCGGCCTTGAGGGTCGCGGCGACGTCGCCCTTGCCGAAGATCACGGACTTGCTGTACGCGTCACGGAAGGTCTGCCAGACCTCGACGGAGTTGGGGACGTTGGGCGCCTCGATGGTGTGATCCGCCTGCTGGGCGAAGGCCGTGTAGTCCTTGTGCGAGGCGAAGTAGTCCGGGTAGGCGCTGGTCAGGCCGGCGCGCATGGGCATCTGGCCGGTCGCCTCCAGCAGCTGACCGTCCTGGTCCTTGCTGGTGGCGAACTTCATGACGTCCCAGGCCGTCGCACGGTTCTTGCAGGCCGTGAACATGCCGATGGACTTCTCGTCGCTGAAGGTGCCCTTGCCCGGGGCGCCGTCCGAGGTCGGCACCGGCACCGCACCCCACTTGACCTTGTCGCCGTAGACGGAGACCGCCCAGGGGCCCACGGTGGCCATGGCGGCCTTGCCGTCGGCGAAGGCGTCGCCGTTGTACGTCTCGTTCGGCGCCAGGTGCTCGGAGTACATGGTCTTCCACAGCTCGGCGGCCTTGATGCCGTCGGCCGAGGCGAACTGGGCCTTGCCGTTCTCGACCAGCTGCTTGCCGGTCTGGGCCGTGAACATGGGGTAGTAGTCGAACCAGGACTGGTAGAACTCCGACGACGGAGCCGGCCAGATCGCGGCCTTGGCCGCCTTGGTGGCGACCAGCTTGCGGGAGGTGTCGAGGAAGTCCTGGTAGGTGGAGAGCTTGGGGTGCTCCGGGTCGAGTCCCGCCTTCTTGAACAGGTCCTTGTTGTAGAAGATCATCACGGGGTTGCTCTTCCACGGCATCTGGTAGTACTTGCCGTCCGGCGAGGCGTACTGCGACAGCTTGCCGCCGACGCGGTCCTGCAGGTACTTCTTGCCGTCGGGGAAGTCGTCCAGCGGGACGAGGCCGCCCTGCTTCTGGAATCCGGGCACGGCAGCCGGGGCGGTGTTGAGGACCAGGCAGGGAGCGTTGCCGGCGGTGATCGCCGCGCCGATGACCTCTTCGGAGCTCTTGCCCGCCGGAATCTCCTGGGCGGTCACCTTCTCCTTGGGGTGCGTCGCGTTCCAGGACGCCACCATCTTCTTGCCCCACGCGACTTCCTGCGCGTTGTTGGAGTACCAGACGGTGATCGGTCCGTGCGCGTCATCGGAGGCGCTCGAGTCGGAGCCGCTGCTGCCGCACGCGGAGAGCGTCAGCGCGGCCACGGGCAGCATGACGAGGAGGGCCTTCTTCATTGGAGGTTCCGTTTCTTGCTGGATGAATGTCTTGCGGTACGGCCCGGCTGCTGTGGGTCTCCCGCCCCGTCCCGGGGGCTCGGGCGCAACAGGCGTGCCGCGGGTCGACTTGCTCAGCGCACCGGCGCCGGGCCGGTGGAGCCGCGTACCACGAGAGTGGCCGGCTCGAGTTCCCGGTCGGCTGTGCTGCCGGTCTCGATCAGTTCCACCAGGGCCTGGGCGGACGCCCTGCCCCAGGAGACCGGATTGGACCGGCACGTGGTCAGCGACGGGTTGGTGTAGGAAGCGAGGGGTACATCGTCGAAGCCGACGACGGACAGGTCCTCGGGCAGCCGCAGTCCGGCGTCCTGGGCGACCGCCATCCCGGCCGTGGCCGAGAGGTCGTTGCCGTAGACGATCGCCGTCGGGGGAGACGGCTGCCGCAGCAGTTCGCGGGTGGCGCGTGCTCCGCCCTCGGCCGTGAAGCCGCCCTGCAGTAACGTTCCTGCAGGCAGGCCCGCGTCAGCGAGGGCGTCGCTCCAGGCCTGACTGCGGCGCCGGGCGTGGACGAACTCGTCGGGACCGGCGACGTAGGCGATGTCGCGATGTCCCAGCGCGATGAGATGGCGCACGGCCTCCCGTACGGCCGGACGGTCGTCCAGACCGACCGAGGGCAGGCCGGTCCCCGTGTCCGGCGTCCCCACGGCCACGGCCGGCAGCCCGAGCTCGGCGACCAGGGCCGGACGGGGGTCGCCGGTGCGCAGGTCGGTGAGGAACACGCCGTCCACCCGTCGGTCGGCCGCGAGCCTGCGGTAGGTGTCCACCTCGTTCTCGGGCCGGCTCATCTGCAGCATCAGACCGTCACCGGTCTCCGAGATCACTGTCTCGATCCCCGCCATGAACGCGGGGAAGAACGGGTCGGTGCCGATGAGCTCGGGTTCGCGCGCCAGGACCAGTCCGACGGCTCGGACGCGGCCCGTGGACAGCGCGCGGGCGCTGGAGCTCGGGGTCCATCCGAGTTCCTCGGCCGCGGACCGTACCCGGCGCTGGGTGTCCGCCGCCACGCCCGGTCGGTTGTTGAGCACGAAGGAGACCGTCGCGCGGGAGACTCCGGCCAGTCTGGCCACGTCACCGATGGTGGGACGACGGGACATACGCACCGCTTTCGTTCGACGGCAGACGCTCACGGCACCCCGGGAGGGTGCCGTGCCGGCTCGGCGGCGCGGGGGCCGCCTCGGCGTTTAAACCGGTTTGAATGACAAGTCCGTAGCCTCCGCGCAAAGAACGCGACAAGTCAAGGGGTGGAGAGAAACTCGTTGAATGTTTTACATATGGACCGTAATGTCCGATGGGTGCCGAGCGCGAGGGTCCACTCTCGTGGGATTCGACACGTGCCGCCTCGATCTCGCTGGATATTTGCTGACGTGAAGATCGCCCTCGGGTGGGTGGACGTGTCCCTCGCGAAGACCGTCGAGCTGCGGCGAAGCGCCTGGTCGCGATCGCTCAGTGGCTTCGGGAAGGACATCGCCGGAGGCGGGTGCCGCCGTGGACGAGCACCGGCGGCACGCGGACCGGCCACCGGTCCGCCGACCGTTCGGACGGGGCCGCCGCAGGGGCGCGTCGAGGTCGATCCGAATCCGAGCCGCGCCACCTCCAGGTGACTGCGGGCCCACACGCCGAGACTCCCGGGCGCACGGCTCAACGGCATCGATCACCTGGCCCACGACTGCTGACCGTGCGCTCCGGCCGCGGACCGTGCCCAGTCGGCGTGACCGAGTGCCGCAGCAGGCGGGTCCACGGATCAGGCGTCGAGCCGACTGTGCCGTCCGGCCAGGGCAATGGGCTCGGCGCATGACGTGCTCGATGCCGGAGGCGATTCCGAGCGTACTGCCGGCTTCCTGGCCCGAAACCCCCTCGACCGGCGCGCTGCCCGAACGTACGTGGTCCCGGAGAGGCAGCCCACGACTGTCGGTTCGCCGGTGACCGCAGCGCATGCAGGACCAGGACGATGCCGACACCGATCGCGCCGCCTCCGCCGAGCAGCACCTGGCTCGGCGTCAGTGGCGGCTACGAGGCAGCGGCGATCCCGCACTGCTCGATCGGCAGCACTGGACGGGAGTTCGGCATCCGGCGCTCCTGGGAAGTCCCTTCCGGCTGCCCGGTAATGGCCCTGTAGGTCTTGCCTGTTGGTGCCGCCGCTGTCATGACGGGCCCATTCCGTTGCCTGGCGCGTGGGGCCGCGGGCGTGAGTACCCACGGTGGTGCAACGGCGGCCCGAGCCCGTCCGGCAGACGGCGTTTGCATCCGGCAACGCGCGCTGCTGTCTGCCCCGACGAGGTGCGGGGTGATGCGAACGGCCGTGACCTCGGGCGGGCGTGGGTGCCCGGGGGCGTCAGGCGGAGACGGCGGCGAGGAGCCGGTGCTCGGGCACGTCGTTCTCCGGGGCGGTGGAGAAGCGGTGGGTGGCGTAGGTGAGATCGTCGAGGGTGAGGGACCCGTCGCCGTCACGGTGGAGGCGCGCGAACTCGGCCACCGCACTCGGGTCGGTGACGTTCTGGGCTTTGAGGTACTTCTCGAACTCGCTCTTGCCGATCCTGCCGTTTCCGTCGGCGTCCATCAGCGCGAAGACTCCGGCCGTGACCTCGCGGACGTAGCCGGGGAGGTCGGAGGCCGACTTCCCGGCCATCGTCCTCTCCACGCACGAGATCATTTCCATCCTGGTCACCCGGTGTCCACGTTGGAGTCGGCGGCCTTGGCGACTCCCGTGATGAACATCTTGAGGATGCGGGCCCTCTGGGCCTGCGCACTCCCCGGATCGTCGGCGGCGCGCGGCAGATCTTCGTAGTCGATGTAACCGTTCCTGCTGGTGTCGATGAGGTCGAAGAGGTGGAGAGCCCTCGTCCGGTACGCGCCCATGGTGGTGTCGTCCTTCCGTGAGAAGCTGCCGCTGATTTGATGATCATCAGGAGAGCTGGGCGGCGAGGAACGGACCGCTGCCGCGACGCCAGCGGTGATCACCCGAAGGTGTGCGGCCCGCGCGTTGTTCCTGTGCCGTCGGCCAGGACTGTGCCGGCCCGCCCGCGCGCGACATCCGCGCCCCCTGCGGGGGCACCGCAGACCGCCGCCTCAGTGGCCCAAAAAATCCGCTCCGGCCGGGAGGGTCGTCATTCGGGTCTTCCGGGGCAGGGCGGTCCGCTGCCGATCGGGGCAGGGCGGTCCGCTGCCGTCCTCCGGGTCGGACCGCGGACGCCGGCTGGGCTCCTCGTAGCGAAGACGCGTGCGAACAAAGCGGAGCGCTCCGGCCATGTTCCATCGCGGCCAGACCTGCGGGACACCGTACGCCGGACGGCGCCGCATCGGCGGGGGAGCGCACTGCCCACGCGACACCCTGCCGGGCTGCCAACCTGCCGGTAAAGCAGGGTGGCCCCTGGCCGTTGACGGGGCAAGGCCGCAACAGGTCAGGCGCCCCGGTGCATTGCGGCTTGGCGGTCCAGGGTCGCAAGGGCTGTGTTGGCCACGGCCAGGACCGCGAAAGTGGTGGCCCAAGCGGCGTGGTCCATGGCATACAACGCGGCCGATGCCGCGCCGAAAACGAGTGCCTTGACGGCGAGAACTGCAGGCAGCGGCAAGGGTATTCGAGCCTTCGGGGCGGCGAACATGCCCCACAGGACGGCTGCGGCGGCCGGAGCGGCGACGGCAACAAGGAAACCGAGTGCCTTGCTCTCCACGCTCTGCCACCCCCACCAGGCCAAGACGGCCAGGGCTGCGATCTCCAGAAGGAACGCCAGCCCCTCGTTGACCACGTGCAGGCGAGGAGAAAGCGTCATCAGGCGTCGCCTTTCGACGTAACAGCGGGCCGACAGAGAACGGAGCCCGCCGCTGCTCGCAGCCCCGCTGGACCTGAGCGTAAGACATCGAAGAGCCGCACCAGGCTCCCCTTTACAGGAGGCGGCGCGGTATTCCGTCCCGGTGTCTCGCTGCGTGATCGCCGGGGGTGATGACGCGATCGTCCACCCAGGTCACGGCGGTGGCGGTCGCCGCAGCCCGCCGATGACCCGCGGACTCACTCGCAGCGACGCCCGACCGAGCTGCACACGCGCCCGACAGCCAGGCCTTCCACGGGTTGCCGAGATGTTTGGCTGCGTCAGGAGCCCACGGCATCCGGTTGGTTCCGGCAACGTTGCCGCAGGACTCGGACGGGAAACGCCCACAGCCAGGCGATGCTGGCCAGCCCAGCAGCGATCACCCCGATGAGATCGTGCCACCAGGCATCGCCCCCGCCCGGCGGGTATACCTCGTCACCACCCGTGTCGACGGCGGGAACGGCTTGACCGATCGCAAGGTCCGGGCTTCCGAACATGCTGATCCGCGTACGCCTGTCGCTGCCGTCGGCAGACAAGAAGGTGCCGACTTCGCCGCATCCGCTGCGGCTGCACGGAATGTTCGTCGCTGTCCAGCGACCACGTTGCCCGTGACCGTCGTGCGCGGACAGGGCCGGAATCATCAGGGCAATCAGGGCCACGAAGACCACTACTGCGCCTGGCCCGGCGATGTAACGCCACCAGAAGCTCCGCCAGCCCGGAAAGTACACGCCGCGCACTGTACGCGTTGGCCTGGGACGTGTCGCGGGGTCCCGTGGGACGAGGTGGACGGCTCGCCACAACAAGATCCTTGTCGCACCCGCGGTCAGAGCCATCGTCGACGAGTCACATCGACGAGTCACCTCAACGAATCTCATCAGCGAGGGAGACGCGCCGCCGAAAGGCGGATATGCCCCGGGTGCGAGCAGGCGGCTGCGACTCTTTCCCTGGCGTAAGTGTTCTCTCACAGAGCATGGGTGGGTTTTCAGTGACGGGCGGCTCGGACCGTGCACCTCGCACAAGACTGCGGCTGGGGACGGAGCTGGCGCAGATCGCCGAGCAGCTCGTCGTCTTGGCGCGCGGTCAGAACCGGCTGCACGAACTGTACGAGGCGGTCATCAGCCGGGACCAGGACCTGTCCGAGGTCCTGGAACTGATCGTCCGCACCGCCATGGACCTGGTCGGTGCCCGCTACGGCGCGCTGGGAGTGCTGGACGACTCGGGCGAGCAGCTCCGCGAGTTCATTCCCGTCGGCCTGTCCGACGCGCAGGTGCAGGCGCTGTCGGGCACGGGGCTGCCGTCCGGGCGCGGGCTGCTCGGATATCTGATCGCCCATCCGGAGCCGGTCAGGGTCACGGACATCGCCGCGCATCCCGCATCGGTCGGCTTCCCGACCGGTCATCCGCCGATGCACTGCATGGTCGGGGCCGCGGTCAGTATCCGGGGACGGGTCTACGGAAACCTGTACCTCTGCGACCGTGAGGACGGACGGCCGTTCGACGCCCATGACGAAGCGATGATCGCCTCGTTCGCCGAGGCCGCGGGCCTCGCCATCGACGACGCCGCGCTGATGCGACAGACCCGGACGGACGCCGAGCACTTCCAGCGCATGCTGCTGCCCCGCCTGCCCGACCTGCACCCCCTGGCGAGCGCTGCGGCCTACCGTCCTGCCGCCAGCCCCCGGCACATCGGCGGCGACTGGTACGACGCCGTTCGGCTGCCCGACGGCACCGTCGCCGCGGTCATCGGCGACGTGGTGGGCCACGACCTGCAGGCCGCCGCCGCGATGGCACAGACCCGCAACATGCTCCTCGCCCTCCTCCACTACGCCCCCGCCGAGTCCACCGCGGAGATCCTCACTGCCCTGGACCACACGGTCGAGGACCTCACCGCCAACCCCGTCACCACCATCTGCCTCGCCCGCTTCGAACCCGAACGAAGCCCAGACGGTGTGGACGCAGGCCTGTTCCGGATGGGGTGGAGCACCGCCGGCCACCCCCCGCTGCTCCTGCTCACCGCCGGCGCAAGCCCCCGTTTCCTCTTCGCCCAGCCCGACCTTCCCCTCGGCGTGGACAGTGCGATACGGCGCCACGAGCACACGCGCTCGCTGCCTCCCGGCGCGACAGTGATCTTCTACACCGACGGCGTCACCGAACACCCCGGGCGCTCCATCGAACAGACCATGGCCCGGCTGGCCGAACGCGCCGGCCGCCTGGAGCACCTGCCGCTTCAGGAACTCGTCGAGACGCTGGCCGATCAGCACCCCAGTGACGGCCACGACGACATGGCCCTCCTCGCCATCAGAACCCCGCCGCACGGATAGGGCCCGCCGGCAGCGTGGGTCCACGCGTGCCACGACCGCCTGCCCCGGCACGCCTGCGAGCGCCCAGCCGCCTGCCCACGTCACGCCCGGCGCGGTCGTGCGGGGGACGGCGTCTCCGAGCCTCACTTGTCGCTCATGAGGACGATCGCCCGGCGGGCTTCGCTCCGGCGCCGGCGCTCTGCCGGTGCCCGGTGTCCCGGGGCAGCGAGGCGGACACGGTGGCGGGCTGGACCACCGCGCGATTCTTGTTGATCCGCACCTTGCTGGTGCGGGCGACTGCCAGGACGTAGCCGATTCCGCGTGCCTCCCGGGCGGACCGAAGCGGTGGGTCCTGGCTGGAGACCTCGTCACCGGCCACCCAGCTGGAGGGGCACCCGGCGTCCAGGACCGCTTCGATCTCCTGCCAGGCCGGGCGGGGTCTGGTGGCGAACTCGATCTTCTCGGGAATCCCGGAGCCCGAGCGGCGATCGAGATCCTGGGACCCGGTGTGTTCGGGGAGGCAGAGCCGACGGTCTATCAGGGCCTGGCCTCGAAAGGACGCGTAGGCGAGGAACACCCCGGACCTCGACGCGCGCCCCGTCGGCGCCCCGTCGTGCGCTTCGCAGCAGCCTCTGCATCGATCCAGGGCCGGCATGGCGAGCCTCTTCGGCCGGCTGCCGGCAGTTCCTGCGTTCGACGCTGGACAGGAGTCCGAGGATGAACGCCCCTGCCGCTGCCCGCCGTTCCGCCGGGCGAAGCCGGCCCGCGACGCGGGCCGTGGCCTGGTCGAACATCGCCTGCCGGCGGGCCGCGTCCATGCTCGCGAGGGCCGACCGGATGAGGAGGGCGCGCTCCCGCCCGAGGCGGCTGATCCACCTCTCAATTCCTTTGCGTGACCGAGCAGGTCGTCCCTAGCCTGCAAGCGCAGAGGAACCGTGCGCGAGGGCAGCGCGCCACACGACATGAGGAGCAACCGCCGTGGGAATCATGGTCTCGGTCAGGGGCTGGCTGGAGTGCGACGACCGGCAGCTGGCCCAGATCAAGGAGATCGTGGAAGCAGACGATCCGGAGCGCACCTACAGCGGGGGCTGGGCCTTCCCCGCTCGGCAGTACAACTACGTCAGGTGGGCCTTCTACGGGGGCAACATCCGCGCGGTGTCCCTCGACTGGTTCGAGGAGAGGTTGCGTCAGATCGCCCGGATCCCGGCCTCGTATCAGGATGACGAATACGACGAGAGGCCCCGTGGGCTGTTCCTGGTCAGCCACGACGTCGACGGCATGAGCGAGTGGAGGGTCCACAACGGCGACCTGGTGATCGGCCTCCCGGACGGGGACTACCACTACCTCGACGCCTGATACTCCAGCCGTAGATCGTGATTCTCATGCCTGGAATGCAACATTTTGGCAGCAAACAGCAACGTCGCGTGGGCACCGGCCATTGCAGTGCGTGGTGCCTTCCGGCTCCAGCGAATCATCCTCCGCCAGGAAATCCTGCCGGTCCGAGACGACGGCGGCGTGCTCGCTGTCGGCAGGTCGCTCCGCAGTAGCGGGCCGGGCGGCCAGTGGGCCGTGCGTCGAGCCGGGCCCCGCACTGCTCGCACCGTGGTGCCGCGTGGAGCGTGCCGGGCGCGTCACGAAACACCCGCCCTTCCGTGACGTATCCGGGACTCCGTAAGCTCTCCAACGTCAGCCGCACCATGCGGGCGCCGCCGTTCCGGTCGCGGTGGGCACCCCGTATGGTTGCGCACCCGACGGTGAGCGCGGCGACGTCGTCCGCGCCGACGTCAATGCGAACCCCGCCGGCCTGCTGGGCTGCGCGGAGCAGTTCGTCGAGTGCCTGGCGGAACCGTCGCGCCGACGCGGCCAGGCTCGGGCGCGGCCAGCTCGTTTCCGTGATCAAGGCGTCGCACGCGTGCTTGCGCCCGTGGGACGTGTCGACGACCTCCAGGAGGAAGCCGAAGAACGCCGCGACAGGGTCAGTACGGGCTGTCCACCGTCGAGCGGCGTCCACCAGGTCATCGATCTGCTGGACGAGTACGGCCTCCAGCAGGATCTCCTTGCTCGGGAAGTGCCGGTACACGGTGCCGGCGCCGACCCCTGCCTGCCGTGCGATCGCGCCGAGCGAGATGTCCAGGCCGTGCTCGTCGAACGCCATGGAAGCGGCGGCGAGAACCTTCGTGCGATTGCGGCGGGCATCAGCCCGGCCGACATCGTGGGGGGCTGCGGTCATGTCACGTAATTCCTTGTCCGTCGGACTCAACCGGGTGGAGCATTCCACATCGACCCCGGGCCCAACCCGATCGTGCCCACCGACAATCCCGGGGCGGAGGACGACATGACCACTGACCGCTTGGTCGTCGTGACCGGTGCGACCGGTCGGCAGGGCGGCGCCACCGCGCGTCGGCTTCTGGCGGCCGGCAGGCCGGTGCGCGCGCTCGTGCGGGCCACGACCGCTCCCGCCGCCAAGGCACTCGAAACCGCCGGAGCCGAGCTCGTGCGCGGCGACTTCGACGACCCGTCGAGTCTGCCTGCGGCGCTGGAGGGAGCAGCGGCACTGTTCGCCGTACCGCCCGTGGCATTTGGGCCGGCCGGCGCCGACGTGGAGCGGGAGTTCGACCGGGGCCGAGCGCTGATCGATGCCGCGGCCGCCGTGGGGGTCGAGCACGTCGTGTTCACGGGCGTGGCGTCCACGCCGGGGCGTCCGGGTGGCTCCGAGGGGAAGAAACGCATCGAGGACCACCTGCGTGAGCGGATCCGTTCGGTGACCGTGCTGCGTCCGGTGCGCTTCATGTCGAACTATCTCGGTTCGACGCCCATGGGCCTCGACGGCATCGTCCACGGCGTGCACCGGCACATCTTCCCGCCGGACGAACCTGTACAGATCATCGCCGTGGAGGACATCGCCGAATTCGCCGCGCTGGCCTTCGATCAGCCGGACCGGTTCGCTGGGCGGACTCTGGAGCTGGCCGGGGACGACCTCACCCCGGTCGAGGCGGTCGCTGCCATCGGCGAGGCCACCGGTTGCACGGTGCGCTACGAGCAGATCACCCATGCCGAGGCCGCTGCACTCAACCCCGAGATCGCCCAGGTCCGGGAGCGTTGGGGAGCCGGATCGCGCTGGCATGCCGACATCGAGGTGCTGCGCATCATCCACCCCGGACTGCGTACGCTCGCGGACTGGCTCGCCGAATCCGGCGCCGCCCTGTTGCGGAAGCGACTTTTCGAAACCGCCTAGTACCCCAGGTGTTGGCCGTGATCTCTGCTGGAACATCGCCGAGCTGGGCCGGGGAGACCGACCCGCACGGCATGCAGCACCTGCTGTGCCGGGCCTCCTGGGACGCCGATGAGACGTACACCGCGGACGCAACAGAGTTCGGTATCGGCATCAGCTCGCAGATGATGTACAACGGCCACCCGTACTCACCGGAAAGTCGACCGCCAGGATCGGCGGCAGGCTGCTGATCGCACCGTCGCCTTGCACGTCTACGATGTGATGGCCGAGCCGAGCGGATCCAGGCGGCCTCCACGACAGTGTCAGCACGGCGGGCCGCCTCGCGGGCGCGCGTCACGGTCACGGTTCCGTGTTCGGGGCAGACCTCCGGGCTGTGGGGTCCGTGGTCGGCGGCGGGACCTCGGCAGGTGTCGTCGGTGGCGTGGTCGGCATCGGCAGCGTGGACGGGATCGAGGATCTGTCCTAGATGGGGACTTGGCCGGTGAGGCTGTTCGGGAAGGAACGGCCCCGCATCGTGATTGAGGACTCGGCGGTGGTTTCGTCGCCGGGCCCCGTATGGAGGGATCCGGAGATCCCGGACGAAGAGCGTGCGGTTCTGCTTGTACGCCTCATGGAAGACTCCACGGCGCGCGAGGACGAGCAGGACGACGCGGCGTCGGATCTTGAGTTCCTCTCCGGTCCGTTTGTCGAGGCGGCCCTGATCCGGGCCATCCGGGCGGGGGACTTCCACAGCGACCTGGCCCAGCGCTGCGCCGAGTCCCTCGCCGGAATCTGGGCCAGGGAGGGCCACGTGGACCCCGCTTTCCTGGCGGAACTGCGCAGCCTGGCGAAGGACGAGGTCTTCGGCATTCTCGGCGTCCGCGCCCCGCACCTGCTGCCCCCTGGCGCCCGCTAGAAGATTTTTACCGGCTGCGGCTGCCGTGGTTGGAGGTCGAGTCCGGTTCTGGCGGTGAGTCCCTCGATGAGGCGGGGGCGGTACTGCATCAGTTTCGGCCGCGTCTCCACCAGTGCGGTGAGCTGATCGAGGCTGTGCCTCGTGAGGTTGGCCTTGGGAACGGCCCGGGCGACAGCCGCGAGCACGTCGTACGGCCGGCCCAAGGGGGCCGCAGCGCGGTCGGCGGGAAGCCCGTGCACCGAGGTGACGTCGTCGGGCAGGCGGAGGAGGAGCACATCCCAGCAGATGGGGGCCTTTCAGACAGGACTCGAGTAGGGGTTGCGGTGGGTCAGGCCAGGCTGAGCTGTCCTCCGTGGGGCCGTGGCAGGAGCACGTTCCGCAACCGGCGCATGTCCGCACGCCAGGGCTCGCCATCAGGTCCGGCCCACAGCTCCATCAGCTCGGACGGCTCGGTCATGACACGGTCGAGGGCGCTGAGGGCCAGATCGCGCAGGCCGGTGAGATCGGGAAGAGGCTCTTTCGACCCGTAGACCGGACCGGCAGGCTCACCCCCCGGACATTGCGCCGCGACAAGGGCGGCGGCGGCCACCGCTCCATCTGATGCGGGCGCTTCGAGGTAGTCGGCGCAGTCGATCACAGATGTCAAAGCGCCGCGAACCATGCCCTCACGTTCGACCGAGAGCGCCTCGTCAAGGTCACCGCAGAAGTCCGCTGCGGTGTCGTTGCTGAAGGGGCCGACGTCCCAAGTACCCATGGATTCTCCTGATCACGGCGTTGACCGGAGAATCCTGACAGAGGCCACTGACAACCGCCGCGTGATCCGGACCAGGCCGGAGCAGGACGTGCTGCCTGGTGTGGTCGAGCTGCTTCTGAAGGGCGGGTTCGCGGAGTAACGCGGCGCCCGCCGGGCATTCGGTCTTCCGGGCTCGGCTCGTCCGGCAGCCCTCGGCGTTCCGTCTTCATGGCCCAGTGGGGGGATTCGGCGTGATACTCGACGACGTACCGGCAACTCCGGCTCACAGGGACGTCACGTCCGACACGGCGGTACGCAAACAGCGGCTGCGCCGCCGTCTGGAACGGCTGATAGGCGTGGCCGCCACCGAGGGAAACGACCTGGTGCCGTTGCGCAACGGGGACGAGATCTTCCCCGCGATGCTCGGGGCGATCCGCTCGGCCCGGCACACCATCGACATGATGACGTTCGTGTACTGGCGCGGACAGATCGCCCAGGACTTCGCCGCCGCGCTGGCCGCCCGCGCCCGCGCCGGGGTGCGCGTGCGCCTGCTGCTCGACGGCTTCGGCGCCCAGAAGATCGAGCGACGCCTGCTGGACCTCATGGGCGAGGCGGGCGTGCAGGTCGCCTGGTTCCGCAAACCCGTCCTGCTGTCCCCGTTCAAGCAGAACCACCGCTGTCACCGCAAGGCCCTCGTCGTCGACGAGGAGACCGCCTTCACCGGCGGCGTCGGCATCGCTCAGGAGTGGTGCGGCGACGCCCGCAACCCCGCCGAATGGCGGGACACCCACGTCCAGGTGCGCGGTCCGGCCGTGGACGGCATCGCGGCGGCGTTCGCGCAGAACTGGGCGGAGTGCCACGACGAACTCTTCGACGACCGCGACCGCTTCACGGAGCACCCGCAGAGCGGCTCGGCGGTGGTACAGGTGGTGCGCGGTTCCGCGAGCATCGGCTGGCAGGACATGCAGACGCTCATCCGGGTCATGCTCACCTCCGCCGAGGAGCGGTTCCGGCTGGCGACCGCCTACTTCGCGCCCGACACCTACTTCATCGACCTGCTGTGCGAGACCGCCCGCCGCGGTGTGCGGGTCGAGATACTGCTGCCCGGCCCGCACACCGACCAGCGAGCCTGTCAGCTCGCCGGCCAGCACCACTACGCGCGTCTCCTGCAGGCGGGTGTGCACATCCGCCAGTACCAGCCGACCATGATGCACGCCAAGATCATCACTGTGGACTCGGTCGCCTCCCTCATCGGATCCACCAACTTCAACCGCCGTTCCATGGACCATGACGAAGAGGTCATGCTCACCGTCCTCGACGAGGGGTTCACCGCGACGCTCGACCGCGACTACGAGGCGGACCTGGAGCACAGCGTCGACATCGACCTCGACAGGTGGAGGCGGCGGGCGGTCCTGCAGCGCGTCAAGGAGGCCGCAGTCACCCCGATCAGGCGTTTCCTGTGACCAGCCCCCGCCGCCCCTTTGGGCGGTGGGGCGCCGGTAGTGAGAACATCCGCCTCATGGATAAGACGGACGGCCGTACGGCCCGCTGGTGGAGGGCGCTGCGCCGGACCCCGGCGGCCGTCTGGAACGACGACATCACGGACTGGGCCGCCGCGCTGACCTACTACGCCGTACTGGCGCTGTTCCCGGTCCTGCTGGTCGTCCTGTCGATCCTGGGCCTGACCATCCCCACGGCCAAGCCACAGGTCATCGACCGCATGGCGCAGGCAGCCCCGCTCGCCTCCCGCGCACTGCTGCGCAGCACCCTGCGGCAGATGGCCGGACAGTCGTCGACGGCGTGGACGGTGATCGTCCTGGGCGGGACGGCGGCCCTGTGGTCGGGGTCCAGCTATCTGAGCGTCTTCCGACGGGCGTTGCACGCCATGCACCGGATCAGTTCGCACCGGCCGGTCTGGCGCACCGCGCCGCGCATCGTCGCCACCGCCCTCGTCCTGGTCGCCCTGCTGCTGACGTCCACCATCGCGATGGCACTCAGCGGAAGCCTGGCTCGGCGGCTGGGCCGGGTGCTGGACCTGGGCACCGGACCGCAGGGAGCGTGGGACACACTGCGGTGGCCGGTGGTCGCCGTGGTCGCGGTCGTCCTGGTGCTGGTCCTCTACCGCTCCGGCCCGGAGTCCACCCGTGCGGTCCGGTTGATGGCGCCGGGCGGCGCGCTGGCGGTGGTTCTGGTGCTGACCGTCTCCCTCGGGTTCACCGTCTACACCTCGCACGTCGGCACGTACCACCGCCTGTACGGCTCACTGGCGGGCGTCGTCGTGTTCCTGATCTGGCTGTGGCTGTCCAACCTGGCCCTCCTGATCGGCGCCCAGTTCAACGCAGAACTGGCCAAGTGAACCCGCCGCAGTCCCGACCGGGGTGTGCCGGCGGGCATGATCGGTGCCCCATCGAGGTGTTGGCCCATCTCGTTCGCGCCAGGTGTTCGGAGCGCCGCCGATGAGCCTGTGCGGGCCCGGACCGGAGAGCACGGCAGCCCTCTCCTCGGCGTACTGGATGTGACTCCGAACCGCTCGCCGACGGACTACTGCACCCTCGCGACCAAGAAGGCCCCGGCGGCATCGTGAACCCTCTCCTACCGCGCCTGCAGTGGCACACAGAGGGTGGAGTGATCGGACGCGCCCGTGCTGTGACCGGCCAGGATTGGCGTCGCGGCCGGTGGGGCCTCGTGCGTGTGCACCATGCCCCACCGGACTCGCCGACCGGAGGACGCGGATGAGACCTGCCGACTTCGACGACCTGATCCTGATGCTGATGAAGGGCGAGATGGAACCCAACGGCACGGACATGATCGTCCTGATGCGGGCGAGCGAGCCGGCCGATCGGGAGACGGCCTCGGACTGGTCGGGCTCGCCGATGACCCCCGAGATCGCGGCCCTCGCCGAACAGGCCTTCTCCGACGACCCCGCCGAGATCGAGCCCGCCCGGCAAGTCCTCTTCGCACTCCGCCAGTCCGAGGCGTCCGACGCGGCGGATGACCGGGAAGCGGGCGTCCGGCAGAGCGAGGCGATCCTGCGGCACGTGGACGCCGCCCGCTTCCCCGTCACCGCGGCCGGCGCGCACCTGAAGCTCGGCGGCGCGCTCCCCAGGCTGTCGTGGAGAGAGGGCGGAGTCGACAGATCCGTGCTGAGGCGTGCCGCCGGCCATCTGGAGAGCGCGCTCGCGCTGCTGCCGGACGGGGAGGCGGACCTGCGGGCGATGGCCCGCTACAACGCGGCCCTGGCCTTTCGTGACCTGTGGCGGTCCGGCGATGAATGGGACGATGACGACGACGACCGGGGGAGGGCCCTCGAGCACGGCCTGGCGGCACTCGCGGCGATGGACCGGGGCGAGTTCTCCGGCGACCGGAGCACGATGAGCCGGGCCGTGCTGGCGGTCCTGATGGCCGACGGTGAGCCGACGGACCCCGAGCCGCGCGATCAGACCATCGCCGTCCTGCAGACATGGCTGGCCTCGCGCGAGGCGAAGTCCCTGCCACGCACCGAGAGACGCGCGCTGAAGGAGGCGCGCGACCACCTGATCAGCGGCCGGGGCCGCTGTGATCGCGAGGCTGGCGCTATGGCCCGTGGCATCCCCAAGTCCGGGCAGGAGTAAGGCCCCGGGTAGGAACGATCTTGCCAAGAAAAGATCCGACTGAGGGGCCTCACGTGTCGACCAGTGTCACCTACACCGCCGTGCTCGATGTGAAGCTGTCCACCGCCGAACACCTGTCCCGACTGCTGCGCGACCACCGGATCGCGGCCAGGACCCGCAAGGGGCGGCGTGCGCTGGGCTGCTTCAAGCAGGCGGTACTCATCTTGCGTTGGTTCCTCGACGGCACCAGGATGGCCCAACTCGCCTGTGACAACGGCCTGTCGACCACCACCGCCTACCGGTACCTGCACGAAGGGCTGACCGTGCTGGCGGCCGGGGCGCCGGACCTCGCGACCGTGCTGGAGCACGCAAAGACAGCCGGGCTGACGCATCTGAACCTCGACGGCACCGTCATCCGCACCGACCGCGTCGCCGTCCCAGGCCCCAACGGCGCGGACTTGTGGTGGTCCGGGAAACACAAGCATCACCGAGGAAACGTGCAGGTCATCTCCACTCCAGACGGCTGGCCGCTGTGGGTCTCGCCGGTGAGGCCCGGCCGAGAACACGACACCACCTGCGCCCGCCACCATGGCCTGATCGACACCCCTGGGCCGCCTCGCCGCCGAACTGGACATGCCCCCCCTGGTCGACCTCGGCTACGAGAACGCCGGCGACGGCTTCCGCCACCCCTTCAAGAAGCCGGCAGGCGGCAAGCTGACCGAGGCCCAGCAGACCTATAACAAGGTCATCCGCGGCATCTGCGAGCGCGCCAACTCCCTCCTCAAGACGACCTTCAAGGCCCTACGCAGGGTCAGCCTGGACCCCAGGCGAATCACGCAGATCGCCGCCGCAGCCCTCGTCCTGCTCCAACTCGAGTACGACCGCACCTTCTGAACATCACACAACGTTAGGATCCGTCACTGGGAAGGGCTCAGTGGACGGCGCCGCCCGGCGGGAAACGGAAGGGAGGCCGTCATAGCCTGCGACGCTTCCCCCTGCACTGTCTCATCGCGGGTCACCGCCTCCGCCGCTTCCCCCCGTTATTCGCGGACTCGGCCGCCCGAACGCGCTGCTCCATCGACTTCGCCGCCCGGACGCACAGCAGGCCCACCACGGCGAGGAGAGCTCCTACCACTTCCATAACGGAGGCGGATGACACCGGGGCGTTGAGCAGGACGTAACCGGAGACCAGCAGCACGCCCCCGCCCAGGGCGCCACCGAGTCGTGCCACGGTGCCGCGCGGTGACCAAGGCCGATTAGCGCGGAGGAAGGCACCCATGAGGCACCACATCGCACCGGCGAGGGCGCCGAGCGTGAAGCCGAGATTCTGGGTGGAGTCCATGGACGGGGTGTCCTCCGTCGGCACGCTGAGACCGGCGGCCTCGACCTCGACCACCGACCCGCGCCACCACACCAGGTCGACCGTCTCCCCTGGAAAGGCGTCCTCCAGAAGCGTGCTGTCCTTGCCGAGTTCCACCCGTGCGGTGCCGGCACCTGGCGCGAAGGTCATGGCGTGGGCCGGGACCCGGCCGCCGACGTCATAGGTCTGCGCGACGGTCGCGACGGTCACTCGTGCGCAGTCCGGCGAGTTGGGCGCCAACGTCGGGCACACATGGGCGCGCGCGAAGTCCTTCTCCAAGGAAAGTGCACGGATCGACTCAACACTGGAGAACACCGCGATGCCCAGCAACAGGATGCCGGCCGCGGCCGCGATCCCCCGCTTCGTTCGGGACGTCACGTTCAAGTTCTAACCCCCAGCTTCCGAAAGATGGTAGCCAGCCGTCGACGAACCGGAAGCACCACCGGCTCCCTGGGCACTCCGTCCCGACGGCGGAGTCGTATTGGCGCGGACGCCGGACAGCGGACGCTGTTCCGTACCGATTCCGCGGTGGCACTCACGCCTTTCTGGCCTTACTCCTGCCCGGACTTGGGGATGCCGCGGGCCACATCACCAGCCTCGCGATCACAGCGAGCAACCACCGCTTACCGGGAATGACTCATTGAGTCGCTGGCCGCAGTCAGGGTCACGTGCTGGCATTTCCCCCCGCAGCGTGGCCACTCCACGACGGTGGCAGGGCCGTTTCCCGCAACGGAAAACAAGTTGGCCGGCCGCCGACCGGCTGCGACGATGCGTCTGTTTCCCAGCTGGAGGACGTTTGTTCGTTTTCGTGTGTGCGGGATGCGGCGCCATGCTGACCACCGCGCTGTCCCAGGTCGCACTGCCGGTCCACGCACGTCAGAAGTACGGGAACGGGGCCCAGTTGCCGGTGCTCATGGAGCCCGGGACGTTTGCCGTGGACCCGGAGCCCTGGGGAGGGCCGTGGCGGATGTGGGACGAGGTCGATCCGGGCGAGGCAGCGGCACGCGGCATCTACGCAGCGGTCTACGCCCTGTCCTACGGCACGCCCGGGTCGAGCGTCATCGCGCCCGGTGATGTCCGTGGAACCCGGCTGATTCCCGGGAAGCGCGGCGGTGCCTGCTGCGGCCTCGACGGAGCCGACGGGCCCAACATGGCCTGCGAGAGATGCGACCTCCCCGTGGCGACCAGGGTCGACGACTGCTCACTGTGGCAGGTGGTGCGGCTCGGCCCGGACGTCGTGCACCGTGTCCCCGTCGACGGCACCCACGGTGCGCCCCTCTCCTGGGCGGAACTGGTCGAGAACGGAGAGAAAACACCCCTGTTCGAGCCGATTGCCACGTGGGGAGGGCGCCTGGGGACGGACCACTACTGGTCGTGGAGCCCCCGGTGGGAGGCGGCAGCCGGCCATGCGCTCGCCCACCTGCTGGTTGCCTCCCAAGGACAGCCGGTGAAGGTCCCGGGCGGTCTGACCGCGGACGTGTTCCAACGAGCGCTCGACGCCCTGCTCCCCGCAGGCCCCCCGCAGCGGCGCGCTCTCCTGGCCGGACCGGGACAGCCCTCCCAGGACGCGGGCGCCGACATCCTCCTCGTACCCGTCCATCCCCAGACGGGCCGGACCTGGACCCCCGTCGACCCGACCCCGCCGGCATACGTCGTGCCCCTGCCGCTGGGCGTGTGGCTGCGGCTGATCTCTCCTCCGCCGTACTTCCCGGTTCCACCGTCGGGCCGCATCCCCATGGACGTACTCCGCGACGACCCGCTCCCGCTGCTCCCCAACCACCTGTTCCGGCCCGACCAGGGCACGTTCCTGCACACCTTGGTCCGGCTGCCGGCCGTGCGCAGCCCATGGCTACGCAGGATCCTGGAGGGCCACAAGGAGGGCGCCGCCTCGGCCGCCCTGTTCTAGCCGTCAGGCAGTCGAACGGCACCAGACTCCCGAAATGGCCCGTCCGCCGGGCGGTTGGGCTGAGAGGGCATTCTGAACCTGTATGCCGGCTTCCCGAAGTCCGCCTGGTGCAGGCACCATCCTGGCCGTCACGTGGCGCTTCGGCGGCTTCTACAGTGTCCCGAGGTAATGCGGGCGCGGGCGGTAGCTCAGAAGGGCTGACTCGAAAACGTGGTGCGGATCGAGAGATTGGCGGACCTGAAGCCTGTCCACCGGCGTCAGGCGGCCGCCCTGGCTCTGTGGCGGTGGCGTGCGCCGATACTCGCGTTCGAATGGGATGCAGAGTGGGGCGTCGACCAGTCCGTGCTGGAGTCGCTGTTCCGCATGGCAGCCGCACCCGTCGGCGAACCGTCAGATCGCGCGTACCTGCAAGCGATGGCCGAGCTGTGCACGGCCCCGCTCTTCACTTCTGAAGTCGACCCGGACGCGGTCCAGCTCTTCCGGTTGGAGACCATCAGCAACCTGCTGACCTTTGGTGAACTGCTGGACAGGCCTGGCGTGGACGGAGCCGAGCGAGTGATCGAAGCCTCGGCCGGCCTGGCGAACTACCTCGACGGTCTCGTTGAGGGTTCCCTCTACCCTCACCCATCGGAGGCAGCCCACCGCCAGTACCTCGCCGACCTGGCGGGGCGTTCGAGCGAGGGCTATTTCGCGGCACGCCACTTCGCTGTCGAAATCGCCTGCCACGGTGCTCTCGGGGCTCTCCCCGATTCCGCAGGGCTGCTCGACTCGTCCATAGGCCGCGAGTTGCTCGCGCTCTGCGAGGACCTCGGCCAAGAGCTCGTCACCACGATGCAGTGGCTCCGCACGACCGGTCACTAGTGCTTTGACCGGGTTGGTTCGCCGGGTTGGTGGCCGCGGCGGTTGGATGTGAGGTGACGTCCGATCCGACCGCCGGAGGCGCGGTGGCCGAGCTTGTCCGTGTGCGGAGACTGACCGACCAAGAGGGGCAGAAGCTGCAGCAGATCGTGCGCCGGGGCAGCACCAGCTCGGTGCTTCAGGCGCGCGATGATGGGCCTCCGCTGGGGCGGACGCCCTCTCACCAACGCCGCGTGACAGGACATGCGGTGAGGAGACTCAACCTATAGGGACTCGCTCACGCAGAAAGCCGACCAGCAGATCGGTAACGGCGGAAGGCCGCTCCAAACTGGGAAGATGGCCTGCCCAGGGCAATTCCACATGGTGGGCGTTCGCGAGCAGATCCGGCAGTTGGGCCGCGATCTGCCGGAAGTCCGCCAGGTCATGCCCGCCGGACAGGGCGAGGCAGGGAGCTTGAACTGCCGCCAGGTCAATCTCGGCCTCGATCGGCTCGAACTCCCCGGCGGCAGCCAGTTGCACCTCAAAGGCACTCCGCTGCATCTGACGCACAGCCTCCCGGGCGGCCTCGTCGGCTTCCGGGCCCAGCCAGGTTTCGACCATGAGTTCCACAGCCCCGGCGATGTCCCCCGCCTCGATCAGCGCGTCCTCAAGCTCACCGAGCACGCCCAGATCACTAGAGGGTTCATGCCCGGGGAGGCCGGAACAGATCAACACCATGGCGCTCGCCCGGTCCGGCCAACGCGCTGCGATCTCCAAGGCGACCCGCCCGCCGTACGAGGCTCCCACCAGTGCCGCTCGTCCGATGCTGAGAGTGTCCAGGAGTTCCAGCACATCCTCGGCGTCGCTGTGGGGCCGGTCCGGCGCAGGGGTCCGACCGAAGCCGCGAAAGTCACAGCGCACCAGCCGGTAACCGGAGTCGATCAAGGCCGGCCACTGCGCATCCCACATCCGTCGGTCACACACCCCGGAATGCAGCAACACCAGCACAGGACCGTCTCCGGCCACGTCATGAGAGAGCGTCATCCGACAGACCCTACGCAGTTACTGACTTCGGCTCGTCAGGGTGACTTTTGCTGGACTTCCTGATGGTTCGTGCTGGCGGTGTAATTTCTGACCTGCCCGTCAAGCCTGCGTCCGATTCGTCACGCTTCGGGCGTAGCCCTGTCCTACTCCCACCTCACGAAGGCATCCTTGCCGGTGCTGGACAGGTGTGGTGCCACCGGATCGGCATAGTCGGGCAGGCGAATCTCCGTCCCCTCGGTCAGAGCGACGAGGAGGTCTTGGAACATGTGCGACAGGCTGTCCCACACCTTCACCGGACCCTCCGTGTCCCCGGCGTGTAGACCGTAGAGCACGTTTCCGAACCGGTCTCCACCCCGGTGGTCGAGGATGAGCTTGCCCCCGGTGATGTCCGTGGCGAGCGGGACCCATCGGACATGGAACGCGTACCCGTACATCCCGTCGTAGATGTCCCGCAGTTCGGGGTCCTCCGACTCGTTTTCGTCGGCCCATTCGGCGATCGTTTCTTCCATCGTTCGTTGACCGGCGCGCATTCCCTCGGCGCCGTGCAGGATGAACCCTCCGGGGAGGATCACGCCGGGACCGCCATGGCCCTTCGTGGCGGTGACCCCGTCGTGATGTCCCAGCCACGTCACCAGGTCGGGGTGCAGGGGGAACCGGCGGTCGGCGATGGCGTCGATGTCGTCCTGCGCGGCGAGTGGGTTCAGGGCGGCGTGGTCCGCGGGCGCGTTGGCCTCCAGCCACGCGTCGAGGCGGGCAAGGACAGCATGAAGGTCGTCGGTCATATGACAACGCTACGAGTCACAGTGGTGGCACCGCCATGCACTGATGACGTCTGCGGACTGACTTCCGCCCGTCAGAGTTACCTTGGACTGCCGAGGGTCAGGCCGGTTCCAGCTATGAAGCCGTCGAGGGTGTCGGGCCGGTACTGAAGTCGTTTGAGCCGGTTGCGGACGAGGGCTTCGAGGCGGTCGAGGGCGACGACGGCGAGGTTGACCAGGCTGCGTTTGACGTGCGCCCACACCCCCTCGAGGGGTTGAGGTCGGGCGAGTAGGCGGGTAACAGGAACACCGCCAGCCATGCACGCTCGGCGATTTGCTCACGCATGGCGTGAGAGACGTGGGTATCCAGGCGATCCCACACCAGCACGATCGGCGCTTTGATGAGCTGGTGGGTGCCGTCGATGAGCGCGATGAAGTCGCGCTCTGCCATGCTGGGACGCTTGCCTTTGCCCGAGGGGTGGGTGCGCAGGCGGTGGCACAGTCGGGTCCGGGAGCCGGGCCGCATGGCGATCAGCCCGGCTACGGACAGCCGTTCCGAACGTCGTCCGCTCACGGTCACCTGCGGAGTCACCCCGCGTCGGCCCCAGGTACGCCCTTTGGGCGGCCGGCGGGTGAAACCTGCCTCGTCTTCGAAACAGATGTAGCCCCCACAAGCCGCCCGGGCTCTTTTATCTCTTCCCAGGTCGCCTCCTTCCATGTGGTGACGGCCTGCTCGTCGCGTTCAGCGACCCGCCGCGCGGGGACCTGCGGGCTGAAGCCGAGCCTGTGTATCAGCCTCGTCGCCCCGGAGACGCTGTAGGAGACGTGGAACTTCCTGCCGATCAAGGTGGCCACCCTTGCTGCGGTCCACACCTGGTCCTCCACCCAGCCGTGCGCGGCCTGGCCCTGCTCGAGGTACGCAGCCAACTTCTCCAGACAGCGCGGGGACAGACGACATCGGGATCCGCTCGGGCCACGGGAGACCAGAGCCTGAGCACCGCCGTCCCGCCACAACTGATGCCATTGATAAGCCGACTTCGAGCTCACCCGCAGACGCCGCGCCACCGCCGACGGCTTGATCTTCTGCTCGAATAACGTGGCCGCCTGCAGCCGTACCGTCTCCCGGCGCCGTCGGCCCGCAGCGGTCAGTCCGCCCCCATCCGCATACCTCACACACCACGGAATACAGCCACCGCACCCGGCCCATCAGGGACTTCACGAAAGTTCACCCTGACGAGCCGAAGTCAGTAGTACGCGAAACACCTCCCGAAGAACACCACTGCTGACCCGCTCACCAACTCGGTGAACCATCTCAGTCATAGCACTAGCGACGGCGTCGTTGGCCGGATGGCGAGCGCGGAAGCCCTGACGGACAGGTGACCTGCGAGGAGGTGAGCTAGGGGTGGACGGCGCTGAATGCCCTGCATCGCCGACGAACGCCCGACCCGCCGACCGTGAACCATCAGCCCCGCTCCGGTCACTTGGGCAGATCGGCGGAGAGGAAAGGAGCAAGGAGCGCGAACAACGCGTCGGGCCGGTCGAGGGGGATGATGTGGCCGCAGTCTTCGAGGTGGTGTCCGACCAGGTCATCGGCGATGGGCCGGAGTTGGCGTTCGAGCCCGCCGCCGACGGGGTGAGAGCCGACGGCCATGGTCGGCATGGTCAGCCGAGCCGTCGCGACCGCGTCCTGGATCTGCTGCGCGCTGGTGGGCAGGGCCCGGTAATAGGAGAACGCGCACCGCAGGGCCTCACCCCCGGTGTACGCGTCGACGAAGGCCGCACGGACATCGTCGGGTACTCCCCGCCCGAGCGTCCCCGAGTCCAGGCCGGACTTGCGGACCGTCTCGACCAGCAGCATTGTCCCGGCCTGGGCGACAACTCCACGGTCGCTGCCCTCGACACGGATACGTGGGTGCGACCCGCTACTCTTCTTCACCTGGAGAGAGTTTCTTTCCTTGCAGCGACAGGACCCTCGACAAGTCCCATCGTTGAAGGTCAGCAGCACTCTCCGCTTATTTGATCAAGACTCGGGCATGCCCACTCGCGACAGCGAAAGGCTAGGAGTTTCCCCGCCGGAACAGCATGCGCCACCAGTTGCCAGGGCTCCCGGAGGGGTTTGCGGGGCAAGGGGCATCGGGCGGAGATACACCATCGACGCCGTACACCGTGTTCTCGAAGCCGCCATGAGAACCATCCATTTGGTCCGAGCAATATTCGATCTGGTACCGCCTGCCGTCAAAGTACAGGTATCCAGGGTTCAGGCCAACGAGCCACCGATTGACAGCTACACCATGGACCCCAGTCTCAGGAGCGACTTTCATGTGCGCTCGCCAGTGCCCGTTGGCGAGCACGCTCACCTCGAACGTGGCAGGCATACTCCGCTGATCTTCGCAATATTTGCAGCCCATGACAAATGATGCATCGATCGTGAATGTACTCACGACTGCCTGCATTTTGTCGTCGTAGCGGTCGGTGACGGGGGGAAGAGGTTCGTCTTCGCCCACATATGATCCGTCATCACACATGCACAAATCGTAGTGAGGCTGTCAATGGGGCACCTCACCCCAGGTGTCAACGGAGACCTTGATCGCCCCGGTTGTACGGGGATCATTACATTTCCGCCGTCACCAGGAGCAGAGACGGATGGACGCCAGCCTCGATCTTGCTTGAGGGTCCGTCGACGGAGTTGGCGGGCCTTTCCGTTTTCCCAGGCGGGTGGTGAGCGCGGGCCGGTGACTCGATGAGCTTGCCCTTGAGCTCGGCGCCCCACGGACTTGACCCGGGTCGGAAGCGACCGGGCCGAAGACGGCCAGCTCACGACGAGCAGGATCACACCGGCCCGTGAGACCATCCGTCGACCGACGAGATAGGCACTCTCACCTGGAAAGTGCTCTTCCCATTGCAGTCAACAGGACCCTCAGTGAGTCCTATCATTGCAGTTCAAGGGTACCTTCCGCGTTTCTGATCAACCCTTGGACAGCCACCTCGTGAAAGCGCGAGGCTAGAGCAGCGGGCGCTTGGCTCCGTCGTGGTCCTGGACACCCGAGGCCGTAACGTGAACGGCCAGCAGCAGACCGAGGGTGTCGGTTACCAGGAACCGCTTGCAACCCTTGACCTTCTTGTCCGCGTCGAAGCCGCGCGTGGCCGCCGGGACGGTGGCGGCGGTGCGGACCGACTGCGAGTCGATCAGCCCAGCGCTGGGCTCCTCGCTTCGCCCCTCGGTCCGGCGGACCTGTGCCCGCAGGGCGTCATGGACCTGGATGACGGTGCCCGCGTCGTGCCAGCCTACGAAGTGCCAGTACACCGTTTGCCAGGGCGTTCTGTGGAATCAGATTTGTCAAGATTGCAGCCTCTTTGCCGTAAAGAAACGCCGTGGACGGTGATCACGCGAACGGGACACTGGTTCGATGACTGAATCAGATGTGAAGGCGGATCTCCGTCTCTACTTGCAGGACGCCCGTGACGCGCTGTTGTGGAAGCTGGAAGGCTTGTCGGAGTACGACATCCGCCGGCCCATGACGGCGACAGGTACCAACCTGCTGGGACTGGTCAAGCACCTGACCGGCGCCGAAGCGGCGTATTTCGGCGAGACCTTCGGCCGGCCGGTTGAGGCGCCGCCGCTCTGGATCGTAGGGGCTGCTGAGCCGAACGCTGACCTGTGGGCGACTGCCGAAGAGACGCGTGAGCAGATCGTCGACGATTACCGCCGAGTGTGCGCCCACTCGGACGAGACGATCGAGTCGGTTCCCCTCGACGCTGTCGGCCAGGTGCCATGGGGACCGCGGCCTGAGCTGCCACTCCGCCGAATCCTTGTCCACGTGATCGCCGAGACTCAGCGGCATGCCGGCCATGCCGACATCGTCCGCGAACTCATCGACGGGACTACGGGACAGCGGCCCGGGAGCGACAATGTGCCGCCCGGCGACTCGGCTTGGTGGCAGCAGTATCGAAGCCGTCTGGAGCAGCTGGCCAAGGAAGCTGGCTCACGCTTGTAGATCAAGTGCCCTCTGGCCACGCTCGGTCCCCTCTTTCTCGGCGAACATCGACGACCGGCAGCAGCGTCGCGATGGCGGGGACTCCGATCTGCTGTGGCGTCGGTCCGGCTGGAGCGGGGACATCGTTGAGCCGTTCCAGCAGTCGGTCTAGGGCGACCTGGCCTTCGTCGACGGCGGCACGTTCATCGTCGGTGAACGGGATGCCGGCGGGCATCTTCTGCAAGTTCTCGCGTCGATCGAGCGACTGCCGAGCCCGCGGGCGATCGCGTGGCACACCTGGGTATCGAACTGTCCGAGCACACCACTACAGTTCTCGATCATTTGACCGATCCAAGAGCGCCGAGGGACCGCAGTCCGGGCCTTGCGCTCTTGATCGCAGAGTCGACCGATTCTCTGGGGGACCATCATGAGACGCAGCGACTTCCTGGCCGCCGCCACAGCGACCGCGCTGTCCGCCTCTCTGTTCACAGGACTTTCGCCGGCCCGGGCGGACGGCACCACCGGCGGCCCCGTCCTGGTGTGGCGCGTCTGCGTCGGCCGCCCATGAGAACGGACCGACAAACGCCTTCAGCGCAGAATGCTGACCGCGCGGGCGATCACGAGGAGCGACGTCAGTAGAGCGGCGACGCTTTCCACACTCATCAGGAACTTGGCGCGTGAGGAGAGCGGCATGGTGTCCGTGGGGCTGAAGGCCGTGGAGTTCGTCACCGATACGTAGAGGTAGTCCATCAGCGTGGGCACCCAGTCAGAGGTCTTGCTGGAGCCGTCGGAGATCTCCTGGACGGCGTCGTCGTTCTCGTCCTGTGAGAATCGGAAGTCGGCCAACGGCAGTTTCTCACGGGGCGCCTGGGTCCGGCTGACCGGTCCGCCGCGGTCCAGTTCCCAGTACGCCAGACCGAAGACGATCACATTGGTGAGCCAGATCTGCAACGAGGCCACCAGCAGTTCCCGGCCGTCTTTCACTTCCGCGGACACCAGTTCATGGATCAGCGTTCCGAGCGCGAGGAGGTTGCTGGCCGCGATGACGGCCACCAGCGTCAGCGAGAGCACGCGAAACGCCCGCGTCTGCCGGGTCAGCCGTCGCGGATTGATCGCTACGAGAGGTATGAGCAGGACCCCCTCCAGGGCGGGCACTACGTAGCGGGGGGCGATCAGGAGCCGCTGGGGCAGAAACAGGTACAGCGCGATGGCGATGAGGATCGCTGCCACGCCTGGCAGCCGCGCCTCTCCTCGGCGTTCGTGCCGCGGATGTCTGAACCGGGCTTCCTCACGTGTTCGCGGCACGATTGATCCTCCACTGTGTCCTCACCTGAGCGAGGAAATCGGCTCGTCCGCATCACGGCGCGCCTCACAGGGGCCTGGCCGGAGGGGACGTCGAAGGTGTTGTCGTCGGCCACGCGCCGTTGTCGACAGCCGGGGCCGCGTTTTGGGAGCACGCCCCAGGATCGGGAACGGGCATCGTGATCGTGGCGCTGAAGTTGGTTCCCGTCACGTGCAGGCACGGATGCGGGACCGGCGTTCGCGTTGTCAGGGGCGGTCCGCGGTGCCGCCGCCGGCGGGGGCGGAGGACTGGCGGTCGCCGCCGGGGCGCGGGGTCCCGTCGGCGTCGCGGATGCTGTCGCGGGCGGCTGTGGCCACCGCCTCGGGTGTGATGCCGAACTCCGCGTACAGGCGCTCGTAGTCGGCGGAGGCGCCGTAGTGCTCCAGGCTGACGATTCGTCCGGCGTCGCCGACGACCTCCCGCCAGCCCTGGCCCACGGCGGCCTCGACGCTGACCCGGGCCCGCACGGCGGGAGGGAGGACCCCGTCCTGGTAGGCCGACGGCTGGGCGGCGAACCATTCCCGGCAGGGCATCGACACGACCCGCACCGCGAGGCCGTCGGCCTCCAGCAGCGTGCGCGCTGCCAGGGCGATGTGCACCTCGGAGCCGGTCGCCACGAGGATGACATCCGGGGCCGTACCGTTTCCGGCCGTGTCGGCGAGGACGTAGCCGCCGCGGGCGGCGTGCCGGGCGGGCGCGTGTGCGGTGCTGCCGCGCTCCAGCACGGGTACGTTCTGCCGTGTCAGGACCAGGGCGGCGGGACGGTCCCGGTGTTCGAGTACGGTGCGCCAGCAGGCGGTGGTCTCGTTTGCGTCGGCGGGGCGGACCACGTCGAGGCCCGGGATGGCTCGCAGGGAGGCCAGGTGTTCCACGGGCTGGTGAGTGGGGCCGTCCTCGCCCAGGCCGATCGAGTCGTGGGTCCACACATAGGTGGTGGGCAGTTTCATCAGGGCGGCCAGGCGTACCGCTGGGCGCATGTAGTCCGAGAACGTCAGGAACGTGCCCCCGTAGGGGCGGGTCAGACTCTGCAGCGCGATGCCGTTGAGGATCGCGGCCATGGCGTGCTCACGGATGCCGAAGTGCAGGGTGCGGCCGTAGGGGCCACCCTTCCAGTCGTTGGTCTGGCGGTCGGCGGGCACGAAGGACGGCTCGCCGTCCATGGTCGTGTTGTTGCTCCCGGCCAGATCGGCCGAGCCGCCCCACAACTCCGGCAGGACCGGGGCGAGGGCGCTGAGCACCTCGCCCGACGCGGCGCGGGTGGCCATCCCCTTGGGGTCGGCGGGGAAGTCGGGCAGGGCCCCGGCCCAGCCGTCCGGCAGCCGCTGCGCCTGGAGGCGGTCCAGCAGCGCGGCCCGCTCGGGGTTGGCCGTCCGCCAGGCCGCAAACGCCTCGTCCCACTCGGCGTGCGCCTGCCGCCCGCGATCCGCGGCCTGGCGGGTACGCGTGAGGACGGCGTCCTCCACGGCGAAGTGCTGCTCGGGGTCGAAGCCCAGCAGTCGCTTGGTCGCGGCGACCTCGTCCTCACCGAGCGCGGAGCCGTGGGCCTTGCCGGTGTTCTGCTTGGTGGGGGAGGGCCAGCCGATCAGGGTGCGCAGCATGATCAGCGAGGGCCGGCCGTCCTCGTCCTGTGCGGCACGGACGGCGGCCAGCAGGGCGTCGACGTCCTCGACGTACCTACCGGTGCTCGTCCAGTCGACGGTCTGCACGTGCCAGCCGTAGGCGGCGAAGCGGGCGGGGACGTCCTCGCTGAAAGCGACGTCGGTGTCGTCCTCGATCGAGATGTGGTTGGAGTCGTAGAAGACGACGAGGTTGCCCAGTTCCTGGTGGCCGGCGACGGAGGCGGCCTCGCCGGTGACGCCTTCCATCATGTCGCCGTCGGAGGCGACGACATAGACGTGATGGTCGAAGGGGCTGCTGCCCGGCTCGGCGTCGGGGTCGAGAAGACCGCGCTCGCGCCGGGCCGCCATCGCCATGCCGACCGCGCTGGCCAGCCCCTGGCCCAGCGGACCCGTGGTGATCTCGACCCCTCGGGTGTGCCGGTGTTCGGGGTGGCCGGGGGTGGCCGATCCCCAGGTACGGTACGCCTGGAGGTCCGACAGCTTCAGGCCGTAGCCGGTCAGGTAGAGCTGGATGTAGAGAGTCAGGCTGGAGTGCCCGCAGGAGAGCACGAACCGGTCGCGGCCCAGCCACTGGTCGTCGCCCGGGTCGTGCCGCATGACGTTCTGGAACAGCAGGTGTGCCAGCGGGGCGAGGCTCATGGCCGTACCGGGATGGCCGTTGCCCACCTTCTGTACCGCGTCGGCCGCCAGCACCCGCACGGTGTCCACCGCCCGGATGTCCGTCGCGTCCCACCCCACCCGATCCGTCACGGGCATCGTCACGGACCGGTCGAGCCCGGTCGCACGGGCGGGCTGCTCACTTGTCATGGCGTTGCTCCTCGGACATTCCGGTGGTCGGCTCTGCCGTGCAGGGACCGATCGGAGCCGGAGTCCGCCTTCGCGTTGTTCGACACGTCCGGCGAAACAGTCTGTGTTTTCGCCGGTGGAGTACGGAAAGCCGATCGGTTTGCACGCTCCGGCTACCCCCGGCAGCGCGTCCGACTCATCCGAAGGGCGTCTGTTGCCGCGCCTGGCCACGTCGAGTCGAGGGATGTCGCGTCGCGCCCCGATACCGCTTCGACCGAGGGGCGGCCGTCAACTGGATCCTCAGCTCGGCCCACCGCCGCGTCATCGACCGGATGTGCTCGGCCGAAGCCGCGGTCACCCGGGACAACACCGAGGAGGTCAAGGCGCGGCTTGAGTGCGAGCAGCTACGACGTGCCTGCGTAGGCTGCCCGATGCGGTCCCGTCGGCTCCCGCGAGCCGTCGTCCACGACCCGCGGCCGGGTACACACCGGCGAGTCGCCGAATCGTGACACCGCCCCCCACGGGACTCTTCGACAAGATCCCGCTACGGCCTCCCAGGCGTGGACGGAGAATTGACGGGCACACGGTGGACCGGAGGTTGATAACCGTGGTTCCCCTGCTTCTCGTTCTTCTGCTGGCCCTGATTCTCTTCGGTGCAGGTTTCGCGCTAAAGATTCTCTGGTGGGTCGCGATCGTCGTGCTTGTCCTGTGGCTCGTCGGCTTCGTCGCACGCCCGAAGGGCGGTAGTGGCCGCTGGTATCGCTGGTAGTTGACGGGTGAAAAGACTGCCCGCGCGAAGTCGTCGATATCTATGGATTCTGGCGTGGATATGAGGGATGCAACTCGGGAGGGCGGGCACTCGCAACCAAGGCGGGCGATGAATCGGCTCTCGACGACGTACAGAAAAGGGGGATCGGCGGGTAATCCCCCATCATCCCCCGCCTACCGAAGGAGTTGTGTTTCGCGTGACTGAGAACGTGTGGAGTTACAAGCCGACCGCGGGCCGTCTGGAGGGCGCCGACCTCACCGGCTACAAGGTCGAGGCCACGGACGGCAGCATCGGCAAGGTCGACAAGCACTCCGACGAGGTCGATGATGCCTACCTGGTGGTCGACACCGGTGTGTGGATCTTCGGCAAGGAGGTCATGCTGCCGGCGAGTACGGTCGTGAGCATCGACCCGGACGAGAAGAAGATCTTCGTCGGTCTCGCCAGGCAACAGATCAAGGATGCCCCTGAGTTCCACCGGGAGAAGCATCTCGGCGACCAGGGTTACCGCGACGAGCTGGTCACGTACTACGGCGCGGGCGGGTTCCCGTTCGGCGGCCCGCTGGTGTGATCCGGTGCTCGCCCCGAGCACGCCCCGGGACTCCTCGGCGAGTCCCGGGGCTCTCGTGTATCGGGTACACGTTCGGGCGATGTATGCGCACCTGGAACGAGCCCCCACGCGTCTTTAGCTTCCGCGCCCGATCGGGCTTTCCCTCTACCGACCTGCCAGGCCCGGGCCGCGACGCGGATCAGGGACCCGTCAGGTCCGAAGAGACAGGGTCGGCGACGAACTTGGCCCCACCGTCGGTGGCGCCAGTCCGGCCAATCGAAAGACGGGCCTGGTGGGCTCCCGCCGCGGCGTTCGGCCCCGGCAGGTGCCGAGGGGAGTCGAACGTATGTAAGGGCTGTGGAGGATGGGAGTATGCCGCTCTTGAAGGCCGCGAACGGCATTGAGGCGCAAGGATTCACCGTCGATGGCGGCGGCGAGCGGGTCCAAGGCCGGGCCGGAACGTCCGAGGCCGTGGTCGTCCGGCTCGGTGTCGATCCCGCTGGGCGGCTCGCGCTGCAGATCCCTTTTCTGCGCGCACCGGCGGCCTGCTGGTGGGCACGGCAGACGGCCGAATCCACGCTCACGTCCCAGGTAATCAGCCCCTGCGCGTCGGCCTGGACCTGCAGTTGCTCCAAGATCCGCTTCCAGGTGCCAACGCGCTGCCACCGGCGGAACAGGTCGTAGATCCGGTCCCAGGGGTCGTACCGCTCGGGGACGTCCCGTCACGGGGTGTGTGCTCGGGGCCGTCACCGAATCCCGTGGATCAATTGCGGACGTGTCCACGTCCGCGGTCTGCCCGCCTTCTTTCTCACCGGCAGCAACGGCTCAAACTGAGCCCACTGCGGGCCCGTCAGATCCCCTGGCGCCACACCATGATCATCGCCATTCAAGAACCACAGCCCCTGGTTGGCGAGGCCCGGCTCCTGCTCGGAGCGAGCTGACGGGTCGGGCTCGGGAGACTGGTCATCAGCCAGCGGTAGGAGGCAGTCGTCGGGGGAGGCGGACCGTGAAGCGGGTGTCGCCGGGTTCGGAGGCGACCGACAGGGCGCCGTGGTGCTTGTTGGCGACGATCCTCCATGCGATGTCGAGGCCGAGGCCGACGCCGGCGCCCGGGTCCTTCGTGGTGAAGAACGGCTCGAACACGCGTGTCCGGAGGTCCTTCGGCACACCGGGTCCCGTGTCGCACACGTCGACCCACACCCAGTCGTCGTCGTGGCCGGTGCGAACCGTCAGCGTGCCCTGTCCGTTCATCGCCTCGACAGCGTTGTCGATGAGGTTCGTCCACACCTGGTTGAGCTCGGCGGGCCGTCCCGGCACCCGCGGCAGAGCCGGATCGTACGCACGCACGACACGGACACCCTGGCCGATTCGGTGGGTGAGCGTCAGCAGCGTGCTGTCAAGGAGTTCACGGACATCGACGTCGCGTTCCGGCGCTCTGTCCAGCTGTGCGTACCCCTTGGCTGCGGTGACGAGCGCGGACACACGGGTGGTGGCGTCCTCCACCTCGCTGGTCAGCAGGCGGATGTCGAGGGTGCAGTGCAGCCAGCGCAGTGCGTCCGTCAGCGCGGCGGGGCTGGCCACGGTCCGCTCCACCTGCCGGAGCCATTGGGTATCCAGGCCCGCCTGCGCGAGTGTCGCCGCCATGGCCCAGCCGTCCGCGACACCGTGCGTCTGCAGCCAGTCCACCAACTCGTCCTCCCGGGCCGCCGCGTCCAGCGGACTCTCCTGAGCCGCCGGCAGCGGATGGAGCACGGTCCGCCGCTGCAGCGCCACAAGCTGGACGAAGGTTTCCCTGCCGTGCCCCGCGACTGCCTCGATGGTGTCGTACATGTCGTCGACCCGCCTGCGCAGCAGGGCGTTGGCGCGCACTGCGGCCGTGGCCGGATTGTTGAGCTCGTGCGTGAGTCCCGCTGCCAGAGACCCAAGGGCGAGCAACTGCTCACGCTGCCCGGCCTCGAGCTGGATGTTTTTCAGGTTGAAGAACAGTCCCTCCAGCAGATGGAGCGCCATCGGAAACCACTGCCGCATCAGCCGGCCGTAGAGCTCCGCCTCCAGCACGTAGAGGCGGGTGGGGGCGAGGACACGCAGTGAGTTGTCGTACACCTGGGGCACGCGGTCACCGAGGACCTCCCGCCAGGCGCCCGCGTGGACACCCGGCCGGCGCGTGCGGCTGAGCTCCACGTCTTCTTCGCCCACTCGGCGGTACAGGGCGATGTCGCCTTCGAGCATCACATAGAAGCACCGTGCGGGCTCGCCCTCTCGGTAGGCGTACCCGGGCCCGAACAACTCGACATGACCCTTTCGGCACAGCACGGAGAGCTGGGTCTCTGTCAGGTCCTCGAAGAGGAACAGGCCACGCAACTCGTCGAGGTCGCATTGCAGATGCTCACGCGGAGACCCCACGTCTTCTCCAGATCTCGGCACGGTGGTGACGCTTCCCGGACGTCCACCTCACAAGCCACCTCCTTGCCGCCGTCGCTTCTCGTGCCTACCGCCCGGAACGTAGTCAATGGACGCCAAATTAGCGCAAATTTCCCTTTCTGGCATATTTGCCGAGACGGCGTGTGCGCGGACTTCGGCGCGCGTTCCGGTGGTCACCTTGCCTGCGAGGCGTACGTCAACTCCGAACGTCCATAAGGCTGTTGAAGCCATCCACATGCTGCTCTTCGTCGCGCGCGCCGGGTCATGGCGTCGGGCGCGGGAAATGCGAGAGCCGTATGACCAAGACCTACGGTCGCAAGAGCCGGGCGGGAAACCAGAGCGGTACTCGGGGCGCCGCGCCGGGTACGCCGCGGCCAACGCCGGCACCCTCCACCGCTACGGCAGCGGCCCCTCCACCTGGAGCATGACCCGTGCCGACCGCGTGCGCTCCCGGACGACGCGCTGGGCCTGTGGGCGATCCACGTGCCCAAGTATCCACGTGCCCAGGTAACCCGGTCCGCTGCCCGGCCCGGACGCCGGCGCGACCGGCCTGGCGGACCTCGCCATCACCATGCCGGCCGGCGGTGGTGCGGCGGCCGTCTTGGAGGTCGCGGGCGGCGAGGGCGAGTTGGGGGCCTCGAAGCCGGTCGTCACGGCGACGACAGGCGCTCGGCGCGTAGCGCGGAGCGCCGCAGTTTGCCTGCTGCGTTACGCAGGGGAGTCGTGACCAGTTCGATGGACCGAGGCCGTTTGTGGGGTGACAGGCGGGTGGCCAGGAACGCGTCGATCTCCTCGGCCGTCGTCGGACGGCCTTCCTCGATCTGGACGATGGCGTGCACCCGGTTGCCGCGGTCCGGGTCCGGCAGGCCGATGACCGCTCCGGACAGGACGTGCGGGTGCTCGGTGAGCGCGGCCTCGATCTCGGCCGGATAGACGTTGACCCCGCCGACCAGGAGCATGTCCGAGCGGCGGTCGTGGAGGTAGAGATAGCCGTCCGCGTCGAACTCGCCGATGTCGCCGAGGGTCGACCAGCCGTCGCGTTCCTCCGTCTCGGCGCCGATGTAGCGGAATGCGGGGGGCTTGCCCTCCGCGACACGCATGAAGATCTCACCGGCCACCCCGGGCTCCTCCACCGGCGTGCCGTCGAAGCCCATGATCTTGATCTCGCCCCAGGTGGGGCGGCCCACCGAACCCCGGTGCGCCAGCCACTCGGTACCGGAGATGGTGCAGCCGGCCTGAGCCTCGGTCCCGGCGTACAGCTCCCAGATCCGGTCGGGGCCGAGCCAGTCGATCCACGCCTGCTTGGTCGCCGGCGGGCACGGTTCGGCGCAGTGCCACACCGACACCAGCGAGGAGAGGTCGTAGCGGTCGCGGGTCCTCTCGGGCAGCGCCAGGATGCGTCGCATCATCGTCGGCACCAGATACACCCAGGTGATCCCGTGTCGCTCGACCTCGGCCAGCACCCGCTCGGCGTCGAATCGCTCCAGAAGGGTGACCGTGCCGCCGTTGAACAGCGTGGTCATGGCAGTGGAGAAGGGCGCGTTGTGGTGCACCGGCGCGGTGACAAGGGATTGTTCGCCGGGCCTGAGGCCCCACGCCTCCATGTCGAAGGGGTTGAACGCCCCCTCGGCCCCCGACAGGATGATCTTCGGCCTGCCGGTCGATCCTCCCGAGGTGGGCGCCTTCCACGAGGGACCCACTTCTGTCACGAGGTCGGCACCCCCGGCCCGCTGACGGCGCAGTTCCGCGACCGTGGTCGCCCTGAACCGGCCGTTCCCCACCGGTGCGCCCGGATCGAGGCCGACGACCACCGCCGGATCGGACAGCGTGAGGATCGCCTCCTCCTCGGGCGGCGCAAGCCGCGTCGACAGCGGCTGCGGTACGGCACCGAGTCTCAGGCAGGCGAAGGCCGCGGCCACGACGTCCACGCCGTTCGGCAGTACGAGCGGGACGATGCGCCCTTTCGTCACGCCCGACTGCGTCAGTCCCCGCGCGATCTCGCCGCTCACCCGGAACAGCTCCGCCCACGTCAGCTGGTCCTTCCCGGAGCGGATCGCGACGGCCTCGGGACGCTCGGCCGCGTACGCCTTGGGGATGTCACCGAGGGGGAACCCCGGTCGGGGGGTGAACATGACGATCTCTCCTCGTGGTTCCGGGTGCGGGATGCCGGGGCCGCCGGTGGCGTCCGCAAGGCTCGGAGCGGACGGGGCGTAAACAACATAGGGGGCATTCGGGAAGCCGAGCGTGTCCGGGGCGTCCAGAGGGCTTCCGGCCGACCGTTCAGGCGTACAGCTGGGTTCCGGGCAGCTTCTCCGGATCGGCCCGTACCTCCGCCGGGTTCGTCTCGGGCAGGAACCACGCGCTAAGGAAGGTGATCAGACCCATGAGCGTGATGTAGAGCGCGACCAGGGTGGTCGTTCCGGTCTTGGCGATCACGGTGGTCATCAGGACCGGCGTGCTGCCACTGACGGCGATGGCGGACAGCTGGTAGGCGAAGGAGACACCGGAATAGCGGACGTCGGGGGCGAACAGCTCGCCGAGATACGCGGCCATCGGGGCGTAGGTCAGCCCCTGGAAGAGGAAGCCGACGGTCACGGCGACGAAGACCAGCGGGACCGACGCGGTGTCCACCAGCGCGAAGTACGGGAACGCCCAGGCCGCCACGCCGAGCCCGCCGACGAGGATGAGCCTGCGCCGGCCGAAGCGGTCCGACAGGTGGCCGGCGCAGGGGAGTATGCCCGCCATGAGGGCCGAGCTGAGCAGGGTGGCGGTCAGCAGGGAGTTGCGGTCCATGTGCAGCGTCGTGGTGCCGTAGCTGAGCAGGCCGGTGACACTCACGTAGAAGAGGCTGTTCGTGGCGGACAGCGTGCCGCAACCGAGCAGGATCCTACGCCAGTTGCGGCGAACGGCCTCCGCGACCGGAGCCCGTACCACCCGTGCCTGCGTGGTCCTGGCCGCCGCCTCCTGCAGCTCGCGGAAGTCCGGGGTGTCCTCGACCTTGCGCTGGATGTGCAGCACGACGGGGAACATGACCGCGCTGAGCAGGAACGGGATGCGCCAGCCCCAGCTCAGGAACGCGTCGCTCGATACGACGGTGCTGGTCGTGGTGAAGATCAGGTTCACGATGATGACCGCCACCGGGACGCTCGTCTGGCCGAAGGTGCCGGCGAAGCCGCGGCGCTTGGGGTGTGCCGACTCCGTGAGCAGGAGCGCGATGCCGCCCCACTGGCCGCCCGCGGCCGCACCCTGCACGAAGCGCAGCAGCACCAGCAGAACCGGGGCGAGCGTGCCGACCTGCGCGGCGCTCGGCAGACAGCCGATGAGGAACGTCGCGACGGCCATGCCCGTCAGGCACACGACCACCGTGGGCTTGCGGCCGTACCTGTCACCGAAGTGACCGGCGAGGAGCCCGCCGAGCGGCCGGGCCACGAAGCCCGCCCAGAAGGTGCTGAAGGACAGCAGGGTGCCCATGAAGGCGGATGAGTGCGGGAAGAAGACGTGCGGGAAGACCAGGGCCGCCGCCGTACCGTACAGGAAGAAGTCGTACCACTCGATCGAGCTGCCGATCAGTCCGGCCACGAGCAGTTGCCAGCCGGTGCGGCGTCCGGAGGCGGTGGCGGGGCCGGAGCTGTCGCCCTGGATGGGGGCCTGCGCGGAAGAGGCCATGGGAGGCATCCCTCGGTTCTCGGTAGGGCTGCGACCCGCGTCACAGCTCTGTGTCGTGCGGCGAGAGTAGAGCTGAGCAAGCGCTTTGCAGGATGGGACGGGGATACACTCCTGGCCCTCACACGGTGGAGGAAATCTCCACCTGCTCGCTTCTCGTGGAGGCCGGACCGATGCCACGCACCGACTCTGACGCGCAGGGTGCTCGCGATCAGGGTGGAGACGCCGAACACCACGAACTGGCCGCTTACCGTCTGCGCCGCGAGCGCGAGTTGACCAGCCTGTACGCGACGGCCCGTTCGCTGGCAGTGCTCGGGGAGGTCGACGTGGTGCTCCCGTCGATCGTCCGGGAGGCACACGAACTGATCGGCAGCGACTTCGCGTACCTCTCACTCCTGGACGCCGACGGCAACCTCATGCTCAGGGCGTCCGCGGGCACCATCTCACCGGAGTTCTCGTCCGCGCGGATGCCCCCGGGGGCCGGTCTGGGCGGCCGGGTGATCGAGACCAGGGCCCCCTACTGGGTCAGCGACTACCGCGCGGCCGACGGCATCGACCACAACTCGGGCTTCGACCGGCTCGTCGGCGACGAAGGGCTCGTGGCGCTCCTCGGCGTACCGCTCCTGGTCGGCGACCGGGTGATCGGTGTCCTCTTCGCCGCCGACCGCACCGAACGCCCCTTCCCGAAGGACGAGGTGGCCCTCCTCAGTGCCTTCGCCGACCACGCCGCCATCGCCCTGAACAACGCCCGGCTCTACGAGGAGAGCCGGGTGGCACTGCGGCGGCTGCGGGACGCCTACCGCGTCATCGAGGACCAGGTCGCCACGATGGAACTGGCCGCGGCGGTGCACGAGGCGCTCACCCACGTGGTGCTGACGGGCGGCGGGCCCGGTGACATCGCGCAGTCGCTCGTGGACCACCTCGGGGGTGCGGTCACGATACGGGACCGGGACGACAAGGTCGTCGCGAGCCGGTTCCCCGGAGCCGCGACGCCAGACGTCGACCCGCCACCGGAACGGGAGTTGCTGGAGGAGGCACGGCGGACCGGCCGGTGCGTCCACGGCCGTGGCGACGACGGTACGGTCCTCAGCGTGGCGGCCATCCAGGCCGACGGCAGCCACCTCGGCTCCCTGTCCCTGCGGCGGCGGGCGGCCACGGACTCGGCGGACGTCCGGATGCTGGAGCGCTCCGCGCAGATCACGGGCCTGCTCGTGCTCATGCGCGAGGCGCGCGTCGAGGCGGAGGAGCGGGTGCGGGGCGAACTGCTCACCGAACTGCTGTCCCACCCCCCGCTCCACCCCGTCCACCCGACCCTGCGCGACCGCGCGCTCGCCCGTGGCGTCGACGTGGACCGCCTGGACGTCCTCGTGGCCGCCGACTGCCCCGGGCGTCCCGCCGCCGACGTCGTCCGCGAACTGCACGCCGCATCACCCGAGTGGTCCGGACTCGCGGGCGAATACCTGGGCCGGGGGACGATGCTGCTGCACACCGACGACCCGGAGGCGGCGGCCGCGGCGCTGCACCACCGGCTCCGGCACCGCCTGGGCTCCCCGACCCTCGTGGTCGTCGACCGCGTCACGGGCCACGACCGCGCGCGCTCCTTCACCCTCGCCCAACGCTGCCTCGACGTCATGCGCTCCCTCGGCGACAACGACCGCGGAGCCACCACCCGCCACTACGCCATGTACGCCCTTGCCTTCGACCCCCGACGCGCCCATGAACTGCGGGACTTCATCTCCGACACGCTCGGCCCCCTCCTCGACTACGACCGCCGCCGCTGCACGCACCTCGTGGCCACCGCCGGCGCCTTCTTCACCCACTCCGGCAACCTCAGCCGGACCGCCCACGCCCTCCACATCCACACGAACACCCTGTTGAAGCGGCTGGACCGCATCGGCGTGATCCTGGGAGAGGACTGGCGCGCCGGTGACCGGGGATTGCGCGTACATCTCGCGCTGCGGCTGCATCAGTTGAGGCGGGTGCCCGACGGACCGGTACCGGAGAGAAGGTGAGCGGCGTCGCCCGTACCGCGCGGTCCCGGACGGGGTTCCGCGCGCCGGCCAAGCCGCCGGCCCCGCGCTCCGCCGAACGTGACGCGGTCGGGCCGCCGCGGACGCTACCCCTTCTCCGGTCCGGGCCGGTGGTGGCGAACCGGGCCGGGACCTCGACATCGGCGCGGCCGCCGTCCGCCCGGCGGAGCGGCGCGCCGGGACGGGGAGTGCCGACACCCTGTCAAGGTCGGGCGGCCAGGTCGTAGCCCGTGCGAGCACGCAGCCCCTGGATGACCGTTCCGCGGCGGGAACCGGGATGATCACGAGTGTCCACGGACGGCCCGCATGCGGGACCGTGCCCGAACATGTCGTGGTGATCGGCCGCATGTGGTTCGCCGCACGGGTACGTCAGGGCTTGGAGACCGTCACGTTCGCATCCGCCGAGACACTCCAGGGATGGCTCGGCGAGAGCCACGCCGCCGCATCCGGCATCCGGCATCCGGCTCGCAAGAAGGGCCCCGGAGTCGTCGCGCTGGACCGTGCGAGATCACCGTGGTGGGGATCGGGGACGCGAAGACGGACCGCAGGTCGAGGGGGTGGTCGCCGGGCCACACGCCGAGGTCGGGGTCGGGACGGGCCGGCCGAACCGGCGGATGGAGGCGATGGTCTGCAGAAACATCCTGTTGGCCGGGCATTGTGAGCCAGGTCTCACGATGTGCGTGCAGCACACGAGACCGCTTCCCCGTCGAGGAGGGGTGACAGGAAGGGATGGGGATGTGGACCTGGCAACCGAGCGCGATGTCCGTGTCGGAATCAGTGAGCCCGCACCGGGGGAGTCGGGGTCGGAGTCGGAGTACGACTTCCACGACTTCGTGGTCGCCCGGTCGGCCGTGCTGTTCCGTGGGGCCCTGGTGCTGACGGGAAACCGTGAGACCGCGGAGGACCTGGTCCAGGAGACCCTGGAGCGGGCGTGCCGCAAGTGGCGCACCATCGCCGGCAAGGACTCTCCGGAGGCCTACGTGCGGCGGATCATGGTGAACCTGGTCAACGACCGGTGGCGGAGGTTTCGTCGCACGGTCCCGCACCAGGACGGCGGCGACCGTGCCGCCCCCGGGGACCAGTACGGGCAGGTGGACACGAGGGACCAACTGGTGCGGGCCCTGCAGGGGCTGCCGATGCGCATGCGGACGGTCGTGGTACTGCGGTACTTCCACGACCTGTCGGATGACGAGATCGCGGCCGACCTGAAGATCTCACCGAGCACCGTGCGGTCCCAGCTCGCTCGCGGCATCGACAAGCTCAGAGGCCAGTTCCCCGCACTCTCCGGCTCTTCGCCACAGCAGCCCACGGAAGGAATCCGATGAGTTCACGCGATTCGCAGCCTTCCGGCTGCACACTCTTCGAACAGGAACTGGTGAACGCCATGAACGACTTCGTGAACACCGCCGACGCGCCGCACTTCGACACGGCCGTCATCGAGCGCGGGGCCCGCCGCAAGCGGGCCACCGCCATCGCGGGCATCGCCACCGCGCTGGCCGTGGCCTGCGGTGCGGGCACCGCTCTGGCCGCCGGTGCGGTCGGCGGCACTGCGCACTCCTCACAGCAGGCCGCTGCCGGCAGCAACGCCGCCGACAGCACCACCCTGCTCGTCCGCACCAGCGACGGGAGGATCGCCAAGGAGCAGCTGGCCGGTGCGAGCGCGTCCAGGGCGAGGGTGGCGCTCGTCCACTTCGACCTCACGCCCACCTTCACCCGGGTCAAGATGTCCGACTGCAAGAAGCAGGAGGACGCGGTCGTCGCGATTTCGCCGCACGCCCCGACGGTCGTCCACGCGGGTGACACGGTCCTCGTGACCACCTGCTACCGCTGACCCTGACGGAACCGGCCTGACCGCACCGAGGCCGGACGGAGGTCGAGAGGTTGGTGGCCCCGTCGGAACCGGGGCCACCAACCCCCAGCATTCCAGCATGCGTCCACCCCCGGACGATGTCCGTCCGCCCGGATCACCCGGACAGATCGTCGACCAGCCGTATCAGGAGGACGTCGCAACCCACCGGTTCACCTGCCCCGCCCCCGCCGTCGCGGCCGACAGCCGCCGGATCATGCCGTACCGGTATCCGGACCCGGGCTTTCTCAGGGCATTCCCGGAAGCCACCCGGCACACTCCGCGCCACCTGCCCGACCACGGCGCCGTCGGATTGAACCGATACACACGTGGTCATCCAGCTCGCCCCCTCTCCGGCCCGTGAGTCCGCCTCGCGGAGATCGCCTGACCGTGAGAACGCGACGAATGGCCGGCCTTCGCCGCGGCAGACGCCGTCGCGACAGGAAGAGCCGACTGGTCTGATCCATTGACCCCGACGGTACGCGCTCGTACATTGCCAACGTCCAAGTCGATTGAAACGTTTCATTCCGCGGTGGTGGTTCTGCCGAGACCTGGAGGGAAGCCCGTGCACAGTCGCTGGCGCTGGAAGTCATCACGATGGCTCACGGTTGTGACCCTGGTGGGGGCGGTGGTCTTCGGGGTGTCGCCTGGCGGTCCGGGAGTCGCGGTAGCCGCGTCCGGCCGAATCTCCGTCGGACAACTGACCGTGGACCACGCGGCGAACCCGCTCGGCACCGACGACACCCGGCCCAGCCTCGGCTGGCAGTTGCACTCCTCCGCCCGTGGAGACCGGCAGACCGCATACCGCATCCTGGTGGCGAGCAGCCCGAAGCGTCTGACCACCGAGGATGCGGACGTCTGGGACAGCGGCCGGGTGTCCGACGCGGACTCGGTCGGAGTGGCCTACGGGGGACCGGAGTTGACCTCCTCGCGTGCCTACTACTGGACCGTGCGGGTGTGGGACGCGCACGGCAGGGCCTCCCGCTGGAGCCCGACCGGGCACTGGGAGACCGGTCTGCTGAACGCGGCGGACTGGCAGGGCGCCCAGTGGATCAGCCCGGACACCGGCAACAGTTACTCCTGGTCGGACTTCACCCTCGACGCGGACTTCACCATCAAGACCGGTGCCGCGAGTGTCCTGTTCCGGGTGAAGGACGCACAGGACTACTACATGTGGCAGGTCAACGCCGCACAGGCGGCCGGCAAGGTGCTGCTGCGTCCGCACGTCCAGTCCGGCGGCCGGTTCACCAACCTCGGCGAAGTAGATCTCAGTCCGGTCATCACCACCGCGAACGTCAACGCCCCGCACCACCTGACCATCAGAGCCGAGGGCAGCCGCATCACCACCTCGATAGACGGCGCCCAGGTCGACTCCCGTACCGACACCACCCTGAGCACGGGCACCCTGGGCTTCCGCAGTTCAGTGACCAACGGTGTCGCCGAGGACGCCCTGTACGACAACATCGCGGTTCACGGCTTGGACGGCGCCGCTCTCTTCTCCGACGGCTTCAGCACCTCACCCGACCCGCTCTTCCCCGACAGCCCGGTCACCGGCGGTCAGCTCGAACCCCGGGGCGACCCGACACTGCTCGACGCGGAACCCGACGCGCCGATGCTGCGCCGCGCGTTCTCCCTCGACAGAACGAAGATCGCGACCGCCCGAGCCTATGTGTTCGGCCTGGGCTTCTACGAGTTGCACCTCAACGGTGCCAAGGTCGGCGACCAGGTGCTGGCCCCGGCCGCCACCCCGTACGACAAGCGCGACCTCTACACGACGTACGACGTCGCCGACGACCTCAGGAGCGGTGCGAACACCGTCGGGCTGTGGCTCGGGAACGGATACGACGAACGGTTCAGCCCCTACGGCTTCCGCTGGTCGGGCCCTCAGCAGGCGGTGATGCTGCTCGACGTCACCTACGCCGACGGCCGTCGGCAGACCATCACCACCGACAGCAAGTGGAGTTGGTCCACCGGCCCGATCACCAGCAACGGCATCTACGCGGGCGAGTCCTACAACGCGCAGTCGGAAAAGGACGGGTGGGACAAGCCCGGCTTCGACGCGACCGGCTGGCAGCCGGTGCGGACCGTGCAGGCGCCGACCGGCACACTGGCGGCCGCCACCCTGCCGCCGATCCGGGTCACCGACACGCTCGCGCCGGTGCGGCTCACCGAGCCGAAACCGGGCGTCTACGTCTACGACTTCGGTCAGAACATCGCCGGCTGGGAGCGGCTGCACGTCAAGGGCGCGGCGGGCACCACCGTACGGATGCGGACGGCCGAGGAGGTCGGTGCCGACGGCATGCTCGACACCACCACCAACCGGGCGGCGGCGGCCACCGACAGCTTCACCCTGGCAGGTGCTCGCAGTACCGAGACGTACGAACCCCGCTTCACCTACCACGGGTTCCGCTATGTCGAGGTCACCGGCTACCCGGGCACTCCGACAACGAAGAGCCTCGACGCCAGAGTGGCGCACGCCGACGTGGCGTCGACCGGCACGTTCTCCTCGTCCGATGCGCTGCTCGACCGGATCTGGCAGAACAACAGGTGGACCATCCTGAACAACTCGATGAGCCTGCCCACCGACAACCCGGTCCGTGACGAACGGACCCCGCCGGGCATGGACGTACAGGCCTATCACGACGCCTCCGTCCGGGAGTTCGGCATGGACGGCTTCTACGCCGACTACCTCCAGGACATGCCGCCCGGCACTCCGCTCCCCAACGACGGGGGCAACGCACAGCAGCCCGACATGGGCGGCGACCAGATCACCCTGGCCTGGGCTCTTTACGAGCAGTACGGCGACCGCGCCACACTCGCGACCGCCTACCCGGCGATGAAGAAGTTCGTCGACACCAACGCCACCGACGTGCCCGGACACATCTGGCCGGCCGACAGGGGGTTCGGCGACTGGTGCCCGCCCGACCGCAGCTCCAACGCGAACGGCGGCCTCGGCAACCCGAACGCCGGCAACTGCACCAGCGAGGTCTCGGTGGTGAACACCGCCCTGTCGTACCTTCAGGCCGTGGATGTCGCCAAAGCGGCCGAGGCACTCGGCCGGCGCGACGACGCCGCGCATTTCACCGACCTCGCCGACGCCATCAAACAGGCGTTCAACACCGAGTTCCTCAACGCGGCCGGCGACACCTACGGCGACGGACGCCAGACGACCAGCGTGCTGCCGCTCGCCTTCGGCATGGTCCCCGCGGAGAACGTCGACAAGGTCGGTGCCCAGCTCGTCGACACCATCCTCACCAAGGACGCCGGTCACCTCGACACAGGCATCTTCGGCACCCGCTACCTCATGGACGCGCTCGCCGTCGTCGGCCGGACCGACGTGGCGCTGAAGGTACTGGACCAGCGCACCTACCCCGGCTTCGGCTACGAGATCACGAAGGGGGCGACCACCTCGTGGGAGGAGTGGACCTACGCCTCGAGCATGGAGAGCCACGACCACGCCATGTTCGCCGGTATCAACACGTCCTTCTACACGCAGCTGGGCGGCATCCGGCCGACCGGCCCCGGCTACAGCACCCTGGCCGTCGACCCGCAGATCCCGCCGGGCCTGCGCCACGCGGCGGCATCCGTCGCGACCGTCCGCGGCCGGGTCTCCAGCTCCTGGACGAACGACGGCGACCGCACCACCCTTGACGTCACCATCCCGGTCGGCAGCACCGCGACCGTCCATGTCCCGCACCTCGGGCAGACCCATGTGACCGTCCGAGCCACTTCCGGTGCGCGACCGCGGAACAGCGGCGACGACGAGAGCGTCTACACGGTCGGCTCCGGCCACTGGAAGTTCACCGTGACCGGCCACAGCTGAGACACTCACCCGTCCCGTCCGGTTCCGTCAGAGGACTCCGCCTCTCTGACGGAACCGGCGCACGCCACTCCACCGCCACCAGAGCGCAGGCCGGCAGGGGCCGGTGTCATCACCGATCGGCAACCGGAGTCAGAACCCACCGGCGGCGCCAGTGCGGAGCATCAGCTGGTGGTCTCCCCGGGCCCGGATTTCAGGCCCCGTCGGCGTGGACCGTTCGTAGGTCAGGTGCGGTCGGTCCGGGGCGCCGACACCCCGTCCCGGCCGACGTTCACCTCTGTGTCCGCGTCGTTCGGGTGTCGGGCCGTTTCGAAGCGGATCCCTTGATCGGGCTCTGCGCGATGTCCCTTTCCGCTGCCTCGATGAGAGCCAGTACGGCGGCCGCCGCGGCCGCGCCGTCCCGGGCCTCGACGGCTCGCACGATGGCCCGGTGACCCGGCATCGAGGCTTCCACCGCACCGGGGGTCCGGGTGCTGACGAGGAAGCTGTGTTCCAGCGCGACGTCGACAGCCCGGCCCAGTGAGCCGAGGAGAGGGTTGCCGCTGGCGTCGAGCAGGGCTTGGTGAAAGGCGATGTCGGCCTCGATGTACCCCGTGCCGCCGGGCTCCGCCGCCGCGGCCTCCATGGCCGCCACATGGCCGTACAGGGCTCGGACATCGTCGGGAGTGGCCCGGCCGGCAGCGAGCCGGGCCGCTTCGGGTTCGACGATCCGGCGAAGTTCACCGGTGTCACGCAGCAGAGCCGTGGCGTTCTCGGCCTGTTTCCAGCGCAGCACGTCCCGGTCCAGGTGGTTCCACTGCTTCGGGGGCAGCACGCGTGTACCCGTGCGCGGGCGCACGTGCAGCATCCCCTTCGCCACCAGTGCCTTGACCGCCTCGCGCAGGACCCCTCGGCTGACGCCGACCTCGGCGGCCAGCGCGTCCTCGACCGGCAGCGAGTCGCCGGGCTTCCAGCCGCCGCCCACGATCCGTCGGCCGAGTTCGTCGACCACGCGCTGGTGCATGGTCGGGAAGTCCATCACGATGTCCGCCCACCCCCTGGACGCCATTCATCGAATCATTCAATGATTGCCTCACAGGGTAAGGCCTGCGGGTCCCCACCCCATGGCCACACCCGAAGCGGACCACGTCACAGCCACGGGAGTGTGTGCATGACCGACGGTCGAGAAGCCGGCAGCCGGAGCCAGGCATGGTTCGGCGCACAGGGGCGCAGCGGCATGGTGTACCGCTCCTGGATGCGCAACCAAGGGCTCGGCCACGAGGTGTTCGACGGGCGTCCCGTCATCGGTATCGCGACGAGCGCCTCCGAACTCGCACCGTGCAACACACATCTGACCCAGGTCGCGGAAGCGGTCAAGAGGGGAGTGTGGCAGGCGGGCGGGCTGCCTCTGCAGTTCCCCACCATGGCCACGGGCGAGACCCTCATGCGCCCCACCGCCATGCTCTATCGCAACCTCATGGCGATGGAGGTCGAGGAACTGATCCGGGCCAACCCCCTGGACGGCGTGGTGCTGCTGTCAGGCTGTGACAAGACGACACCCGCCATGCTCATGGGCGCTGCGAGCGTCGACCTGCCCGCCGTCATGGTCACCGGCGGACCGATGCTCAACGGAAAGTACCGCGGGCAGGACGTGGGATCCGGCACCCACGTGTGGAAGTTCGAGGAGGAGTTCAAAGCCGGCCGGATGACCGCGGAGGAGTGCTTCTTCGCGGAAGGGTGCATGGCCCGTTCCCACGGGCACTGCATGACGATGGGGACCGCGTCGACGATGGCCTGTCTGGCCGAGGCGCTCGGCATGCAACTGCCGGGGTCCGCGGCCTGGCCGGCGGTCGACGCACGTCGGATGGAGACCGCGCAGGCGGCGGGGCAGCGCATCGTTCGCATGGTGGAGGAGGGCCTGCGCCCCTCGCGGATCCTGACGCCGGAGGCGTTCGAGAACGCCGTCCGGGTGAACGCGGCCATCGGCGGTTCCACGAACGCCGTCATCCACCTCATCGCCATCGCCGGGCGCGTCGGTGTCGACCTGGGTCTGCAGGACTTCGACGACCTCGTCCGGGAGGTGCCGACCCTGGTCAACCTGATGCCCAGTGGCAAGTACCTCATGGAGGACTTCTGCTACGCGGGCGGACTGCCCGTGGTCATGGCCGAACTGCTGCGCGGCGGACTGTTGCACGGCGAAGAGATCACGGTCACCGGCCGCACCGTCGCCGAGAACACGGAGCACGCCGAACGCGCCGACTCCGACGTCATCACCGGCCTCGACGCCCCTTTCCAGCCGGCCGGCACAGGTATCGCCGTCCTCCGGGGGAACCTCTGCCCCGACGGTGCCGTGATCAAGCAGTCCGCCGCGTCCCCGCACCTGCTCACCCACCGTGGACCCGCGCGCGTCTTCGACACCCCGGAGGCGTACCACGAGGTGGTCGACGACCCCGAACTCGACATCGACGAGAACACCGTGATCGTGATCCGCTACGCGGGCCCCAAGGGTTACCCCGGCATGCCCGAGGTCTCCAACGTTCCGCTGCCCGCGAAGCTCCTGAAGGCCGGCGTCAAGGACATGGTGCGCGTCTGCGACGGACGGATGAGCGGCACCGGGTACGGGACGGTGGTCCTGCACGTGGCACCCGAGGCCGCCGTCGGCGGGCCACTCGCCCTGGTGCGCGACGGGGACTTCGTCGTTCTCGACGTCCCGAGCCGCACCCTGCACCTGGACGTGGACGACGCCGAACTCACACGCCGGCGGCTGGCGTGGCGCGCGCCGGCCGAGCGGTACACCGGCGGCTACACCTGGCTCTACACCCAGAACGTGCAACAGGCCCACGAGGGCGCGGACTTCGGCTTCCTGCGCGGCAACCGCGGACACGAGGTCCCCCGCGACTCCCACTGAGCACCGATCCAGGCGCCGCACACCTCGAATCCAGGAGAGCGTTGATCGTGGAACCGCAAGCAGCGCATCCGCGGCCGGTCCTGACCGCCGGAACCGTCCTGCCGGAGGACGCCGACCGAGCCGCGCTCGTCGCACGCGTCCATCACCCCGAGTGGGACGGACCGTGCGTGGCCGCGGTCCGGGGCGAGCATGTCGTCGACCTGACGGCCGTCGTACCCACCGTCTCCGACCTCATGGAACGCGACGACGCGGCGGCGGTCGTCCGCGATGCCGACGGCGGACACGTCTGGCGCCTGGACGACCTGCTCGGGGCACCGGTCGGCCGCCGTGACGTTCCGCACCTGCTCGCCCCGGTCGATCTGCAGGTGATCAAGGCCGCCGGCGTCACCTTCGCCCGGAGCCTGCTGGAACGCGTCATCGAGGAACGCACGGGCGGCGACCCGGCCCTGGCCGCCATGGTCCGGGATCGCCTCGGACAGGTGGTGGGCGGCACGCTCGAAGGCGTCCGCCCCGGGTCCCCGGAGGCGGCCAAGGCCAAGGAAGTGCTGGTCTCCGAAGGACTGTGGTCGCCGTACCTGGAGGTCGGGATCGGTCCTGACCCGGAAGTGTTCACCAAGGCCCCGGTACTGTCCGCGGTCGGTACCGGCGCGTACATCGGGGTTCTCGGCACCTCGGTGTGGAACAACCCCGAGCCCGAGGTCGTCCTCGTCGCGGACTCGCACGGCCGGATCCGGGGAGCGGCACTCGGCAACGACGTCAATCTTCGCGACGTGGAGGGACGGAGCGCCCTGCTGCTGTCCCGCGCCAAGGACAACAACGCCTCGTGCGCGATCGGCCCCTTCGTCCGCCTGCTCGACGACGGCTTCGACCTCGAAGCCGTCCGCGGTCTCGACGTCGACCTGCGGGTCGAGGGGACGGACGGATACGTGCTGCGCGGCAGGAGTTCCATGCGGGAGATCAGCCGCGACGTCATGGACCTGGTGGCCGCCACACATGGTCCGCACCACCAGCATCCGGACGGCTTCGTGCTCTTCACCGGAACGCTGTTCGCTCCCACCGAGGACCGGCAGGCGCCGGGCGCGGGCTTCACCCACGAGTACGGCGACCTGGTGCGGATCTCCAGCCCGCGCCTCGGCGCTCTGGTCAACACCGTCATCCCCAGCGAGCAGGCCGCGCCGTGGACATACGGTGTAGGAGCCCTGATGCGCAACCTCGCCCGGCGAGGCGTGCTGTGACGGAACCCCGGATTCCCGCCTGGCCACGCGAGCCTGGCGGCCATCCCCTGATGCCGCCGACACCGAGGTTCCCCGTCTCCGTCGCGCCAGGCCAGTACGGGGACGCCCCGGACCGCGCGTGCGCAGCGCCGCCGCGATGTGCGCTGCGCACCCGGGTTCACGCCTGGCCGACTGGCTCCTGGCGGATCGAGGCGTGCAGGCGCCTCGTGTGATCCACGTGACGAACGGTCCCGGTGAGCGTGACGGCGGCCGTCAGGCGTCGATCCGTGCTGGAGGCGGCCAACCACAGTTCCAGCTCACCCGGTTCGACGACCCGTCGCCCGTCGCGTCCGGTGAAGGAGGCGATGTCGGCCGGGACCGTGACGTGCAGACGCCGTGCAGCGCCCGGTTCGAGGTCCACCCGCGTGTATCCGACAAGGCGTTGCACCGGCTGGACGACGGACGCGACAGGGTCGTGGAGATAGAGCTGGACGACCTCGGTGCCGGCCCGCCCACCCGAGTTGCGGACCGTGAAAGCGAAGGCGAACTCGCCGTCCGTCGGTGTCTCCCGCACGTCCACGACCAGATCCGTCCAGTCGAACCGCGTATAGGTCAGCCCGTGGCCGAAGGCGAACGCGGGGGTCGGGTCGATGTTGGACACGTCGCTGGCGTGCGCCAGCCGGGCCCCGAGGTAGCCGGCCGGCTGGGAGCCCGGCCCGCGCGGGACGCTGACCGGGAGACGGCCGGAGGGATTGGTGCGGCCGCTGAGCACTCCGGCGATCGCGCGCGTGCCTTCTTCCCCCGGGAAGAAGGACTGCACGATCGCTGCGGACTCCTCGACGGCGCGGCCCAGAGCGTACGGTCGTCCGCAGAGCAGCACCGTGACCACGGGTGTCTCGAGGTCGAGGAGGGCGTCGAGCAACTGCTGCTGCGCACCGGGCAGCCGCAGGGTCGCCGCGTCGCAGCCTTCGCCGCTGGTGCCGCGCCCGAAGAGCCCGGCGCGGTCACCGAGCACCAGCACGGCGACGTCGGCCTCGCGCGCCGCCCCGACCGCCTCGCCGATATCGAGGAGATCTCCGTCGTCCACACCGGTTCCGCGGGCGACCGTGATCTCGGCGTCGGGAAACTCCTCGGTGAGAGCTTCGCGAAGCGTGGGCAACTCGATACCGAGGGGGGTCGCAGGATGGTGCGTGCCGATGTGCTGGGGAAATGAGTAGCAGCCCAGTACGGCGACGGGTTCGTCGCTGTTGGGGCCGAGCAGGGCGATACGTCGGGGCCTCTCCAGAGGCAGGGTGCCGTCGTTGCTCAGCAGCACGACCGCCTTCTCGGCGACCGCACGGGCCAGCGCGCGGTTCTGCGGTCCGTCCAGGTCGATCCGGCCGCGGAGCGCGGCCGGATCGACCAGGTCCGCTCCGTCGAGTGCGGCGGGGAAAGGGCTCCAGTCGGGGTCGAGCAGCCCGAGCATCGCCTTTTGAGTGAGCACTCGGCGCAGCGCGCGATCGACCAGCGCCTCCGGCACACGGCCGTCGGCGACGGCTTCGGTGAGGGGTACGCCGTATGCCCTGACATTGGGGAGTTCCACGTCGATGCCCGCGCGCAGTGCCGTTCCGGCGGCGTCGTCCCAGTCGGCCGCGATGCCGTGCAGGGTTCGGAGGAAGGCGACGGCGAAGTAGTCCGAGACAACAGTTCCACCGAAGCCCCATGTGTCGCGCAGCAGTCCGGTGAGCAGTTCCTCGTCCGCCCCGGCGGGCATGCCGTCGGTGTCCGTGTAGGCGTTCATCACGGACCGGGCGCCGCCTTCACGGACCGCCATCTCGAAGGGGGGCAGCAGCACGTCGGCGCGTTCACGGGGTCCTACGGAGGAGGGCGCGAGATTGCGCCCGGCACGCGAAGCGGAGTGGCCGACGAAATGCTTGAGGGTGGCGACGATCCCGGCGGACTCGAGGCCCTGCACGTAGGCGGTCCCGATGGTGCCCACGAGATAGGGGTCCTCGCCGATGGTCTCCTCGACGCGGCCCCAGCGGGCGTCGCGCACGACGTCCAGGACCGGCGCGAGTCCCTGGTGGACGCCCACGGAGCGCATGTCCTGGCCGATGGCGGCCGCCATGCGCCGCACCGTGTCCGGATCGAAGGTGGCGCCCCAGGACAGCGGAACGGGATAGGCCGTCGCTCCCCATGCGGCGAAACCGGCCAGGCACTCGTCGTGGGCGAGAGCGGGGATGCCGAACCGATTCGTGGCGGCGACGCGGGTTTGGGTGCGAGCCAGGGAAAGTGCGCCCAGGGCGGGGTCGACCGGGCCTGTGCCGAAGGGGCGGGTCAGCTGGCCCAGTCCGTCGGGCAGCAGCGCGTCGAGATCGACGGCTTCCTCCATGTCGTGCTGGTGGGGGGCTACTTCACCGCCCTGATCGGAGGCGCCCACCCACACTCCGTACAGTTGGGCGGTCTTCTCCTGCAAGGTCATCGCGTCGATCAGGGCGTCGACCCTGGCGGTGACAGGGACGGTCGGGTCGTTCCAGACCGGGACGGCGGGGGAGTTGTCTGCAGCCACGTGGGAATTCACTTTCCTCCCATGCCTGTCGGCCCCCTGAGCGGGGACCGATGGGCGAACGGGTAGACGGGCGGAGCTGGGTATGCACCCGGATCGCGGGGCGGCCCGGCGGCACGACGTAGTCAACGGCCGAAGCCGGCGGTCAGACCGCTCAGCAGTTGCCGACGGGCGAACGCGTACAGGACCAGGACGGGCAGCGTGGTGAGGACGACCGCGGCGAGGACGGCAGGGACGTTGACGCCGTACTGGCCCTGGAAGGTCCAGAGCGCCAACGGCAGGGTTCGACGGTCAGGACTCTGAGTGAGGATCAGCGGCAGCAGGAAACCGTTCCAGATGGTCAGTGCGTTGAAGATGGTCACCGTGATGATGGCCGGCCGGGTGAGGGGTGCCGCCAACCGCCACAGTGCGGTCCACTCGGAGGCGCCGTCGATACGCATCGAGTCGAAGAGCTCTTTCGGGATGTCCCGGACGAAGTTGCTGAGCACCAGCACGGACAGTGGGATGGCGAAGGCGATGGACGGGAGGATCAGCGCCAGCAGACTGTCGTACAGGTGAAGCTTGATGATGATCAGGTAGACCGGAATCACCGTGGCCTGGAGCGGGATGGCCAGACCCATGAGGAAGAGCCCGTTCATCACCCGCAGGATCCGCATGCGCCAACCGCGGACGACCGCGTAGGCGGCCATGAAGGAGAAGACGACCGCCGGGAGGACTGCGCCGGCCGTGACCACGACACTGTTGAGGAAATAGCGTAGGAAGTCGGACTCGACGACCAGCCGGTAGTTGTCGAGTGTGGGGCCGGCCGAGGGCACCAGGGGGTTGCTCGTGTAGTAGCGGCTCTGCGCCTTGAGGCTGGTGATGAGGGTCCAGTACAGAGGTACGGCGACGACGACGAACCAGAGCCATCCGGCAAGGCCACCGACCCAGTTGCGCCGGCGGGCCGGGTGCGGGAAGGGCCGTTGCCGCCTGCGGAGGGTGGTTTCCCGCGGTCGGCGCGGCTCGGTCACCGTGGTGGGCACCTCAGGCCCCCTCGAGCTGGCTCGCTCCGGCATCCCGGCCCCCCAGCCGGCGCAGCAGCAGGGCGAGGGCCAGGCCGATCAGGACCAGGATGACCGCGATGGCGCTGGCCGGTCCCATCAGGCTGGCCTGGAATCCTCGCTTGTACATGTCCAGTGCCAGCACGCGGGTGGCATCGCCGGGGCCGCCTTCGGTCAGGACGAAGATGAGGTCGAAGAAGGTCAGGGATCCGACCACCATGAGCGTGGACGAGGTGACGATCGTGTATCTGAGCTGCGGCAGCGTGATGCTGAAGAACTGCCGGACCTGTCCTGCTCCGTCCAACTGCGCCGCCTCGTAGAGGGACTTCGGGATCTGTTGGACGCCGCCCTGGTAGATCAGTGAATGGAACGGGATGAACTGCCAGGAGACGACGAACACGACGACCCCGAAGGCGAGGCCCGGCCTCCCCAGCCAGTCCTGGCTGAGCGCCTGGATCTTCAGCCCCGCCCCGAGCCCGAAGTTGGGGTCCAGCAGCGCTTTGTACGCGATCGCGATCGCCGCGGAGCTGAGCGTCAGGGGAACGAAGTACACCACGCCCAGCACCGCTCGATAGCGTTGACGGCCGGCCAGGAACGAGCCCAGCAGAATGCTCACGGGTGTCTGAACGGCCCAGGACACCGCCATGACCAGAAAGGTCACCCAGAGCGCGTGGGGCAGTCCCGGATCGGTGAGGACCGCACGCCAGCTGGCGAGGCCCGAGAGGTGGATCGCGCCGATCCCGTCCCATGTGGTGAAGCTCAGCGCGAAGACACCGACCAGCGGAATCACCGCGAAGGCGACGAACACCACCAGCGCCGGCATGGCCAGCCAGGTCAGGACGCCGGGGGACCCAGGACGTGGCGGATGGTCGTGGAGTGCACTCATTTGCCGGTGACCTCGTTGAGGTTGCGAGCGAACTGCTGCGGCGATACGGACAGCTGGAACAGCTTGACGATGTTGTCCAGCAGGGTCTCGGCGGCCGTCGGGCGGAGGGCCTGGTCCCAGGACTGGCCGAATACCTTGGCCTTGCTGGCGATGTCATAGGTGAACTGCAGGAAATCGGCACTCTTCGAGGCGGCCAGCAGCTTCTCCGTGCCCAGCCGGATGGGAACGGACCCGTTGTCGATCCACCTCTTCACCTCGGCGTCCTGGAGGACACCGGTGGCGAAGAAGTCCTTCGCGATCTTCTTCTGCTCGGCACCCGCCTTCGAGGAGACGGACAGGTACTGTGCGGGATTGCCGACGGTGTCGCTCGGATCTCCCTTGCCGCCCTCCACGGGCGGGAAGGTCATGTAGCCCAGCGCGCCGCTGGAGACGAAGTCCCCGCCGTCCGCCTGCTGGATGCCGTACGACCAGGCGCCGTGCAGCATCATCGCCGCCCGGCCGGTGTAGAGCAGTGCCTGGTCTGCGTTGGAGTCCGCGGTGATGGACGAGAAGCCCTTGACGAACCCGTGGGCCCTGACAAGGTCCTGCACCTTGGTCAGCGCGTTGATGGCGTCGGGGTTGGACCAGGCGTTCTTCTCGCCTTCGATGATGGCCTGGAACACCTCGGGACCGCCGATGCGGTCGAACAGGAACTCCAGCCACATCATGTTGGTCCACCGGGACTGGCCGCCCAGGGAGAACGGCGCTATCCCCTTCGCGTTGAACCTGGGCACCAGCGCCATGACGTCGTCCCAGGACTGCGGCGGTTGCGCGTGGATCTGGTCGAAGGCCTTCCTGTTGTAGTAGAGGATGATCGGCTGGACGGTCTCGCACGGCATCGCGTAGATCTTGCCGTCGACGGTCGCGGCACCGAACGAGGACGGGAACAGTCGCTTCTTGACCTCGGAGTGCTCCTCGAACCACGAGGTGAGGTCCTCGACCTGGCCTGCTTCGACGTAGGTGCGCAGCGTCCCGCCGCCCCAGCCCCAGATGATGGTGGGCGCCTGGCCGGCACCGATGGCGGTCTTGATCTTCGTCTTGTACGCGTCGTTCTGGAAGGTGGTGCCCTTGATGTGCTGCTTGGGGTGGGCCTCGTTGAACGCGTTCACCGCACCGGTTCTGACGCCTTCCTGCGGCTGGCCGTTCAGATACCAGTACGTGGCCACGCCTGCGCCCTTGCTGGGGCCGGACGATCCGCAGGCCGCCAGTGCCGCGGAGACCGGTACGCCGGTGGCCAGGCCAAGGAGGGTGCGTCGGGAGAGCGCCATGTCTTTTCTCCGCACTCGAGAGCCGTCGGCTTCTCGCGAGTCATGGTGAAAACGTTTCGAAATCTCTTTCGCAGAGCTCTGGTTGTGCAAATTAGGTTTCGAGCTGACGCAGTGTCAAGATGTGTGTAGGGATGTTGTCAGTGGCTCTTGAGCTGGATCTGTTGGGGCGACATGGCGTGAAGAGCATCCGGTGTCAGACCGAAACAGTTTCGAAAACGTTCGTCGGAGTGTGGGCGGTTCGCTGGTTGCCGCACTGTCGGCGCAGGTCACTGGGTGCCGACCGGAGCCGGTGCCCCGGGTGCAGGACGAGGACGAGACCCCCTTGCCGAGCCGCTGCGGAACCCCACAGCGGCCCGGTCTGTGATCGTCCACGGGACGGCGGATGGGTCCCCGCCGCAACTGGCCCACGCGGAGCATGCGTTCGCGGGGGATCCGGGGGCTTGCCCGCGCACGAGGCCGACCACGGGCTTCGTCGTGGCCCCGGTGCCCACGGACACGGAGTGGGTGACGGCCCTTGCCGCCCGTAGGCCGGCGCCGTACCGGACGGAGACCCGGCCGTCCGGTCCAGCTCAGGGCCGAGACTGCCGTACTGTTGACCGGTTCCACCCGTGTCGCCGGCTCGCCCGCCGGCTCGCCCGACGGGTGGACTACAGGTGAGAGGAACCGATGCGACCGAACGCCAGGCGGACCACGTTGGCGGACATCGCCCAGGCAGCCGGGGTCTCCGTCGCGACCGTGTCCAAAGTGCTCAACGGCCGCGGTGACGTGGCGCCGCACACACGCACCCGGGTGCAGGAACTACTCCATCAGCACGAGTATCTCGCACCCGTGCTACGCCACATCGAGGCTGTCGAGAGTCCCACCATCGAGGTGCAGTTCAAGGGCGCGCTCAAGTCGTACGTGGCCGAGACCCTGGAAGGGATCATCGATTCCGCTGCTGAGCTGGGAGCCTCGGTCGTGATCAGCAGGGCGTCCCGTGCCCCCCACTGGGCCCGCGACCTGGTCTCGGCCGGACGGCGGGCCGTTATCGCGATAACCAGCGTCTACACCACGGCACACCTGAACGAACTGGCCCGGTCCGGGCTGCCCCTGGTCGTGCTGGACCCGCTGCACCTGCCGGACGGCCGGGTCAACAGCGTGGGGGCGACGAACTTCGCCGGAGGCCTGGCAGCGACACAGCACCTGCTCTCACTGGGCCACCGCCGCGTCGCGTATCTCGGCGGACCGGCCATGGCCGTGTGCAACCAGGCAAGGATGCACGGCTACCGCGCCGCGATGGAGGCGGGCGGAGAGCAGGTCCCCGACGTCTACATCCGGCCCGGGGAGTTCACGTACGAGAGCGGATTGCTCGGTGCCACGGCGCTGCTGGATCTGCGTGAGCCGCCGACGGCGATCTTCGCGGGCAACGACGAGATCGCCCTCGGGGCCGTCGAGACCGCTCGCACCCGAGGTCTGCGTGTTCCCGAGGACCTGAGTGTGGTCGGCTTCGACGACACGAGCCTGGCCCAGATGGCTTCACCGCCACTCACCACAGTGCGCCAGCCTCTGCGCGAGATGGGCAGTGCGGCCCTGCGCACCGCCCTTCGGTTGGCCAACGGGGAGAAGGTCGAGTCCCATCACATCGAACTTGCCACCGAGCTCGTGGTCCGCACCTCCACCGCACCGCCCCGCGCAGGCACTCAGGCGCGCGGGTGATCGCGGGTGAGAGGCGTCCGCCACGCGTCCTCGGCGCCGGCCGGTTCGACGGCCCGGGCGGGAGACGGGGCACTGCGGGTGACTGCCGCCTACGCCCGGCGTTGTGCCGTTGCGTCTGTCCGGCACATGACGTGCAAGACAACAGACGGATAACAGGGGGCAACGAAGCCGCCCCCGGCGCGGTCTAGTCCGCCATGAAGATCTCTTTCCTGCTCCACAACGCATTCGGGATCGGAGGCACGATCACCACCACTTTCAACCTGGCCCAGGCACTCGCCGACCGGCACCAGGTGGAGATCGTCTCGGTACTGCGGCACCGGGAACGCCCGGACTTCGCCCTGGACCCGCGGGTGTCGTTGAGGCCGCTGGTGGATCTGAGACACGAGAAGGAACATCCTCTGCATCTCAAACCGGCTCGGGTGTTCCCCGCCGCCGAATACCGCTACCGGCAGTACAGCGAACTGACCGACCTGCGGATCGGCGAACATCTGGCGCGGACCGACGCCGACGTCGTCATCGGCACCCGGCCGGGGCTCAACGTGCACCTCGCACGCCAGGCGCCGGAGCACGTCGTCCGCATCGGGCAGGAGCACCTCACCCTCGACAACCACTCGCCCCGGCTGCGCACCGCGCTGCGCCGGGCCTACCGCCGGCTCGACGTGCTGACCACGGTCACCGAGGCGGACGCCGTTTCCTACCGACGCAAGATGCGCCTGCCCTGCGTCCGGGTGGAGGCCCTCCCGAACAGTGTCCCCGACCCGGTGCTGCCCGCGGCGGACGGCACCGCGAAGGTGATCGTCGCCGCCGGCCGACTGGTCCCGGTGAAGCGCTACGACCTCCTCATCGAGGCGTTCGCCCCGGTCGCAGCCGCCCACCCGGACTGGCGACTGCGCATCTACGGCAAGGGCGCGGAACAGGCGCGGCTGCGCCGGCTCATCGAGGACCTCGGCCTGAGCGACCGTGTCTTCCTGATGGGAGCGGCCGCACCCATGGAGGCGGAGTGGGTCAAGGGCTCGATCGGCGCGACCGCGGCCGACTTCGAACCGTTCGGCATGACCATCGTGGAGGCGATGCGCTGCGGTCTGCCGGTCGTCAGCACCGACTGCCCGTACGGACCCGGCGAGATCATCGAGGACGGCACCGACGGCCGGCTCGTCCCCGTCGCAGACCGCGAGGCGATGAGCGCCGCACTGCTGGAACTCGTACAGGACGAGGAGCGGCGTCGGCACATGGGCCGCAGGGCACTGGAGAACGCGCGACGGTTCGGCCCGGTACCGGTCGTGGAGCAGGCCGAGCGCCTGATCGACGAGGCCATGGCCGCACGCGGGTCCGGGCGAGAGGTGTCCGCTGAACGCGGACGGATACAACACGCCCTGGTCAGCCGGGGCTTTGCCGCACGCGACGTCGCGTACACCGTGGCGTCAGGCGCGCTGCGCACGGTACGGAGGGGAAAGCGATGACCACCGGACAGAGCACGACGGCCATGGCCGACCTCCGCACCGACTGCACGGCAGACACGGACGGCCGCCTCACCTTCTCGCTGCGGGCACCGTCGGCCACGGGCCGTCTGCTGCTGCGGCTGCGCCCCGAGGAGGGGCAGCCCGAGGAGGTCCTGCACGCCCTCGACCTGGAGCCGGCGGCGGACGGCCGACCGTGCGCCGTCCTGGAGCCGGGGCCCGTGCTCGCCGAGGGCCGGTGGGACGTCTACCTGGTCCCCGAACCCGGCGCGCCACGGCAGCGACTGCGTCCCGGACTGCGGGACCTTCGGACCCTCGTCGACGGCCACCTGCGCGACTGGCCGGCACCGGTCGCCGTACGTGTCCCGTACGTCACCAGGAACGGCTACCTGGCGTTGCGGACGTGGCTGCGCACCGCCCACGCAGAGGTCGAGGGCGTCGATGTCACGGACCGCTCGATGACCGTCAGGGCACGGCTGCACGGCGCCACCGTCGGTGAGGCCCCGGCCGTGCTGCTGCGCGTGCGGGGCGGCGACACCGGGCGGACCGTCGTGCCGGTGGCCGAGAAGGACGGCCGTGGGTTCTCCTTCACCGTGGACTACGGGGAGTTGGCCGGCGACGCCGGTCCCGGGAACCGTGTCTGGGACCTGTCCGTCAGGGTCGACGGTGAGACCTCCGTCCGGATCGGCCGTCTCCTCGACGACGTCGCGGACCGCAAGGACATCTTCGTTCTCCCCGCGGCGGTGATCGGCGGCGTGGTCGTGCGGCCCTACTACACGGTCGACAACGCTCTCTCCGTACGTGCGGACAGGATCTGACCGTACGTCTCCTGCGGTCGTTCCCCCGGATCCGGCCGTGAGTTCGTCGGCAGCGGCCGCACTCGGTCGGTCACTGGTGGGGAACGTGCCCGGCAGGCGCCTGGAGGCGATGCGGCACCGCTGTGTCGAGCGACTGTGCACCAGCCTGAGACCGGGCGGCAGTGGGTCACGGTGTCAGGACGATACGCCCGAAGACCTCGCCGGCATCCATCCGCCGGTGGGCGTCCGCCGCGGCTTCGAGCGGGAGGACGGCGTGGACGACGGCGCTGAGATCGCCTCGCGCCGCGGTCTCGAACTGGTCGGCACGTACCCGGGCCAGGTCAGCTCGCGGCACCGTGTCCAGACTGAAGGTCGCGACCGACACCGACTGCCGGAACCGGCTCAGCAGCGCCGACCCGAAGTCCGCCGGAGGAGGCCCGGCGACGAGGCCGACCAGCACCAGTCGACCCTTGGGTGCGAGCCGCGCGAGGAACGAGGGCAGCGCCGGCCCGGCGACGACGTCGACGATCACATCGAAGTCGGCCGGCTCGGGAGCGCGCGTACTGTTCCCGTCACGGTCGAGCACGTGTGTGGCGCCGTACTCCTTCAGCCGCTCGCCCCGCTCGGCCGACGACGCGGTCACCGCGACTGCCCGTGCGCCGGCTCGGGCTGCGATCTCGACGGCTGCGATGCCGATGCTGCCGGCCGCGCCACGTACCAGCACGGTCTCGTCCTTGGCGAAGTGCGCCTGCTGCAGGGCGAAGTGCGCCACCGGGGCCGCGCTGCCGAGTGTCACCGCGTCGACGGGCGTCAGGTCGGCGGGAAGCAGCGTGACGTTCCCGATCCTCGCGACCGCGTGCTCGGCGTAGCCGCCGGAGACGCCGGTGAACGCCCAGACGCGTCGGTCGAGCCACGACGCCTCGACGCCTGCTCCCACGGCCGTGATCGTCCCAGCCACCTCGCTTCCCGGCACCAGACCGTCGCGAGACATGGCCGGGCCGAGTGCACCCAGCGTGCCGCGTCGGATCACCGCGTCGACTCCGCCGACCCCGATCGCCGCGGTCCGGATGACCACCTCGCCTGCGCTCGGGCTGGGGACAGGGACATCGACGACCTCCATGCCGTCCGGGCTGCCGAAGGCACGGATTGAGACTGCTCGCATGCATTGCTCCTTGCTGGTTCGAGCCGGTTGACTCCCGTACGATCGAACGTAACCGGACGCATGCGTCCACTTGCTGTTGTGAGAGGGATCGCCTGAAGGATGACTCACCTGCTGCGTGTCGACGCGAGGGAGAATCGCGACCGTGTCCTCGCCGCGGCCCGGGAGCTCTTCGCGGAGTCCGGGCTGGAGGTGACGATGCGGCAGGTCGCCAGGCGTGCGGACGTCGGGCCCGCGACCCTGTACCGCCGTTTCCCGACGAAGCGGGACCTGGTGCTCGAGGCGTTCGAGGAAGAGCTCGCCGAGTGCAGCTCCATCGTCTACGACGGCACCGCCGACCCGGATCCGTGGCGCGGGTTCTGTGACGTCGTCGAGCGCACCCTGCTCCTCAACGCCCGCAACCAGGGCTTCACAGACGCGTTCATGTCGGCGCACCCCGACGTCCTCGACCTCGCGGCACACCGCGAGGAGCTGGGCCGTGTCGTCTCGACCATCATCCGCCGCGCGCAGACTGCAGGTCGGCTACGTCCGGACTTCGTGTTCGATGACTTCGTCGTCATCCTCCTCGCCGGCCGCGGACTCACCGCCGCACCCGCCTCCACGCGTGACGCGGCAGTACGCCGTTTCGCCGCTTTCATGATCGACGGCCTCCGCGTCGCCGACGCTGCGTCAGACACCCGGATCAGTAGCGCGTAGGGAGAAGGGTGTTCGCCGGGTCGGCCACCCCGGCGTGATGTCAGGCACGCGGCTTCAACTTGACCAAGCGGACGGGCTGGGCATCGACAAGGAATTCATCGATCTCGGCGCTGCAGCCGTCTGGGGCGACGTGGATGTCCAGGATGCGTGGTCGTGGCGGACGCCTGGGAGGTCTTCCGTGAGGCGGAACGGGCGCAGCGGCCCGGGGGACGACCGAAGGGTGGACGGCGGCGGCGACGCCGGAGCGCCGCTCACTGCAGCCAGCCGCGGCGGGCGGCCTGGGCTGCCGCCTGGAAGCGGGTGGCCGCGCCCAGTTCGGTCATCAGGCGATGGATACGGCGCTGGGTGGTGCGCTCGCTCCAGCCCTGGGTGCGGGCGATGGCCGCGTCCGTGCAGCCGGATGCGAGCAGGCCCAGAAGGGCACGCGTGTCGGCGTCCGGGCCGTCGCTCCGCGCGGCCGGCGGGCTGGTGTCCCGCAGCGGGGTCGCACGTTCCCACTCGGCCTCGAAGAGCGCTTCCAGCGCGGCGAGAATGGGCGAGCGGTGGATGAGATAGGCCACGGAATGGCCGCCCGTGGCGAGACTGAAGGGGATGATCGCCGACCGGTCGTCGGCGATCACCAGTTTGAGCGGCAACTCCGCCCGCACCCTGGCTTCTTCACCGGCCCGCACGCTCGGCAGGATGTCGTCGCGGAGCCGGCCCGGCCACGCCACGGCGGCCCGGTCGTAGATGACGCGATGGGCGACACCGGTGTGCTGCCGCCGGCGCTGGTTGTCCAGATCGCTGCCGGGGCGGTTGACATAGGGGGGCCGGTCGAAGGCGCGTATCCGGTGCTGGGCGCTCCCGGTGAGCCGCTGGAAGGCCGAATTGATGTCCTCGTGACCGGTGAGCAGTTCCACGGCGATGCTCGGGTCGCTGATCCGGTTGGCCTCGCGATGCGTCTCGGCGAGCTGCCGGACCAGGGAGCGGGCCGTGTCGAGCCGGCGCTCGCTCTCCCGGATGAGCTCGGTGACGGCCACGTCCGGAGCGGCGGCCGTGAAACGAGGCGGGCGGCCCGCCGACCTGATCGCGAGGCCGTTCTTCACCAGGGCCGACAGATGACGGCCGGCCACCGCCGCACCCATGCCGCAGGCTTCGGCGATCTCGGAGGCGCTACCCCGGGGCAGCCCGACCAGGGCGGTGTAGACCAGCTGCGATCCGTCGCTGAGGCCGACGACGTCAAGTTCCAATTCCAGCTCCGGTATCCGCTTTCCACCGGCCGTCACCTGCCACGACGCGGCCACCACGCCATCCTCGCGCACGGTCCGCTCCCGCCCGCGTCCGCCCCTGGGCCAAGGGCGGACCGCGTCGCCCCGCGGCTCCCGTGGCCGATCGCTGCCAGCTGACGGAAGTCCGCCACGGCCCCCACCTTGTGCCGGCTCCCACGGGTTGACAGATTCCCCAGGCGTCGGCGCCGTTCAGACGGCCGACGCCCACTCTTTCCCCGATCTCCTCACGCAAGAAGTGGAGTGCCCATGAAACGGCGGAGACGAGCGGTCGCTCGTGGCGTCGGAGCCATAGCCATCGCGGCCCTGCTGCTCGGCGCGCCCGTGCAGTACGCGGCCGCGTCCGGAGCGGCTGCCACGGCGTCCGGTACCGGCTCGAAGGACGCGCTCGCCGCGCCCGCCCCGTCAGCCGTGCCGGGTGCCTCCGCGCTCGGTCCCCTGGGCTCCTTCCTGAAGCCCGATCCCGTGCGGACCAAGGCGGACAGCCCCCACCAGGTCCTCGTGGTGCTGGGGCCCGACGCCCAGGTGACCGGCGAACCGAAGGGCGCGCGGAGCGACCTCCGGGTCCGCACCCCGCTCACCTCCGACGCCGGGGTGAACGCCGCCCTGCGACGCGCCCGTGCCGTCTCCATCCGGCCCCTGGTCCCGGGACTCACCGCCGCGCAGGGCCGCGCACTGCACACGGCCGCCCGGGCGAAGCTCGGCGCCGGCGCAATCGACCTGTCCAAGGTCCAGGTAGTCCAGCTGGCCGGCGGCGACGCCACCGCCGCCGCCCGGACACTGGCCGCCACACCGGGCGTCGTCTACGCGGAACCCGACCAGACCGTCTCGCCGATGAACACCGGCGCCGTACCCCTGCGCGCACCGGGAACCGCGACCGCGGCCGGCGGCGCCGACGTCGACGGACGGGACACGCCGAAGGCGGGGCACAGCGGCACGACCGGCTCCGACGGGATCCCCGGCAACGCGGCCCTCGCCACCTCGACGCAGAGCTTCCTCAACGCCGGCGGCGTCGACGCCACCGGTGCCTACAGCCTGCTCAAGCGAAAGTTCGGCCAGTTGCCGGGCACCGGAGAGACCATCACCAACGTCTCGATCGGCGACCTCACCGACGAGTCCACGCCGGACCTCGGCTCGACCGGTCCGACGACCGTCCTGCGCGACGGCCACCGGTACCTGGACGTCCCCACCATGCCGCTGATCCCCACCTACACCGCGGACGCCACCGGTGCCCTCGACCCGGCCGGCTCGACCCAGGGACAGGACCCGGCGCTCGGCGAGGTGCTCCTGGACTTCTCCGTGATGTCGCCGCTCCCGCACGAGGCGCAGCGCCCGGGGATGCAGGGCAGCGGGGACTCCGATCTGCTGGGCATCGCCCCGGGCGCCAAGTACCGGCTCGTCGTCCCGCAGGAGCCGACGTTCAGTCAGATCGCCGTCGCCCTGCTGGCCGCGGCCCGGCAGACACCACGGCCCGACGTGATCACCGCCAGCCTGGGCTACGGCACCGACGCCTACGGCATGCCCGGCCGCTATCTGGAGGACGACCCCGTCCAGCAGTCGGTGATCGCCTCCATCGTGCGGCAGTACGGCATCACCGTCGTCGTCTCGTCGAACGACGGCACCCGCCTGTACACCAACGCGGCCGTCGGACCGGACGGCGGCAGCACACCGACCGACGTGACACGCAAGCCCGCCGACACCACCCGTATCGACGACGACCAGATGTCGACCACGCCCACCCGGGTCCTGGATTCCGGGGCGATCGCCGCGGGCGGCACGACCACCGACGACACGCTGTCCGTTCCCCCGCAGGACGGCGGCGCCGCCTCGACGGCCGGCACCTGGGCGACCACCCGGCTCAACGGCTCCGGTGTCTTCTCCTCGGGCTTCGGCACGCGCGTGGACGTCTCGGCGCCCAGTGACGGCATACCCGCCTTCGAACACCAGGGGCAGACCGCGCAGTCCGTCGCGGAGGTCCTCAGCGGCGGCACCTCCGCCTCCGCCCCCGAGATTGCGGCCGCCGCCGCGGTCGTCCTGCAGACCTCGCGGCTGACCGGCCGGCACCCGTCACCCGACGACGTGCGCTCGCTGCTGGCACGGACGGGCCGCGCCGTCCCCACGCCGCCGCAGATCGACCGGCCACTGCACGTGGGCCCGCAGCTCGACGTCACGGCGGCCGTCCAGGCCGTACTGGCCGAGGCACACGGCCGAGCCACCGGCACCGGACCCGCCGGCACCGGAGCGGCCAGGATCGTGCGGCTGTCCGTGGCGCATCGCCAGACCATCGGCGGCCTCGGCGGCAGCTTCCTGGAATCCACCGATCCGGGCCGCATCGACCTGGCGGGACCGGGCACGGGCTCCGGTGCCACCGGGGAGGGCCTGGTGGGACCGGTGACGATCGGTGCCGACGTGACCGGCCTGACGGGAGACAAGGGCATCGAGTACGTGCTGCGCATCGGGAAGCGGGAGTTCACCTCCGCCACTCCCGCGGTGCGGCTGACGCCCACACAGATGCTCACCGCGGCGGGTCTGCCCGTCACCGCCACGACCGACCGCCGACTCTCCCTCACCTTCGAGGTGCGCCGTGGCCGCCAGGTGCTCGCCGCCGCGCGCCACGAGCTGACCTTCGGCCCCACCGACGGGGGATACGACGAGGCACTCGCCCCGGTGGTCCAGCCCGTGGTCGGGGCGGGGCACTCGGTGCGGGTGCGTTACGACCTCACCGGAGTGCGCAACGTCAGCTCGCCCGAGCTGGTCGTGTCGGGGGTCGGCCACTTCAGCCCGGCCGCGGCTCCCATCTTCTCCGCTTCCTACCGCGTCCCGCTGACCGCACCGAGCGGGACGGTCACCGTCCCGGCCGGCGCCTTCACGGCGGGCGGCGGCATCTACGGGATCGGCGTCGTCCAGAATCCCACCGGCGGCGCCAAGGGCGTGCCGTTGTACGGGGAGTTCGCCTCGGTCCGGGTCGACGGCGGAAGCATCGCGCAGCGCCCCGACGCACCGGCGCTGGGCGCCGAGCCGTCCGGGGGGCCGTCCGCCGGACCGTCCGCCGGGTCCGGACATCTGCTGGAGATCACCCGGGCCGCGCCCCGGTTCTCCGTGAGCTACGACGTGTCGCGGGTCAAGGGCGCGTCCGGCACGCTCCTGGAGTTCTCCGCCCCCGGCCCGAACATGTACGGCTCCTACAACCTGGTCAGCAACCAGAACGGCACCGTCCGCGACCACGACGGAGTGGACAGCCCGGCCACGCTGCACCGCTCGTTGAAGGGCACGCGGGGCACGGCGAAGTTCGACGCGCAGGCGCTCAGGCTGCCCTCGTCCACCGCCTACGACGTACGGGTCTTCGCCCTCGACAGGAACGGCGGGATCCTCGGACAGGCGTCGCCGACGTCCTTGCTGGCCTACGACGACGGACCGGCCCCGGACGGCACCAACCTGACCGACTTCGCGATCGTCCCCGGAGGAACGTCGGTCGCCTCGGTCGAGAGCCCCACCGGAGAGGGCTCGGTCTACGACTACGACGCCGCCGACGGAACCTACGGGCGCAAGCTCACCGGCGACCCCGCCTACGGCTCGATCTACGAGGTGTTCGGCGTCGACTCCTCCCACCACGTACTCGTGCTGCACAAGCAGACCACCACCGGCGAACAGTGGCTGGAGACCTACGACACGAGCACCGGTGACGCCGTCGGACGTCCCGCCCGCGTCGACGACCAGTACGTCGTGACCGGCGGACAAGTGGACGACAAACGCCATCGGGCCGCCGTGCTGGCGTCCCGCGTCGGGGACCGGGCGGGCTTCGTCCTGCCCGTGGACACGGCGACCGGCACCCTGGGCACACCTCTCCAGCTCGACTCCGCCGCGGTGGGCGGCGCCCCCTACGGGCTGCTGGAGCTGGACCGGACGACCGGTGTCTTCACCGCGCAGAAGACCGGGTCCACCGTCAACTGCCTGGCCGCGAGCGGCTCCGGCACGGTGGCGGAAGTCGACCTGGAGACGGGAACGGTCACCCAGGGGCCGGGCGGAACTCCGTGCGCCGGAACCCTCGCCTCCGATGAAGAGGGCCACCTCTACGAGACGTGGTACCACTCCATCAGCGTCAACTTCCCCGGCACCGGGTATCTGGCGCCGCTGGGCGGCGGTGACCCGGTCGACGTGGGGACGGCACAGGCACCCGTCGCCCTCGCGGTCGACGGCCGGCACCACCTGGCGCTCCTCGGCTTCCGCTACCCGGACCTGCAACCCACGGGAGGCTTCCAGCAGTACGGCTTCACCGACAACAACGCCACCGGCCGCATCGCCGTCGTCGACCTGAGGACCGGCAGGACGGTGGAAACGGTCAGCGGCGTGGAGTACCCACAGTTCGGGGCCTACAACGGACGGCTCGACTCGCATCACGAACGCGCCGTCCAGCTCGACCCGGCGACCCGCACGGGCTGGACCTACGCGGGCGACGGCAGCCAGATCCAGCAGTTCTCCTACTGACCGGGTCCACCGGTCGGCCGTCAGGGTCCGCGGGCGGCTCGAAGCGCCCGTGGACCCGCCGCACAGCGGCGAGCGTACGGCTCGCCGCTGTCCGGGTGGGGCGACGGTCAGGGAACGATGTACTGGGCGGCGCGGAACAGCTCGTACCACTCCGCACGGGTCAGGGGGACGTCCGATCCGAGGGCGGCGTCCGCGACGCGCTGCGGGGTGGTCGTGCCGATGACCACCTGCATCCGGGCCGGGTGGCGGGTGATCCAGGCCGTCGCGATGGCAAGGGATGGCACCCCGTACTTCGCCGCCAGGCGGTCGATGACGGCGTTGAGCTCCGGGTGGCGCTCGGAGCCGAGGAAGGGCCCGTCGAAGAATCCGGCCTGGAACGGCGACCAGGCCTGCACGGTGATGTCGTGCAGTCGGCAGTAGTCCAGGAGACCGTCGTCACGGCTGACCGACTGGTCCAGGCCCTGCATGTTGGCCGCGACGCCCTGCGCGACGAGCGGGGCGTGCGTGATCGACAGCTGGAGCTGGTTCGCCACCAGCGGCTGACTGACATGGCGGCGCAGCAGGTCGATCTGGCGGGGGGTGTGGTTCGAGACGCCGAAGGCCCGCACCTTGCCCGCCGCGGCCAGGTCGTCGAAGGCACGCGCGACCTCTTCGGGTTCGACCAGGGCGTCGGGACGGTGCAGCAGCAGGATGTCGAGGTAGTCGGTGCCGAGAGCCTTGAGCGAACCGTCCACCGACTCGACGAGGTGCTCGTAGGAGAAGTCGAAGTACGGGCCTTCGCGGACGATGCCCGCCTTCGACTGGATGATCAGCTTTTCGCGCTGCGAGGGGCTCAGCCGCATCGCCTCGGCGAAACGGCGCTCGCAGCCGTGCAGTTCGCTGCCGTACACGTCGGCGTGGTCGAGGAACGTGATGCCGGCGTCCATCGCGGTGGCGAGGAGTTCGCGTACCTCGGCGTCGCTCTTGTCCTGGATGCGCATCAGGCCGAGCACGATGTTCGGGACGACCATGTCGGTGCCGGGCAGTTTGAACGTCTTCACGATCGGGTCCTTGTCCATCAGTGGGTGGGCGGTGCGGTGCCGGGCACCTCAGGCCGCCGACAGGCGGGAAATCTGCTCCGCGGTGAGCTCGACGTCGGCGGCGGCCGCCGAGTCACGGATGCTTTCGGGGCGGGAGGCCCCGGGGATCGGGACCACCACGGGCGCCAGGGCGAGCTGCCAGGCCAGGGTCACCCGGTAGACGCTGACGCCGACCTCGTCCGCGACCTCGCGGAAGGTGGCCTGCTGCGCCGAGAGTTCGGGCGCGTTCGCGATGCCGCCCAGTGGGCTCCAGGGCAGGAACGCGATCCCGAGTTCGGCGCAGTGCTCCAGCTCGCGCAGACTGGAGCGGAACCTCGGCGAGAACTGGTTCTGGACCGAGTCGAGGCGACCGCCCAGGATCCGGTTCGCCTCGTCGATCTGGTCGACGGTGGCGTTCGAGATGCCCGCCATGCGGATCACGCCCTCGTCGAGCAGGTCACGGATCGCGCCGATCGAATCGGCGTACGGGACCCGCGGGTCGGGACGGTGGAACTGGTAGAGGCCGATCGCCTCGACGCCGAGGCGCTTGGCCGACTCCTTGGCGGCCCGCTTGAGATAGGCCGGGTCACCGTTCACGGTCCAGCTGCCGTCGCCGGGCCGCAGGTGACCCCCCTTCGTCGCGACCAGCACGTCGTCCGCTCCCCGGCCGTACGTGCGCAGGGCCCCGGCGATGAGCTCCTCGTTGTGTCCTACCTCGGCGGCGTCGCGGTGGTACGCGTCCGCCGTGTCGACGAACGTGACACCGGCGTCCAGCGCGGCGTGGATCGTCGCGATCGACCTGCGGGCTTCGGGGCGGCCCTCGATGGACATCGGCATACCGCCGAGCCCGATCGCCGAAACCGTCCGTCCGCCGATCGTGCGTTGCTTCATCGGACGTTTCCTCCGGGGTGTGGAAGACAGGTGGTCGAGGTCTTCCCGTACGGAAGGCCTGCTCGGCCGAGCCTAGGAATCGATGATTCAGAGGTCCAACAGTTGTTGGTCATGACATTGAGAAAGGGAATCGCTGAATGTGTCCGGCGCGTCCACGTCGCCGCCCCTGCCGGACGCCCGGACGGTGTGTGCGGCACCGTCCCGCCGCACGGGTACGGTTCGTCGCGTGGACGCTGAGGTGGAGCTGGACGCGGACGGGTGGGAGTCGCGGCACCGGGCCGTGTGCGGGTGCGGCGCCTGGGAGCGGGCCTGTCGTCAGGGGGGCCTGATGACCGCGTGGTACCAGGAGCAGGATCTCCTCTTCGGCGCGTCGGCGTCCCGGCGGCACGTCGCTGATCCGGGCGCACGCGTGAAGTGGCCGTGGGGGAGCGGCCCGCACACCCTTGGTCTCCTGCTGTGGCGCACCGCCTACGACGCCGGGATCCTCGTCGACGAGGTCCCCCTGGCGGATGTCCTGCGCCACTGCGACCCCGCGGCCGCTCCGCCGGCGGCGGGCCCGATGCCCGATGCGGCCCGCGACGGCGGGATCGGGGTGGGCGGCGTCGAGGCGGTGGCCAGGGCCAGAACCGTCCTGCTCGCCCATCTCACCCCCGAACTCCCGCGGGCCGCCCCGGCCGGAGTGCGGCCGGTGGCGACGGTCGGCTACCGCGTCCGGGAGATCCTGGCGACCCCCGACTGGGAGCGCGGCGACTGGCCGGCGGTGATCGCGCTGGCCCGGCAGGCGATGCGGCGGGCCGACGTGCTCCGGGAGCAGGGGACCTGGCGGCCCGGCGCCCGGGAGCGGTCCCTGTACGGCCGCCTGTCCCTGGACCGGGAACCGGCCGCCGTCACCGGCGCGCGGGGTGGCCGGGCCCCGGGCTGGCTGGCCCGCGCGACGCATCTGGTCGTCCTCGCCGACGTGCTCACCGGGGCCGCAGAGGCGATGCCGCGCGACGACGCAGGAACCCCGGAGCCGCCGGCGCAGGCCCTGGAGGCCACGGCTCGCGCCTGCGCCGAGCTGCGGACCAGCACCGAGGAGATACGGCTGCTGTGGGCGGCCGAGCGGCAGGAGCCGCGGGATGCGGCCGACTGGGAGCTGTCCCGCGTACCGGAGACCCTGCGGGTCCAGACCGAGGAGACGCGGGAGCTGGTACGGACGCTCTCGGCCTTCCTGTGGGAGCTGGCGTGCGCGTGACCGGCCGGTGCGCGGCACCAGGGGGGTGGGGCAGGTACTGCCCGGCCGCACCGCTCAGATGAAGTCGCCCCGTCGCTCCACGGGGTTGACGGCGTCGCGCCGCTGCTGCGCCGCGCGGGCCGCCCGCGTCGCCGCCTCCTCGCGCAGGTGTGCCTGGCTCTGCAGGGTCATCATCGACCCGAGCGGATGGCGGCCGGTCATCGGGTTGTCCACGCAGGACCGGTAGAGGGCGGCGGCGCGTCCGGTGTCCTGGTAGAGGGTGCGGTAGAGCTCGGCGGCACGGTACTGGGCGTAGGGGTGGCCACGCTCGGCGGCCGCCAGGAAGTGCTCCAGCGCGTGTTCCGCGGGCGTCCGGGTCAGCGGCAGCAGCCGCTCCAGGTACAACTCGCCCAGGGCCAGCATGGCTTCGGGTTCGCCCAGCCGGGCCGCGGCCCGGTAGTGGCGGGCTGCGTCGTCGAGCGACTGGGCCATACCCGCCTCGGGGCAGCCCTGGTGGTACAGCGTGCCGAGGTAGTAGGCCGCCCGCGGCGATTCGGTGCTCCGCCGCAGCAGCGGTACCGCGATCGCGTAGTGGCCCTGCAGATAGGCGATGTGCCCGAAGAGTTCAACGGCGGCGTCGTGACCGGCGGAGGCGGCGGTCTCCAGGAAATAGGGGGCCGCGGCGCGGTGCTGCGCGCTGTTCCAGCAGTGCAGACCGATCTGGTAGTGGTCCTCGGCGCTGGTCGGCTCGCGACCGTCCACGGTGAAGTCGGTTCCCTGCCAGTGCGCCACGTCGCCGCCCCCTCGCCCCGGCCCGCCGCGGCGGGCATCCATGGGTCATTGTGCCTCGCGCGCAGGCACCCCGGGAGCCCGGTGCCTGCGCGCGGTCGTGGGCCGGTCAGCTGTTGGCGTTGAGGACGGGGTAGAAGCCGGACGCGTGGCCGGTGGCGGTGGGGTGGTAGGACTCCCAGGTCGGCGAGATGACGATGGAGTGCAGCCAGTCGTCGCCGGAGCACAGTTCGTGCCCGTTGAACGTGGTGCGGACGTCGCCGAAGACGAAGCCGTGCGCGGCGGCCCTGCCCTGGATGACACTGTCGAGGACGTCCGAGGCCTCGTCGATCTTGCGGTGCTTGGTGTCGCTGAGCCCGATGCAGAAGACGTTGAGGGTGTAGAGGTGCGGGTAACCCAGGACGACCACCTTGGCGTTGGGGGCCTTGGCGCGGATCGCGGCGTAGGTGGCGTCGAGGCGGGCGGGCAGGGTGTTTTGCGCAAACGTCTCCGCCTGGTTGACCCTGTTGACGCAGTCGGAGTCCGAATCCGTGGCGCAGGCCGTCATGACGTCGGCGAAGCCCGCGTCGTTCCCGCCGATGGTGACGGAGACCAGCGTGGTCGCGGAGTTGAGGGGGCCGAGCTGGGAGTTCGTCACGTCGGTGGTGACAGCGCCGGAGCAGGCCGTGTCCGCGAAGGACGACGGGGCGTGCGCGTTCTTCCAGAGGTAGGGGTAGGAGCTGAGGCTGCGGTGGCAGCTGCCGCTCGCGCTGTCGTAGTTGCCCGCGCCGTTGCCGGCGGAGTACGAGTCGCCGAGCGCGACGTACACCGGTCCGGCGGCCTCGGCGGGAGCGGCCAGGCCCAGGCCGATGAGGGCTGCGGCGCCCAGAGCTGCGAGCAGGGACAGCGACTTGGTCGATCTCACGGGACCTCCAGAAGTGGAATGTCGGATTCCATCGGGTGGCGCACGAAAGGAGCGTGAGTTTGCTGTGTGCATGACAGGTCAACCCTCTTGCGGCACTCCGCCTTCGCGCTCCGGTCTCGGGGGAGCGGGACCAGGGCGCCGGTGAACAGGGAGGGCCGCCGCGAGAGGGCGGTGAGACACCCCCGGCGGGCCGGTGGGGGTGGTGTGCGTGCCGCGAGGGCGCGGCAGGGCGGCCGTCAGTGCATGCCGGTGCCGTACGGGTTCGGTATGCCGGTCACGGGCCTTGAAGTGGGAGTCGAGGTGCGCACGCGACGGTGGCGGGTCGGCGGCCTCCGTGAGGTGCTCCCGCCGCATGGTCGCGGGAGGGCGGGCTGATCCTCGGCGGAGATCCGTCCGTGCGGGTGATGGGGAGGGTCGTCGGGGTGGTTGCCGTCATCGGGCCGGGCGCTGTGGCGATCGGTTCCGTGCGTCTCGCGGTGCTGGGCTTCTTGATCCGCATGCGTTCCTCCTGTGGGGGGATGCGGGTCAGAGGGGCGAGTGGGTGCGGCATACGGGCCCGCCGGTTGGACAGGCTGGACGTGCTCCTGACAAGTTCAATTCTGAAGTATCGTGACCCCAGAGGCTGTCGGCAAGCCGTCGGTCGCAGAATTTACGCGCGTAACACCTGGCCCTCCGTCGCAATGCGACCTGCGCGCGTCCTGCGCTCACTCGCAGTGCGCCGCGCTCCGTCACACGCGTGTGCGACGGAGCATTTTGCAGGGGGTCCTTACTGCCTTCTGCCCCGTCAGGTCGGCAGGCCGAACTGCTGGTTGGTGCCGACGGCGTGGGCCCGGAGAGGAGCAGGACGACTGGGCCGAGTTCTACCCGAACCGGCTCGGGTTCAGCGCGCCGTGGGGCGGGTTGTGCGACACGTGAGGGGACGTGCGCTGTGTCGGCCGACGACGCGTGAGAGCGGTCGAGGACCTGGTCGGGTTGCCGAGCGGCCCCGGGTGAGTCGGCGGACCATGCTGCCGATCCTTGTCCGGCGGATCATGGTTTCGGAGTGGGCCGCGCCGGTCTCGTAGTCCGGGGCCAGGCGCCGGTAGGGGCCAATGGGCTCCGTCGAGCCTTCTGCGACGGCCGACCACCCGCCTTCGACGCGGAGGCGTACAAGTGCCGCAACGTCGTTGAGAGGTGCTTCAGCCGACTCGGCAGTACCGTGCGGCAGCGGCCGGCAACCCACTCCAACAAGCCCGCGGACCTACCGGGCCGGGCTGCGGATTGCCTGGCTGAGCCTCTGGCTTCGCGAGCCCTGACTGGCAGGTACTCAGCGCCCAGGGGGCAGGGCAGTGAGAACATCCGATGGGATCCCGAGCCGACCCAACCGGGACAGTAGCTCTGCTTCCTGTTCCTGCGTGACCTCAATCCACAGGGCCGTTCCCGAGTCGCTGGCGCTGAAGACCAGTCGGCCGTGCCGCCGGCCTTCGGCGTGGATTGTGTAGGGTGCCAAGTCCGTCAGCACCTTGAAGTGCCCGTCGTCTCGGACATCGAGGTCGATCCCCATTCCAGGATCGGACCGCCTGGACCGGGCACCGCTCACGACCTCCTGCCGAGCCAGTGACAGCGCGTGCTCGTACGAGGGCAGGACTTCCGTCGGCCAGGCGTCATCGCTGTAGGCGTCGATATGGGCTGTGTCGATGCTTGAACGCAGCACGTCAAGCGCTTCGCGATGAGCACGCACAACGTCCGCAGGGCGAACTCCCTCCACGAGTACGAGCTCGCGGACCCGGACGCCATCCTGACTGATCACGTGCGAGACCCTCCCACAGGAAGTCACCCGATTCCACCGAGAAGAACCGCCGCGCGTGATCATTGTCGGCCGCGACCTACGGCGTCGGCGCGCTTGCAGGGGCCAGGCCGCGGCGTCGAGGCTGGAACCCCGCGGGAAGGCGCGGAGCCCGGTCTCGGTGTTGTGCGCCCGTCGAGGGCTCCCCGAACACAGCCGGGAAGCGGATCCGGCCGGACTCCCCGGACCGGCTGCTTCGCCCCGCAGGGTGCCGTCACGGCAGGCGTGGGAAGAACGGTCCGATCCCCGCGCGGGCGGGATTCCGCCGCGGTCCGAGGGTGCGGGTAGGGGCACCGGCCGGCCGCGGACGGCGCCCGGGCGTCGGTGAGGGGGACGGCGGCGTCCGTGAGGGACGTGCCGGGAGTCCGGCTCCGGCACCTCGTACGCGAGCGGAGCGAGCCGGTCCCCGCGGACGGGTCAGGCGGACGGGGGCAGGGCCCGGCCGCGCTTCTTGAGCTGGGCGTTGACCGTTTCCAGGAGTTCGTCGGAGAGTCCCTCGTCGGCCACGGCCCGGGACATGAGCACGGCGCCGACCAGGGCGCTGAGCGTGAGTACGGCCTCGGCCCTGGCGTCCGTGGCGTCGGCGTCGTCGGTGTCATCGTCCAGGCCCGCGATCAGGTCCAGGTAGGCGCGGACCTGCCGCTCGTAGGCTTCCTTGAGGTGGAGGTCGCCCCCGGTGTCGTCACGTCCGGCGGCGGCGCCGAGGGGGACCAGCGCGCAGCCGGTGCCTGGTGTGTCGCGGTGCTGCTTGGCGAGGTACGCGTCGAGGAGGCCGGCCCGCGCGTCCTGGTCGTTCTTCCGCGCGGCCCGCTCCATCTTGGCGGAACCCTCGGCGAGGGCGGCGGCGGCGGCCTGGGTGACGAGGTCGTCGCGTGAGGCGAAGTGCTTGTAGAAGCCGCCGTGCGTGAGCCCGGCCTCCTTCATGAGGTCCGCGATGCCGAGGCCGCCGATGCCGTCGGTGCGGACCTTGCGCGCGGCGATCCGCAGGACTCGCTCGCGGCTCGCCGCCTTCTCCGCCTGGGAGTGGCCCATGCCGTGCCTGCCTCTCGTGGATCGACGCGGTGCGCCTCACACATCTGGATGACGGTCATCATACACCAGCACGTCGAAGGTGAGGTGGGAGGTCATGCGCTTGACTTTCAGGATGATGCCCATAATCCTTAATCTGGATGTCAGGCATAAGCCAGATTGGAGCTGGAACCATGTCCCAGAGCTATGACCCACACCGCACGGCCGTTCTCCTGATCGACCCCTACAACGACTTCCTGTCCGAGGGCGGCCTGATCTGGCCGCGCCTGGAGTCCATGGCGCACGAGACCGGTCTGCTGGACCACCTGCGCTCCGTCATCGGTTGCGCCCGCGAGGCGGGCGTACGCGTGGTGTTCGTTCCGCACCGCCGCTGGGAGCCGGGTGACTACGAGACGTGGGACCACCCCAACCCCACCCAGCTCAGCATCATGGAGCGGCACAGCTTCGCCCGCGGCACCTGGGGCGGTGAGTTCCACCCGGACCTTCAGCCGCAGGCGGCGGACGTCGTCGTCGCGGAGCACTGGGCGCAGAGCGGGTTCGCCAACACCGACCTGGACTTCCAGCTCAAGCAGCACGGCATCACCCACGTCGTGCTGGTCGGGCTCCTGGCGAACACCTGCATCGAGTCCACGGGCCGGTTCGCCATGGAACTCGGCTACCACGTGACGCTGGTGCGCGACGCCACCGCCGCCTTCAAGCCCGAGATGATGCACGCCGCGCACGAGCTGAACGGCCCCACCTACGCCCACGCCATCACCACCGCGGACGAGCTCATCGCCGCGTTCGAGGGAGCACACGCATGACCCTGACCGGAGAACTGCTGATCGGCGCGGCCCGGGTGTCCGCCACCGCCGGGACCATGAAGGCGCTCGACCCCGCCACCGGGGGACTTATCGAGCCCGAGTTCGCCTTCGGCGGCCTGGCCGAGGTCGACCGCGCGGTCCGCCTCGCGGACGACGCCTTCGACAGCTACAGCCACACCTCACTCGCCGAGCGGGCCGCGTTCCTCGACCTCGTCGCGGACAAACTGGAGGCGGTCAGGGACGAGCTCGCCGCCCGTACCGCGCTGGAGACCGGTCTGCCGGCCGGCCAGCTGGAAGGCGAGGCGACCCGGACGGCCGGCGTCTTCCGCAGGTTCGCCGACGTCGTCCGTGCGGGCCGCTTCCTCCAGGCGGCCGTCGACACCGCCCAGCCGGACCGCCGGCCCACGCCGCGCATGGACCACCGGCTGCAGAAGGTGGCCCTCGGCCCGGTCGTGATCTTCGGCGCCAGCAACTTCCCGATCTCCTACTCCGTGGCGGGCGGCGACACCGCCTCCGCGCTCGCCGCCGGCTGCTCCGTCGTCGTCAAGGCCCACAACGCCCACCCCGGTGGATCCGAGATCCAGGGCCGGGCCATCCAGCAGGCGGTCGCCGAGGCGGGACTGCACGAAGGCGTCTTCTCCCTCGTCCGCGGCGCCGGCAACGAGATCGGCGAGGCGCTGGTCGACCACCCTCTGGTACGGGCGGTCACCTTCACCGGCTCCGAGGGCGGCGGCATGGCCCTGTACCGCCGGGCCCAGCTGCGGCCCGACCCCATTCCCGTGTTCACCGAGATGACCAGCGTCAACCCGACGTTCGTCCTGCCCGCGGCCCTGGTGGCCCGCGGCGCGGAGATCGGCGGCGGCCTGGTGCAGCGCGCGATGTACAACGTCGGGCAGGCCTGCCTGAAGCCCGCCGTCCTCCTCGCCGTCGACGGACCCGGCTTCGGGGAGCTGCGGGACGCCGCGACCGCCGAGGTGCGCAAGGCGGCGGCACGGACCATGCTCACGCCCGGCATCCACGACTCCTACACCCGCAACGCGCGGCGTATGGAGGACGGCGGCGCCGCCCTGGTCGGCACGGGCACGGACCCGGCCCGCGCCGGGGACGGCCAGGCCCTGCTGTACGAGGTCACCGGCGAGCGGCTGCTGGCCGAACCCGCCCTGCGCGAGGAGGTCTTCGGCCCGGCGGTCCTGCTGGTGAGGCTGACCGACGCCGAGCAGTTGTTCGAGGTGGCCCGTGCCTTCCGCGGACAGCTCTCGGCCACCCTGCACGCCGACGGCGCCGACCGCGCCGCGGCCGAACGGCTCCTGCCGATCCTGGAACGGCGCACCGGACGCATCGTGTTCAACGCCTTCTCGATCCCTCAGGAGGTCTCCCACGCCACCACCCACGGCGGCCCGTTCCCAGCGACCTCCGACAGCCGCTTCACCTCCGTGGGCATGGGCGCGATCGAACGGTTCGTCCGCCCGGTCACCTACCAGAACTTCCCGGACGACCTCCTGCCTGAGCCGCTGCGCCAGGCGAACCCGCTGCGCGTCTGGCGGCTCGTCGACGGCGAACCCGGTCGGCACTGACCGACGACTCCCTACGGGCTCCGTCCGCCCCTCCAGGACGGAGCCCGTCCGCTCTCCCGAAACGAAAGGCATCCCTGTCATGTCCCTCACCGACCGAACGGAGACGGAGAACCGGCCGCGCGCGGCGCGTGACCGTGTCCGGGAAAGGCTGCTCGGCGCCTGGCGGCTCGTGTCGTACACCGCCACGAGCACCGACGGCGAGGTCATCAGTCCGCTGGGCCCCACGCCGTACGGCCTGATCGTCTACACCCCCGAGGGATACATGTCCGCCCAACTGGGCCGCGGCGACCGCCCACCTCTGCGGTCGGCGCGCCTGGAGGACGCGGCGGACGACGAGCTCGCCCGGGCCGCGGCCGGCTATCTCGCGTACGGCGGCCCGTTCGAGGTCGTCGGGCCGGCCACCGTCGAGCACCACGTCACCACCAGCCTCTTCCCGAACTGGATCGGACGGTCCCAGGTCCGGCAGGTGAGCTTCGACGGCCCCCTGCTCGTGCTCCGCGTCGCCACCCCCACCCGCCTGTGGGGCGCGGACCGCACCGCTGAACTCACGTGGAGCAGACTGCCCTGAACCGGACCGGCGGCCACTGCCGGGCCGGCCCGGTCGGGCGTGCTTGCAGCGCGGCTCTTCGGGCGGGGCGTCTGGATGGGCGGTACGTGCCATGGCAGTCGGATTCGGGAAACGATGCCTCCGGCCGCACTCGGAAAGTTGGTGGACACCGCCCGCTCCTCGGTCGTCGGCGTGATTCGCGCGCGACGGTGTCAGGGGGGCGAGGTCGGGGTGGGTGCGGCCGGGCGCTTCGGCGGTGCCGGGCCGCCCCGTGGTTACAGAGTGGGGGTCAGACGGTCGGTGAGCGCCGGCGGCGTTTCCTGGTGCGGGCCGGGGACGGGGCGGCGGTGGCCGCCCCGTCCCGGACGCCCGCGGTCCGGCGGTCCGGCGGACGGGTCGTCTGCTTCATGGAACTCACGTCACTTGGCCGCGGACTGGGCCGAAGTCAGCGCGTCCTTGGGCGAGGTGGAGCCGCTGAGGGCGGACTGGACCGCCTTCCACATCTGCTCGGAGATCTTGGGGTACTTGGTGCCCAGGTCGTCGCTGGTGGGGGCCACGTAGGACAGGGTCGTGTCGGTGTGGAGCAGGTTCTGGCTGTTGCTCAGGCAGGACACGAGCTTTTGCGCGGTGGCGTAGCGACCGGTGTCCTTCTGGACGGGGATGGTGACGAGCTCGCCGCCTGTAGGAGCCGCGGCGTTGCCTCCTGCGGCGGCCGGGATGGGCAGGACGCCGTAGTCGAAGCCGGCCTTGTCGGCGTTGGCGAGCTGCCAGGTGCCGTTCTCGCTGAACGCGAAGTCGCCGCTCGCGAACTCCTGCCAGCTGGTGGTCTGGGTGTTGTTGAGCACGGAGTTGGGCGCGTAGCCCTTGTCCAGCCAGTTCTTCCACAGGGAGAGAGCGGAGACGGCCTGAGGGGAGTCGAGTTGGGTCAGCTTGGCATCGGCACCCCAGAACCAGGGCAGGAACTGGAAGCTGCCCTCCTCGGTGCCGATCGCCGAGAAGGTGATGCCCTTCTTGCCGGCCTGCTTGACCTTCGCCAGCGCCGCCGTCAGTGAGGTCCAGTCCTTGACGGAGGCGATGTCCACACCCGCCGCCTTGAGGACCTTCTTGTTGTAGTAGAGGGCGAGGGTGTTCGCGCCGATCGGTGTGCCATAGACCTTGCCGTCGGACTGTCCGGCGGCAAGGAGGTTGGGGTCGACCTTCGAGGTGTCCAGCTTGTTGTCGCCGGTGGAGGTGAGCACCCCTGCCTCGGCCAGCGTCGACACCACGGGGTTGTCGACGATGAGGACGTCCGGTGAGTTGCCCTGCTGAGCAGCGAGCAGTGTCTTGTTGCCCAGGTCGCTGGTGTCGAACGCGGTCCGCTTGACCTTCACCCCGGCTTCGGTGCCGCAACCGTCCAGCAGCTTCGCCCAGGCCGACGTCCTGTCGAACTGCGGATAGGGATCCCAGATGGCGTACGAGCCGCCGTCGGCGCCGTTGGTGCCGGTGCCGCCCGACCCCGAGGAGCAAGCGGACGCACTGGTGGTCACGGCGACGGCGGTCAGCGCTGCGGCGGTGAGACGGCGTCTGGCAGATCTGTTCAGCGCCCATTCCTTGATGTTCGGGCACACGTGTGCCGTTGCTGGGGAGACAGCGGGAAGCGGACATGCCGAATGCCGACGGTCAGGTATCGGGTGCTCGGGATGCGTGGGGCCGGCAGGGAAGAGGCGAGCGGGCGAACGGGGTCAGGCGTCGGCGGACGGTGTACTGGTGACCGGGCCGGTGCTGGCCCGCAGCGAGATCGGCGGGACGAGGAGGTGGTGGCGAGGCGGCGCCTCGGGATGGTCGAGCCGCTCCACCAGCAGGTCGACGGCGAGTCGGCCCATCTCCTCCGCCGGCACGTCGGCCGCGGTGAGCTGCGGGGTGACGGTCTCCGCCCAACGGGCGGCGACGATCCCGGTGACGGAGAAGTCGCGCGGCACATGGCGGCCCGCCCGGGCGAGCCCCCGGTACAGACCGCCCAGCGCGGCCTCGTTCAGGGTGACCAGGGCGGTGGTGGCAGGGTCGTCGCGCAGGATCTGCTCCAGGCAGGCCTGGCCGGAGGCGGCGTCGTCTCCGCAGCAGTAGGTGCGTACGGTCAGCCCGCGCTCGGCGGCGGCTTTGGTGAAGCCGTCCAGGCCCCGGTGCGCGGACTCGTACCCGGCCCGCAGCAGCTGATTGGGCCGGTTGACCAGGGCGATCCGGCGGTGACCGAGGTCCGCGAGGTGATGGACGCAGGCCGCCGCCAGCGCGGTGTGGTCCAGGCCGACCCACCAGCCGCCGTCCGGATGAGCGGTGCGGCCGATGGCGATGTAGGGAAGGTCCAGGGCGGCCAGGTGATCGATCCGGTCGTCCTCGAGCCTGATCTCCATCAGGATCGCGCCGTCGACGCGTCGCTCTCCCAGCAGCCGCTGGAAAGAGCGGTCACTGTTCGCGCCGCTCGGGGACAGCAGCACGTCGTAGTCGTAGACCGCGGCCGCCTCCACCACACTGCCGATGAAGTCCAGCTGCATGCCCGTGTAGTGGTTTCCGGCCGGCGGAAACACCAGGCCGATCGTGCTGGTCCGGCCGTTCGCCAGGGCCCGTGCGCTGGCGTTCGGACGGTAACCCAGTTCGTCGATGACCTCCTGGATCCTGCGGCGCGTACCGTCCGACACGGGACGCTTGCCGCTCAGCGCGTACGAGACGGTGGAGCGCGAGACACCGGCTCGCCGGGCGATCTCACCGATGTTCACAGCGGCTCCTTACTCGAACCGATTCACGCCCCGGACCGTCCGGCCGCAGAGGCTGATGGGAGAGGGTACTGCGGTGAAACTCATCGAGCACTGATTGTCGAACCGGTTCGGTGAAGCGAAGGTAGGAACGACTCGGAGGGCTGTCAATGCCTGCGCCGAAACTTCTCGAAGCAGTGCTGCAACCCGAGTTGTCCATGGTCCCGCCGGCTCCAGATGTGTTGCCGCAAGGCTTTTCCCACTGCTAGGTACCCGCGAACCGGTTCGACGAAGCGATCCTTCTTGGGAGGAACCCCACCGAGCCCACGACCAGGATCCTTGCCACCGGAAACGACGCCGTCCGGCTCGTGGAACAGCTCTGCCGGTACGGAGCGGACCGCATGACCGGCCCTCGCGTTCAGGCCGTGCGGCAGATCATGATGCAGAACTGTCACCATGATGCTCAGCACGTGGTGACGGCCATCGCCGTCACCATCGAGCGCCTCGGCCGGACTGTCACCGGCTGAGGAAGCCCCGCACCCAGCCAGCCGACTGCCTTCCAGAACTACCTCGGCCGGCGCGAGACTCCTCGCCGAAGTCCTGCCGAACCCTGCGTAGTTGACCCGCCGACACCGAGACCCCCGACCGAGTCGAGCTCAAGCGCTGTAGGACTTACGACTTGGGGAGCGACAGAGGTCGGGTCCTCGGCGGTGACCGTGCAGGCGGCCGTGCCATGCTGCTCCTCCAGCACCCCGCCCGGTGACGGAGGCGGCTCGAAAACTCCCTGGACCGTCCGACCCGTCTCGGCCATGATCCTCCCGTGACCACCTACCTGGAGTCCGAGCGCCTGATCCTGCGCCCTTTCGCGGCCACCGACGCGGACCTGCTGATCGAGCTGGACAGCGACCCGGCGGTGATGCGCTACCTGACCGGCGGCGCTCCGACCCCGCCGGAGGAGGTCCGCGACCTCGCCATCCCCGGCATCCTCGCCGGCTACGAGCGTTGGGATCACGACCTCGGCCTGTTCGCCGCGCACGAGAAGGACGGCGGCGCGTTCGTCGGCTGGTTCTGCCTGCGTCCGCTGCGCAGCGGCCCGCGTGAGGAGGCCGAGCTCGGCTACCGCCTGCGCCAGGCGGCCTGGGGACGGGGCTACGCCACGGAGGTCTCGCAGGCGCTGCTGGCGAAGGGGTTCGCCGAGCTCGGCATCCGTATGGTCTGGGCCGAGACGATGACCGTGAACCGCCCTTCGCGCAACGTCATGGAGAAGCTCGGGATGACGCTCGTGGAGAGCATCCCCACGCCGGACGACATGATGACGGTCGAGGGTTCCGAACACGGGGGTGTGCGGTACGAGATCACGAAGGAGCAGTGGGAGCGGCGGCAGGCGTAGGCGCTGTGGGGCGCGGGGCCCTGGATGTGAAGTCATCAGCCTGCGCGGCCTCGTCTCACCGTGCCCTGTCGGGCATATCCCGGCGGCATCCTGCCGAACACGTCGCTGAGCTCGCCCCGGCAGGGGAGGCGCAGCAGGATTCTGCGCTGCGGGAACGGCGCGGCGGGTCGCCGTCGCGAGGCCGGTGCCGGTCCGAAGCATCGTCTGGTGTTCGTCGACCGGGTTGCGGCCGGGCGCACAACTGGCAGCTGGACGATGGTGAGCAAGCCGTGCTCCGCCGCGTATGCACGTCATCGACCGCGGCGATGAACATTCAGATGGTCCCAGACCACCACGATGGGACCGCCGAGCTGAAGGTGAGCCCGCACGAGTAGATCGCGGTGGTCCTGCGAGGTGAAGCCACGGTGGGCACCTCGGTGACGGCCCTGGACACCAGGACGGTGGATCACCCGGCTCCGTTCGCCGGACTTGAAGCACACCAGTGCGGCCATCGAGACGGCGGCCTCGTTCTCGAAGACCAGCCATGCCCCGAGCGTCGCCGCGGTGGCTCCGCCCGCACGCGTCGCCGACTGGACGCGCTGGGACTGGTCGTGGACCGTCCGGCGGCCGGGCCGGCGGGTCGCCCGTATCCGGCGGCGCAGCTCGGCCAGGTCCTGCTCCGGAACGTGCACGCGAAAGGGCCGGATGCTCTGTCTCTCGCTCGCCGGGACCGGCTTGGCCGGGCTCTCCCGGGCCCGCATGCCGACGGCCCCGGTCGCGGCCCTGGTCGCCGCGTCGGCATGGCCGCGACCGACGTGGAGAGGAACGTCCGGCGGGAGTGCGAGCGCGCGGGCTCGGGCGTCACGGATCTCCTTGCTGTGGGACCGGATCCTCGAAGCCGGATGATTACCAATAGTAACGACATCTCGTCGACTGCGAGCATGCGACTCGAATGGCGTCCACCCGGACCGCCGTGGCCATGGCGCGAACGGCCGTGACGTCGTCCATCAGCCGTCTCAATGACCGAGACGGGTTTTGACATTAGGCGATCTTATGGCGGATAAAGTACTTGCTTTGGCCACGTTGTGACTTTCCGTGGCGGTCCACCCCAGCTAGCCGAATGAGTACCGACGTGTCCGTCTCCTTCGCCTCCCCGGCCCCCGTCGACCCGCGACAGGACTGGGACGCCTGGCGTGCCGGGCGCCGTCGTGCGCTCACCTCGCCGACCGGCAACCTCGCCCTCGTCGAGACCCGCTGGCTCCCGGCGGGGGAGGAGGCCGACGCCGACGCCGCCCGGGCCGGGCAGCCCGACACTGTGACGGTCACCACGCTGAGCCGCACCGACCTCGTCACCGGCGAGCCCGAGCACGGCCTGCGCTTCTGGGACGCCGACGCGCCCGCCATCCGCCACTTCGAAGGCGTCGACACCTTCCCGTACGACCCCGCCTGGGTCCTGGAAGCCGCCTACACCCCGGTCCCGGGCGCCCGCCGGATCGCCTTCGAACACATCCGGGACAACGGCGGCAGCCGCGACCTCGTCGTCCCCGGCGACATCACGCTCACCGTCGACGGCCGCGAGTACACCCTCAGCGCCTTCGACGACGACGGCACCCTGCTGCTCGTCTTCGGCGACCCGACCAACGGGGACACCACCTACGGCGCCGGCCGCTTCCTGTTCGTGGAGCGCACCGCCGACGAAAGCCGGGTGGTCCTCGACTTCAACCGGGCCTTCGTGCCGCCCTGCGGCTTCTCCGATCAGTACAACTGTCCGATGCCGCCGCGGCAGAACCGCTTCCACCTGCCCGTCGAGGCCGGTGAGAAGCGCCCCGTCTTCCGCGACGGCTTCGCCGCACAGCACTGATCGCCCGACGCCCCCTCCCCGTACCGCAGCACGAAAGCGCACGCACGCCATGAGACTGAACAAGCCCGCCCTGTACGCCGCCGCGACCACCGCCACCCTCGCGCTCGCCCTCACCGCCTGCGGCGGCTCCGCGACCAGCGCCTCCGGCGGCACCTGGGACAAGGACGCCACCGTCAACATCGGCTCCCTGTACGAGCCGCAGAACCTCGACAACACCGCGGGCGGCGGCCAGGGCGTCACCGAGGCCCTCAACGGCAACGTCTACGAAGGACTCTTCCGTCTCACCGACGACGGCAAGGTCGACAAGCTCCTCGCGAAGGACTACACGACCAGCGCCGACGGCCTCACCTACACCTTCACCCTGCGCAGCGGCGTGAAGTTCCACAGCGGCAAGGAACTCACCAGCGCCGACGTCAAGTACAGCCTCCAGAAGGTCCTCGCGGACGACTCGCAGTCCGCCCGCAAGAGCAACCTCGAGGTCGTCAAGGACATCGCCACCCCCGACGCGCACACCGTCAAGGTCACGCTGTCCCAGCGGTCGATCTCCTTCGTCTACAACCTCTCCTACGTCTGGATCATCAACTCCCAGGCGAAGAACCTGAAGACCAGCGAGGACGGCACCGGCCCGTACACCCTCGGCAAGTGGACGCGCGGCTCGGCGCTCAGCCTGGACCGGTTCGCCGGCTACTGGGGCGACAAGGCCGCCAACAAGCAGGTCGTCTTCCACTACTTCAAGGACGCCACCGCCCTCAACAACGCCCTGCTGACCAACGCCGTCGACGTGGTCACCAGCGAACAGTCCCCGGACGCCCTGGACCAGTTCAAGAGCAACCAGAACTACAAGGTCAACGACGGCAACTCCACCACCAAGCTGCTGCTCGCCTTCAACGACAAGGCCAAGCCCTTCACCGACGTCAAGGTGCGCCAGGCCGTCTCCGCCGCCATCGACGACAAGAAGCTCCTGGAGTCGGTCTGGGGCGGCTACGGCAAGCTCATCGGCTCGATGGTGCCGCCCACCGACCCCTGGTACGAGGACCTCACCAAGGTCAACGCCTACGACGTCACCAAGGCCAAGCAGCTGCTCGCCGAGGCCGGTTACGCCAAGGGCTTCTCCTTCACCCTGGACACCCCCAACTACGACCCGCACCCCACGGCCGCGACCTTCATCAAGGCGCAGCTGGCCAAGGTCGGCATCGACGTCAAGATCAACACGATCACGCCCGACGAGTGGTACACCAAGGTCTACAAGAACCACGACTTCACGGCGACGCTCCAGGAGCACGTCAACGACCGCGACCTGGTCTGGTACGGCAACCCCGACTTCTACTGGGGCTACGACAACAAGCAGGTCACGAAGTGGGTCGCGCAGGCCGAGGAGGCCACCACGACCGCGCAGCAGACCGACCTGCTGAAGAAGGTCAACCGTCAGACCGCCGAGGACGCGGCCAGTGACTGGCTGTACCTGTACCCGCAGATCGTGGTCGCGAGCACCAAGCTCTCCGGCTACCCGCTCAACGGCCTGAACTCCCAGTTCTACGCCTTCGACATCAAGAAGAAGGACTGATGGGGCGCTACCTCCTCAGACGCCTCGCCTTCCTGGTGGTGTCGCTGGTGATGGCGAGCGTGGTGCTCTTCGTTCTACTGCGCCTGCTGCCCGGCGACCCGGCCAACGCGCTCACCGCGGTGGGCGCCAGCCCGGAGCAGATCGCCGCGGCCCGCCACTCGATCGGCTCCGACCGGCCGCTGCCCGAGCAGTTCACCCACTGGCTCGGGCAGCTGGCGAGCGGCGACCTGGGCACCTCCTTCGTCAGCTCGCTGCCGGTCGGCCCCGAGGTGACCGCCCGCCTGAACGTCACCGTCCCCCTGACGCTGGCCGCGTTCGTGCTGGCCGTCCTCGTCGCCGTGCCCGTCGGCTTCGTCGCCGCCCACAAACGGCACACCTGGTACGGCGCCCTGCTCAGCGGGGTCTCCCAGCTGGGCATGGCAGTACCGGTGTTCTGGCTCGGCATGATCCTCATCGCGGTGTTCGCACTGAACGCGGGCTGGCTGCCCTCCGGTGGCTTCCCGCAGGACGGCTGGGCCGCGCCCGCCGACGCCGTCCGCTCCCTGGTCCTGCCGGTCGTGACCATCGCCCTGGTGATGAGCGCCTCCCTGATCCGCTACGTCCGCTCGGCCACCCTCGACGTCCTCGGCAGCGACCACCTGCGCACCGCCCGCGCCCTCGGCGCGTCCTTCCCGGCGGCCATGTGGCGGCACGGGCTGCGCAACGCCTCCGTACCGGTGATCTCCGTACTCGGCATCGAACTCGCCTCCACCCTGCTCGGCGCGGTCGTCGTGGAGTCCGTCTACGCCCTGCCCGGCCTGGGCTCCCTGCTCGCCACCGGCATCGCCCAGCACGACTACCCGGTGATCCAGGGCGTCCTGTTCGTCTCCACGCTCGCTGTCCTGCTGATCGGGTTCGTCGCCGACCTCGTGCAGCGGATCGTCGACCCGCGGCTGCGCGGCCGGCTGTCGGGAGGCGCCCGATGACCACGACCGACGTCCTGGACAAGGCCCCGGTCACCGCGCCCGCCCGCGGCCGCCGCCGCTCGGCGACCCTCCTCGCCGGCTGCACCCTCACCGGCCTGATCGTGCTGCTCGCGCTCGTCTCGTTGGTCTGGCTGCCGTACGCCACCGACGACACCTCCGGCGGCCGGCTCGCCGGTCCCGGCGGCGGACACCTGCTCGGCACCGACAAGCTGGGCCGGGACCTGTTCACCCAGCTGATGACGGGCTCGCGGATCGCCGTCGAGGCCGGTCTCGGCTCGGTGCTGATCGCCGCGCTGCTCGGCGTCACCCTCGGGGTGCTCGCCGCGTTCGCGCAAGGATGGCTCGACGACACCCTCGCCGCCTTCCTCGACATCCTGATCGCCTTCCCGACACTGCTGCTGGCGATGCTCGTCGTCGCCGCCCGCTCGGCCACCCTCGGCTCCGCCGTCCTCGCCATCGGCCTGGCCCAGAGCGCCGTGGTCGCCCGGCTGGTGCGGATCCTGGTCAAGCGGGTCCTCGCGCAGGACTACGTGACCGCCGCCCGCACCTCGGGCACCTCCTGGCCCCGCACCGTCGCCGGGCACGTGCTGCCCAACATCTGGCCCACCCTCGTGGTCAACCTCGCCCTCCAGTTCGGCCTCGCCGTGCTGGCCGAGGCCGGCCTGTCCTACCTCGGTCTCGGCGCGCCGCCGCCCAACGCCTCCTGGGGCCGCATGCTCCAGGAGGCCCAGGCCACCTTCACCACCGCCCCGGCCGGCGCGCTGGCCCCCGGCATCCTGCTGGTCCTGCTGGTCGTCGGCGTCAACCTGATCGCCGACGGGCTGCGCGACACCCTCGACCCGGCGACCCGACAGAGGCGGTCATGACCCTCCTCGACGTAGCCGGCCTGACCGTGCGCACCGCCGACGGCCGCACCCTGGTCGACGACCTCTCCTTCCGGATCGACGCGGGCGAACGGCTCGGCCTGATCGGCGAGTCCGGCTCCGGCAAGTCCCTGACCACCCTCGCCCTGCTGGGCCTACTGCCCGACGGGATGCGCGCCGAGGGGAGCGTGGCACTGGCCGGCACACAGGTCGTCGGCGCCACCGAGAAACAGCTCACCGCGGTCCGCGGACGCCGGGCGGCCGTGGTCTTCCAGGAACCGCTGACCGCCCTCGACCCACTGATGCGGGTGGGCCGGCAGATCGCCGAGCCGCTCGCCCGACGTACCGGCTTCAAGGGCAGGCAGCTGCGGACCGCCGTGGGGGAGGCGCTTGACCAGGTCCGGCTGCCCGAACCCGGCCGGATCGCCCGCGCCTTTCCGCACGAGATCTCCGGCGGCCAGCGCCAGCGCGTCGCCCTCGCCATGGCCCTCGCCTGCGAGCCCGACCTGCTCATCGCCGACGAACCCACCACCGCCCTCGACGTCTCCGTGCAGGCCGAGGTGCTCGACCTGCTCGACACCCTGGTGCGCGAGCGCGGGATGGCCGTGCTGTTCGTCAGCCACGACCTCGCCGTCGTCGCGAAGATCGCCGACCGCGCCCTCGTCCTCAAGGACGGCCGGGCCGTCGAGGAGGGGCCGGTCCTCGACGTGATCGGCACGCCGTCCGCCGAGTACACCAGGACGCTCGTCGCCGGAGCCCGCAAGCTGGAGGCCGCCCTGGACCTGAGGAGCGCCCGATGACCCCCGTACTCGAACTCGACGACGTGGCCGTCCGCTACCGCGGCGCCGGCACCGACGTCGTCCAGGGCGTGTCCCTCGCCGTCGAACCGGGACAGTCGCTGGCGCTGGTCGGCGAGTCCGGCGCCGGCAAGACCACCGTGCTGCGCCTCCTGCTCGGCCTCGCCCGCCCCACCCGCGGCACGGTCCGCTTCGACGGCGACCCCCTCGCCCCGCGCGACCGGCGGCAGCTGCGCCGCTTCCGGCGGGGCGTCCAGTGCGTCTTCCAGGACCCGTACTCCTCCCTGGACCCGCGCCGCCGCGTGGCCGCCATCGTCGCCGAACCGCTGCGCTCCCTCGGCCTGGACAGCCATACGACAGCGGCACCGAAGGTGGCCGCCGCCCTGGAGCGGGTAGGACTGCCCGCCGACGCGGCCGACCGCTACCCGCACGAGTTCTCCGGCGGCCAGCGGCAGCGCATTGCCATCGCCCGCGCCATCGTCTGCGACCCGCGCGTGCTGCTCGCCGACGAACCGGTGAGCGCGCTCGATCTTACGACCCGGGTGAAGGTCGTCGACCTCCTCGCCGAACTGAAGCAGGAGCGCGACCTCACCCTGGTCATGGTCAGCCACGACCTGTCGGTGGTCGCCTCCCTGTGCGAGCGCACCGCGGTGCTGGAACGCGGCCGACTGGTCGAACAGGGCGCCACCGACCGGGTACTGGGCGCACCGGAGCACCCGTACACCCAGCGGCTGATCGACAGCGTGCCCCGGCTGCCCGCCTGAGTCAGGCTGATGACGAGGGCTGGCATCGAGTCAGGCCGAACCGCCGAGAGCCCGCCGTGCTTCGGCCCACAACCGCTCGAACTCGAACGCGGGAATTTGGGGTCCCTTGCATGATGAGGACGTCGGTCCGGCGTCCGGCGAGGCGGAGCACGGGCGGGGTGCGGTGCTTGCCCTGGACTGATCTCCATGTCGTAGCAGGCCCGCGATGCCGGGTCGCCCCATGGCTGCGAACGCGGAGAGGAATGAGGGTCGAGCACGCGGAAGGTGGCTGTCACCGTCAGCGGACGGCCGCACGGGGATGTTGCCGACGCCGCCGCGAGGACAGCTCCAGCGGCGAGGAGGTGGGCGTATCCGTGTTCTTCCTACGCAAACGCGGCGGGGTCCGTGGGAGGCTCTCCGGCTAGCACTTGGGGAGCCACAGGATGTCGTTGCGGAATCCTTCGGCGTTGAGGTAGACGTCGCTCACATACACGTTGTGGTTGCCGAAGTCGTCGTCCGTCTTGAGCCAGACCGAGCTCTGGCGGCCGAGGTCCGAGTACGTGAGGCCGTAGGTGTAGCAGAAGAAGTAGCTGCTGCCCGCGTAGAGGGTGCCTGCGTGGGAGGAGTCGTGCCAGTCGGGCGTCCAGTGCGTCCACTGGCTGACGAGTGTGGTCATGTAGACCAGTGAGGCGGACTGCGGCGCCGCGGCCGTCGTCCCGGAACTGGGCTGTGCCGAGGCGGCTTGGGCGGTGACGGTGAGCATTCCGACCGCGGCCAGCGCGGCGAGGAGCCCGTTGCGCAGAGTGCGTGTGGCCATGGATGGTCCCCCTGGGTTTCCTGGTTCGTTGCTGCGACGAGGCGTGCCACGACAGTCCGTTCGTGCTGACGGATAGCACCGTAAGTCCAAGGGGCTTGTTCCCATCAACGTTTCGAAGGGGATCGAAACGTGGGTGAGGATGGGGGGCGTCGTAGCCGGAGCGGACCCGGCCCACCTGTGACGGACCAGGCGGTGGGCCGCATGTGCTGCTGCGTCCATTCCTCGAAGCCGGTGACTGGGATGCCGAGGTCCGTCGCGTACTGCGGGCGGCCCGGCTGGCCGGCCACGTTCAGCCACTCGTGGGTGGCGCCCGTCGCCGGCATTCCGGTGGCGAGGGCTTCCTCCTCGGTCATGTCCTGCCTCCTCGGTCATGTCCTGCGCGGGCAGTTGCGTGCCCAGAGCACGTGAGAGGACCTCGGCGATTTCCGTCATCGACGGGTAGTCGCTCGCCAACTCCATTTCGACCCCGGCGAATCGCTCCGGCGCGGTGATGACCGCGGCAGCTGCCCTGCCGATGTCGTCCACCGCGACCAGGGACAGCTGGGTCTCGGGGTTCAGGACGCTCACCAGGCGGGGAAGCCGGCCGCGCGGACCCGGTCCTGGATCGCGCTCTTGGCGCCCAGGGTGGGTTCCATCAATGCCCAGCGGCCTCCGGCCCGGCCGGGAGTCTCGGTGTGCTGGCCGGCGCCGGTGACGGACGTGTGCACGAACTGCGGCACTCTGGCGGCCCTCGCGCCTTCGATGAGGTCGACGCACCCGAGTATTGATCCGATGTTTCCATCTCTCGTCATTGACGCCTCAAGATCATGCTTCTACTTTGCCTGCATGTTTACAAGCAGACACCGGGTGCGCTTCGCGCAACCCGCCCATGCGTTCCGCTTATTCATCGGGCCTTACAGGATCGTCGCGGCCTTTCTGTGCACGCTCCTGGCCGTCGGGGCGCTCACCCTGCCCGCACGCGCGTCGAGTGCGGTCACCTACTTCGTCTCGCCCGGAGGCAGTGACAGCAACCCGGGGACCAGTGCCGATGCTCCCTTCCGGACGCTGACCAAGGCGCAGACGGCGGTCCGCGCGATCGACAGGTCGACGTCCGGACCGATCACCGTGACCTTGGCCGGGGGCGTCTACAGGCTGGCCAAGACGCTGACTTTCACCGCTGCGGACTCCGGCGGCGGTACGGCCGGTACCGTCTGGTGGAAGGCGGCGTCCGGAGAGTCCCCGGTCGTCAGCGGCGGTGTCCAGATCACCGGTTGGGCGCGGACCGGCGCGGGCAGCAGCATCTGGGCCGCCCCGGCCCCCGCAGGGCTGGACACCCGGCAACTGTACGTGGACGGTGTGCGCGCCCAGCGTGCGACCGGCGCTCTGCCGGTGTCGGTGAAGCAGACGGCGACCGGATACACCACGGCGTCCGGTGACCCGATGGCCGACTGGCGCAATCCGTCGGCGATGGAGTTCGTCTACCGGGGCGGACTCGGACTGTGGACCGAGCCGCGCTGCCCGGTCGCCTCGGTCACCAGTACCACCATCACCATGGCCCAGCCCTGCTGGAACAACTCCACCCAGCGGGTCATGCGTACCGACGACTCGGGCCGCACCTACAACCTGGTCGGCCGCAAGTCGATCACCGAGGCGCCGACGGCGGTGGAGAACGCCTACGAACTCCTCGACAAGCCGGGCGAGTTCTACCTGGACAGGACCGAGCACCGGTTCTACTACATTCCCCGCTCCGGGGAGAACCTGGCCACCGCGGACGTCGAGGCGCCCTCGCTGGACACCTTGATGGCGACCTCCGGAAAGTCCTCGGACGAGCCCAGCCACGTCGGCTTCCAGGGCATCCAGTTCAGCTACGCGAACTACACGACCTCCAACACCGGCACGGGTTTCTCGGAGATCCAGGCGACGTACCAGGTCACCGGGAGCACGGGCTATGCCACCCAGGGACTGTGCACGTTCGTGTCAGGCGGCACCTGCCCCTACGGCAACTGGACGAAGATGCCCGGCGCGGTGCGGTTCACCTATGACAGCAGCATCCACTTCGACCACGACTACTTCGTCCATCTCGGCGCGGCCGGACTGGATCTCGGCAACGGCTCGCAGAACGACACCGTCACCGCATGCGTGTTCACCGACATCTCCGGCAACGGCCTCGACCTGGGCGGCGTGGACATCCCACAGCCCAGCAACTCGCTACAGCACACCAGCGGGATAACCGTCAAAGACAGCCACTTCTACGACACCGCCGCCGAATACCACGGCGGGGTCGCCATCGACGCCGGATACATCGAGACGTCGACCATCACCCACAACCAGATCGACCACGTGCCCTACACGGCGATCTCCATCGGCTGGGGCGGCTGGCCCGACAAGGTGAGCCTGCCCGCACAGCCGAACTACTCGAACGACAACACGGTCTCGAACAACCTGATCTATGACCACATGTCACTGCTCGGCGACGGCGGTGCCGTCTACACCAACGGCATCACGGGCACTTCGATGGCGAGCGGCGAGAAGGTCACCGGCAACGTCGTCCACGATCAGCTCAACACCTCCGGCGGCCATGTCCTGTACACCGACAACGGCGCCACCTACGTGTCGATCCTCGGCAACGCGGTGTGGAACATCAACGTCTCGCCGTGGGGCAGCAAACACGTCAACTACACCGCGGAAGACGGAACGTACGACCCCACGGACATCGAGGGCGACTACTGGCCGAACGGTCCGTCCGACTACGACAACAAGAAAGTCCTGATACAGAACAATCATGCCATCACGGGAGCGGCCCAGGTTCCGTCGAGCATCATCGCGGCAGCCGGCATCGAGTCGCAGTACCAGGCGATCCTCTCCTGGCAGCCGGCCTGACAGGAGCGATGCACACCCGGCGTCGGACCGAGGAGCGTTCTGCCTCCGCCCGGGAACAAGCCGACAACACCCTCACCGGAGCCGCAGGTGACCGGTGCAGCGGGCGGTCTCGTCAGGATGAGGCCGCCCGCCGTTGCGGCATGTGTGTCTCGGCCCGGAGCCGCAGAAGAGACAGCGGTCCTCCGAGGGATGGGCCCAGCCCGGTGAGATGGTGGTGCCGGCCGACGGGGAACATGGGGCAAGCGCGGACAGCGGATCCTGGAAGACCATGCCGATGTCGTCGCCGCGGACTGCGGACAGCTGTCGGTCGTCAGGTCCGACCAGGTCACGGCCGCCCAGCAGCACCCGGCCCGACACGCTCGCGGACCCGGGCAGCAGCCCCATGATGCCCATCGCCGTCGCGGACTTGCCTGACCCCGACTTGCCCACGATGCCGAGCATGTGCCTGGGGTGGACGTCGAAGCTCACGGCCCGTACGGCTCGTACCGGACCGGCCTTGCCGGGGAGGGAGACGTTCAGGTCCCGCACGGACGGCACCGGCGCCGGCGTGGCTCGCAGGCAGCGCGACCGGTCCAACCCTGCTGTGGCAAGCCCGCGCCGAGCAGTGCTCAGTGCGCCGGACGGTAGGTCGCGATGATCACTCCGCTGCTGGTCGGCTGGGCGCTCACCAGCTCCAGTTTCCTGAGGGCGGCATCGTCGGCGAACAGCTTCTTGCGGCCCTCGCCGGCCACTACCGGGTGGATCAGCAGTACCAGTTCGTCCAGGAGGTCCTGCTCCAGCAGCGAACGTACCAGCGTCGGGCTCCCCGCGACCGTGATGTCCTTGCCCTCTCCGGCCTTGAGTTCCTCGATTGCGGCCGCCAGATCGCCGTTGACGAGCGCGCTGTTCGCCCAGTCCTCGACGCTGTCCAGGGTGGAGGAGACGACGTACTTGGGCGAATCGTTGATCCACTTGGCGAAACCCGCGTCCTCGCCGCTGGTCACCGAAGGCCAGTATCCGGCCCACTCGGTGTAGGTCACCCGGCCCAGCAGAATCGTGTCGGCCGTCTCCAGCGTCTTCCCCAGGGCCGCGCCCATCTCCTCGTCGAAAGCGAACTGCCACTCGTTCGGCGACTGGGCGACGCCGTCGAGCGAGACGAACAGGCCCGAAACGACCTTGCGCATGATTCCTCCGTGATGAGTTCCCGTCGGCTACGTCAGGAAAACTACGCGGGCGTCGTGGCCGAGGTCTTGTACAGAAGCGACAGGGGCTCCGACCTGTCCGGACAGCTCAGCCGAGTGGCGGTACGGCCGATGTACCGGGTCAAGGACCGCGCCAGATGCGGCTGGTCGAAGTAGCCCAGCCGGTGCGCGACGTCCTGGGCCGACGCACCTTCCTGGATCAGTACCGCCGCCTCGCGGGCGCGGTGGATCTGCCGGATGGCGCCCCGTGTGAGGCCCGTCGCCGCGACGAAGCGGCGCTGGAGGGTGCGTTCCGAGACATCGGGGGTGGCGCCGGCGAGCACGGCGGGGACGATCGGGTCGCAGTCCACGACGCCCTCACGCACCATGCGCCGCACGAACGCCTCCGCGTTGTCGTAATCGGGCGGATGCCAAGCGGAGCCCTTCAGCCAGACGGAGCGCCGCGTCACGTCGGGTATTTCCGCGCTACTGCCCACGAGCCGGCTGATCGGGACGTGCGGCATCGAGGTGCCGAGGGCGAAGCTGATGCCGAAGAACGTGGCGTTCTCGGGTACGGGGGCCAGGCATGCCTTGGGTTCTGGACCCAGTACGGCCGCCTGGACCTGGCCGTGGTGCTCCCAGAAGACGAGCTCCCAGTGCGATGCCGCGACCGACGTCATCCGGCTCACTTCGTCGCTGTGGCTGCGCCATACCCGCTCGATGTACGGCAGCTCCGACGGCCTGCTCTCGATCTCCAGACCCAACCGGATGACCTCCCGTTCACCGCTGCCGAGCAGCCAGTGTGCCACGTCGTCCGGACGGCCAGAGCGCGTGCGAGATGCGCGAGGAGGAGCACGGCTGCACCGCATCCGCCGTCCGGCGGGGCGAAGACGTAGCACAGAGAGTCGCTGTGGAGAGTCCGGGTACAGCGGCAGTCCGGGCGATCACCGAGCGATGGCGGATCCTGGCCAGAACGCGTTGCCGGGCGTCCCACTCGTCCGGGTCCAGTGGGCTGGTAGCCACGTCCTCAAGCATGACGCGGACCACTCCCCGTGGTGCTGCCAGGCTCTGGACCCTGACACGGCAGTCAGCCTGCTCGCCGCGATTCGCGAGCGCCGGGGCCACGTCGATGAGGCGGTCGCCCTGCTGCACACCCGAAATGGCACCTCGCTCAACGGCTGTGACCAGCTCGCCGACCTGCTCGCGCGGCATGGGCGGATTGAAGAACCGCGGGCCTACGCGACGGCCGATGGCCTCGGGCACGCCGCGCGGCGGCTCGCGGCGTTGCTGGAGGAGCGCGGCGACGTCGAGGGCGTGATCGCGGTGTACCGGCAGACCGACGAATCAGCTGCTCACCGGACCAACACGGCCGTGCTGCTCGCGCACCTCCTGGCCCGGCACGGCCGGGGCGACGAGGCGATCGACGTGATGCGCGCACAGGCCGACTCCCGCAGCGGGAACGACTGGATCCTTCACACACTGAGCACCCTGTGTACCGACCAGAACCACCCCGAGGACGGCCTGGCCCACCTCGATGCCCTCGCCGCACGCCGCACGCCGCACGCCGCACGCCGCACGCCGCACGCCGCACGCCGCACGCCGCACGCCGCACGCCGCACGCCGCACGCCGCACGCCACACACCGCACGCCGCAGCGGCGAGGAGGACGCCATCATCGTTCTCCAACGGACCAGCTCCTGGCCGCCCGCCGAGCCATCGGTCGGCCCATGGCACGACGAGCCCCCGTTCTGAGGTCTGCCCGGCCCCCGGGGGTGCCCCTATCTGCTTCGTCAAGCCGGGTGAGGATGGCCGGGATGGCGCATCGGGATCGGTTGGGGCGGACCGCGGTGCACCATGGGGCCGGGGGCCGGGGGCCGGGGGCCGGGGGCTGGGACGTGGACGGCCTGAGCGCGCTGTTGGCTGAGGACGCCGACCTGGGGGCTGTTCACGCCGAGGGTTGGACACCGTTGCATTTTGCCGCTCAGGCGCAAGTGCCTGCGGCCGTCGAAGTCCTGCTGGCCGCGGCTGTCCGGGTTCGTAGAAGGTTCCGTCGCGGAGCATGGCGAAGAGGACGCCGACCCGGCGCTGGGCGAGCCAGGGCAGGGCCTGGGTGTGGTGCCTGCCCTGGGTGATCTTCTTGTCGCAGTAGGCGCGAGAGACCCGATCAACCGCCACCGAGTCGACCGAAGCTCAAGCGGGTGGCCGCGTTGATATCTGATGGGGTGTACGTCGGGGGAAGAGTGACCCTCTAGGTTTGACTGACTAACCACTCTCCTACAGACTGTCCTCATGCCCAGACCGAGGAGCGACGACAAGCGCGCGGCGATCATCGCCGCCGCAACGCGAATCATCGCTGCTCAGGGGCTGGGGGCGGCGACGGCGGCGATCGCGAAGGAGGCCGGCGTCTCGAACGGGTCACTGTTCACCTACTTCGACACCAAAGCGGATCTGCTGAACCAGCTCTACCTGGAGTTGAAGGGCGACATGGGGGCAGCCGCACTCGGCGGCCTGCCCGCAGCCGATGCGCGCACCCAGATGCTGCACATGTGGTTGCGATGGATGGACTGGGCAACGGCCAATCCCCTGAAGCGCCGCACTCTGGCCCACCTCCAGGTCTCCGACGAGATCACGGCGGCCACCCACGAGTTGGCCAATCGGGCCATGGCAGGCATCGGAGAGATCCTGGAGCGCAGCAGGGCGAACGGCCCGATGCGCGACACCCCGGCGGCTTTGGTGTTCACGCTGTCCAATGCCCTGGCCGAGGCCACCATCGACTACATCATCGGCGACCCGGACCGCGCCGACGAGCACAAGCAGTCCGGTTTCGACGCACTCTGGCGCATGATCGGCTGACCCGCCCCGAGTCACTCCCTCAAGCTCACGCGCACCCATCAATGACTGACTAGTCAGACATCTAAGGAGTATCATGCCCGACAAGGTCTACGTCATCACCGGCCCGACCTCTGGCTTCGGCCGCCGCACCGCCCTCGAACTGGCCAAACACGGCACCGTCGTGCTGGTCGGGCGCAACGCCGCCAAGCTCGATGACGTACGCAGCAGCATCGAAGGCGAAGGCGGAAAGGCCGTGTCCGTCCTCTGCGACCTCTCGGACCTGACGAGCGTGCGACGCGCCGTCGCTCAGATCACCGAGCTCGGCCTTCCGATCACTGGCGTGCTCAACAACGCCGGGATCTTCCCCAACCGTCCCGGCACGAACGCCCTCGGCTGGGACATCGCCTACGCGACCAACCACATCGGGCCTTTCGTGTTCACCGAGACGCTCGTGCCCCACCTCGAAGACGGCACACAGGTGGTGTTCATCGTCTCGGCCGTAGAGGATCCGGAGCGCAGGGCCGCCACCATGTCCGGTTTCCGCGGCGCCCGATACATCTCCGCCGACGCGAGCACGCGTGGCGAGTGGAAGCCCGGCGGCTCGAAACTGCCCGGCGGAGACGCCTACGCCACGTCCAAGCAGTGCAACCTGGCAACGGTACTCGCCTTCGCCCGCGAAACACCCCGACTGCGATTCAACGCCATCGAGCCGGGCTTCGCTCCCGGCACGAATCTCGGCCGTGATGCCGGCCTGTTCCTGCGTCTGCTGTCGAAGTACGTGCTCTCACCGCTGGCCCCGCTCATCAAGTACTGGACCAACCCGGGCACCGCTGCGCGCATGATCACCCGGATACTCACCGACGAATCGGACACCACCGGCGTCTACTACGACGAGAAGGGACAACCCATGCGGGGTTCCGCACAGGTGCACGACCCGGCGTTCAACGCGCGGGTAGTCGCCGAGACCCGTGCACTACTGGAGACGGTGCACGTCTGAGGAAGGACTTTTGGCCGCGACCAGCGGACGCGGAACCCGCCTCGACGCGGTGAGCCTCCGGAGGACGACCCTGTCGGCGCGCCGGCCGCAGGGCCTCAGGCCGAGCAGCGAGAGCAGGAGCCCTGCGCCCTCACCACCACGTCACCTCCGCGATTCGCCGGTTCGTGTCCGCGTCGTCCATGACCCGGATGCCGTCCACGCCGCGGATTGCCACCGCGGTTGCCTACCAGTCGGCGGTGGCGGTCGGCTGCACCTCGCAGTGATCGAGCTGGGCCAGCGCCGCTCCCGCACCCGCGGCGGCGACGCGGAGGCTCTTCGTGCCCTTCGCGGGTACCGACACCTGATGGACGCCGTCCATGAAGGTGAAGCCGTTTCGGTCCTTGAAGCTGATCTTCGTGGTGAAGACGACTTCGCGTGCGTTCGGATTCCTGACCTTGATGGTGGCGTACGGGTCGTCCGCACTCGCGCACCGCACGAGCACCGCGGTGCCGTCCTTGAGCGGCAGGGCGGACGCAGAGGGCGACGCGGAGGGGGTGGAACGCCGGGTGGGGTGTGAAGGGTAGGAACCGCTGGGCGTGCTGGCGTGTGCATCACCCCCGTGCGAACTGCTGCCTCCGGATGCGGGCGTCGAAGCGTCGTGATCCTGACGGGAACTGCTGCACCCGCCCCCGTCGCTGTCGTGATGACTGCGGCTTCCGTGCCCGTGCCCCGACGAGAATCCGGTCAAGGCCAAGACGACTACGACCGATACCGCTGTGAATTTGAGCCGACGCCCCCGTGTGTACATGCCATCATCATATCCGCGGGCGCCGCCCCCGGATCGCGGCCGCTGACCTCTCTCCGGATGGCTACGACGCAACCGTCAGGCGAAATGGCCACGAAGAGGTTGACGTGCAGGCGCCAGTATCAAGGGCCGACCGTCCGACCGCGGCGGATGCGACACGAAGCCGAGCGATCGCCCGTTCCGTTCGGTCGGGCCGGTCGCGTAACCGTCGCGGCATGTGGTCGTAGCCGTATCCCTTGTCGGCGTCCAGCTTGTCTGGTCTGCGCCTGCGGAGGTGTCCCGCCCTGGACCCTCGCCCGGTCCGTGGCCCGTCTGTCCGCTCCGTGTTCGCGGAGGTGTCGCGGCTGCCGCGGCATTGTTGGCGCGGCAGCCTCGTCTTCTTGGCGGGTGAGGGCGCAGCGAGACCCCAACGGACCGAAGTCTGGGACGTCTTGTCCACCATGATGCCCGCAGGGCATCGTAAATTCGCAAGGGGTCGCCAGACCTGCGCTGTTACCATCCCTCGGCTCAGCAAGATCTCACCGTGCAGGGAGGGGCTCTCGTCGTGAAGGTCAGGAAGAGACCGTGGAGATTCGGACTGCTCGCCGCAACCGTGGGAGGGATGCTGCTCGCAACGCTGGCGGCCGGACCAGCGCAGGCGGACAACGGGCAACAGCGGACCGGAATCCAACTGACGGCGCTGTCCGTCGAGTCGAGCACCGTCGATGCCTCCTCCGGCGACGGCACGGTCACGATCGACTGGACGGTCCAGGACGGTGACACGGCGGCCACCGACATGCTGGGATCCCTCACCGTGCAGCAGGTCGGGACCGACGGACGTCTCGTCGGGGCGCCGCAAGCCCTGACGTTCTCTTTCCAGCCGGAGTGGCCCTACCAGGCGAACCCGGTCGACGGCAGTATGGCGTCCGCGCACTACAGCTACGCCTTCCCCGTACCGCAGTACGCCGCTCAGCCCACGGCCCGATGGGCCGTGGTGAGGGCCGAGGCCAAGGACGACCGGGGCGCCACGCTGGCCGTGGGGCGGCAGGGGCTGGCCCGGTACGGTGCAGAGTTCACCGCCACGCACCTCGTCGACTCGACCGGGCCGGCGTACGACCAGCTCGGACAGGTGGTGGACCAGCCGGAGTACCTGTACAACGCCGATGCCTCCGTCACCGCCCGGTATCGGTTGAACATCACCGACGACGAGTCCGGGTTCTTCCGCGGGCGGCTCGTCCTCGCCGGCCCGCAGGGCGCGACAGCGAGCGGAACGTTCCGGCTGGTGCCGAACACCGACGGTTCACAGCAGTGCGGAGACTACCCCGGTTACGACAGCCATGACGTCTGGTGCACGGTCGACGTCACCATCCCCGCCGGCGCCCCCGCCGGGTCCTGGTCCATCTCGCGGCTCAGGCTGACCGACGCCTCGGGAACCGTCAGTGTCTCCCGGGACCTCTCCCAGGACCCGGTGCACGTCACGCAGAACGGCACGGTGCGGGCGACCGACTTCGCCATCAGCCCCGGGCAGTACAACAACTGGAACGGCACCGCGCGGCTGGCGGTCACCATGAAGCCGGCCGACTTCCGCGACGGGATCGCCTCCGTGACGGTGCTGCTGGATGGTTGCGGCGGGTCGGTCACGGAGAACCCCGAGATCGCGGACGACGGCTCGATCTCAGTGGCGGCCACCGTGCCGCCCATCTACACCAGGAAGTGCGCGGTCACGGGGATCGGCATCACCGACGGCGCCGGTGACACGGCGGCGTACGGCACGGACTTCCACGGGCCGGTGCTGGACCTGGTCGCCACCCAGATCCCGGACACGGCGGCACCGGTGGTGAACTCCGCCTCGCTCGATGTCACGTCCGTACCCGCCAGCACCCTGCGGCGCAACGCCGTACTGACCCTGGACGTGACGTCGTTCGTGGGCGTCAACCGCTTCAGCCTCACCGTGTACGACGCATCCGGGGAACCGGTGGGCGGCATGTCCGGCGGCATCAGCTCCGTGACGAACGGCCCGCTCAAGTTGCTGGTGCCTCTGTACGAGGGCCTGACGCCCGGTGTGTACACGGTCGGTTTCACGCTCACGGACGCGGGTGACCTGTACAGCCAGTACGGCTACTCCAACGGCGTTGGCCTGCCCGTGCCCGGCGGACCACTGCGCATCACGGTGACCGACGACTGACGGGCGGCGTGCGGGGGTGGCCTCAGGCGGCCGCCCCCGTGCTGGCGAGCAGTTCGGCGCACGCTGTGCCGTCCCGGGCTCCGGGCGCGGCCGCCAACTGGCCTTCTTCCAGGTGATCTCCAAGCGTTACGCAAAGGGCTCGATCATCCTGACTTCGCACAAGACCTTCAGTGAACGGGGACAGCCGTTCGCCGGCGAGGTCCTCGCCACCGCCATCCTCGACCGCCCCCTGCACCACTGCGCAGTGATCTCCAGCAACGGACACAGCTACCGGCTCAGGAACCGGCTCGCCGGCACCGAACACGAGCGGGACGACGCAGCCTGACGCCGTGGTCGACAATGACCCCATGGATGTCACCGAGATGCTCGAGTCGGCTTCCCTCCTGGTCCCGGAAGAGGTCGCCACCGAAAACGACATCTCGGTGCGAGACGTTTGGGACTACCTGGCCCACGACGAATGGCAGATCGCTCTGAGCCTGCTCGAGGAACTCGGCAACAGGCAACCGCTGCCCCTGACGTTCTGGGAGCGACTTGCCGAGGCGGCTGAGCAACTTGGCCTCGAGCGGAGCGCGGCTTGGTGCCACTGGCGATGCTCCGAGATCCGAAACGGAATGATCCGGGCGGATCTGACGCTCCGTCCAGTCGCAGAGGCTCGACGCAAGACACCAATCTCCGGTCACGGTGTTCTGCGGCCCATGTGGGACATCGGGAACCCCTCACCCACCGGGGGAGCCTCGGTGAGCATTGCCGGGCTCTGGGTTGAGGACATGCCTGTTCTGGAGCCGGGCGGCCGAGCCACTGTCCGCCTCGTTCCCCTCACCCCCGCTCACTGGACGCACATCGAAGCTGGCCAACGGATCAACATGCACGAGGACCGTACCGTGGCCGGCACCGCAGTCGTGCTGGAGATTCACCTCCCTACCACCGCCATGCTCACCAGAGGGCACTGACTGTCCCGACCTCTCTGGTGCAAATATCTCCGTACTTGGTGGAGCACTCACTGGCCTCGGGACTGGCGAGGAGAGCCAGGCACAGGCTCTCGCGGACCGCCGGCAGTCCCGCGTCCGTGGTCATGTGCACCGGCTCCTGTTCGCGCGGGCCGTGCCCGTCATCGGCGGCGGTGTGATCCCGCCGTACCGGAACCTGTCCTGTCCGACGGCCACCGGCAGCGGTCCAGTCCGAGTTGCTCGGGGCGGGCCCCGTAGACCCGGCACAGCATCACGGTGTACTCGTCGTCCGGCCACCGGCCCGCATCGTGCTCCCAGCGGCACAGCATCCCGTCCGTCAGACCACGTGGCCGCAGCCCAGCGGCCACGTGGAGCGCGGCGACCCGCTCGATGGCCTCTGCGCGTGACCAGCCCAATGCCAGACGCCAGGCCTCCAGGGCGCTCACGTCCGGCAGCGCATCTGGATGCGCCGCGCGGCACGCTGATTGGCGGAGCGGCGGGCGCGGGGGACGGTGTCCGTCAGATCCCGCGGGGCAGGCACGTATGGACGGACCATGTCGACGAACACCAGCACGACCCCGACCGTAGCGGGGCAGTCCGCCGGACTGATCCCGCGGTCGGCGGGCCATCGCCGCGGCCGGCAGCCGCGGGACGACTCCGTCCGACGGCGGCCGCACCGGCCGTTCCGACGGCAACGACTGACGGGCCGAAACCGACGATGACGCAGCTGGGCATCGCGGAGCGTCTGGGCCAGGACGCGTTCCTGGCCCAGACGCTGCACCGCGGCTACCGACACATTCCCGGAGCCCTGTCCAGGGCCGAACTGGGCGCCCTGGTCTCCCTCGACGTCGTCAACGACATGGTGGCGCAACACCGACTCGAGCCGCCCCGTCTGCGCCTGGCCCGCGACGGCGACACGCTTCCGTTGCACCGGTACCCGGCGGCCGCCACCACCCGCCGATCCACGGTGTGGCAGCCCGTCCACCCGGCCCAGCTGCACCAGAGCCTCGTCGAGGGTGCCTCCCTCGCGATCGACCAGGTCGACCACCAGCACGAGCCGATCGGCGGCCTCGCCGCCGAACTCGAAAGCTGGCTGCGGGCGCCCGTACAGGTCAACCCGTACGCGTCCTGGACCGCTGCGAGTGACGGCTACTCCCGGCGGCTGTCCGACGTGTTGGTTCATGAACGCCGTGCGTCCGTCCGTGCGGGAAGAGCGGCAGGCGACCTGAAAGGTTCGACTCGATGACGCGGCCCTCGGAAGTCCCATCGCCGTAGCGGAAGTTCGGCAGCTCGTGGACAAGGCCGCCCGACGTCGCCTCGTCGGCTCTCGGGATGCGCCTCTGCTGAGGTTATGTCTACGATTACCAGTGCGGGAGAGCCACTGACCAGGACCGTTTTTCTCTGACGGTGTCAGTCGCCGGCGGCGTCACCGGTGGGCCAACGCAGGGGCGGACCTCACGGCGTCACGGATACCCCGGGCGTGCCGGGGTCACGTTTCGTGATCAAGCGCATGTGCGGAAATCCTCAAGTCCTCACACCGGAGCGGCCTCCCGCCTTCTGACAACTACGAAGTGGCCCTCTATGAGTGGGAGAGGGACTGTGCCGGCCACAGAGTCTCACGGCGACCGTCATCCCGCTCGCCCGCCGGATGGAAGGCTGACGATGATCGACTTGCATGGCCGTAGCGCCTTGGTCACCGGGTCGACCTCTGGTATCGGTGAAGCCATCGCGCGAGGGCTCGCCGCCGTCGGAGCGGACGTTGTCATCAATGGACGCAGGCCCGAGACGGTGGAACAGGTTGCGAAGGAACTGGGTGTTCGCGGCGTCGCCGGGGATGTCGGTACGGCAGCGGGGGCCGCGGGTCTGGTAGGTCGATTGCCCGACGTGGACATTCTCGTGAACAGTGCCGGGGTGTTCGAAATCCAACCTGTTTTCGAGATCACCGACGACGACTGGCTCAGACTGTTCGAAGTCAACGTGCTTTCAGGAATACGCTTGACACGTCACTACGCGCCTCGAATGGTGAACCGAGGATGGGGTCGTGTCGTCTTCGTGAGCAGTGAGGCCGGTATCCAAACCCCGACCGAGATGGTCCACTACGGGGCGACGAAATCTGCCCAGTTGGCCGTGTCCCGGGGTATTGCTCAGGAAGTCGCCGGTACGGGCGTGACCGTCAATTGCGTGCTACCAGGGCCGACTCTGACCGAGGGCGTGCAGTCGATGCTGTCGAGGCTCTATCCAGAGCTACCGGACGACGAGCAGGAACGCCGATATGTGTCCACAGGTCGCGCCTCGGCTTCTCTGCTCAAACGCTTGATACGTCCCGAGGAGATAGCGAATCTCGTCACCTACGTCGCGTCCGAGCAGGCATCGGCTACAACCGGTGCGGCGTTGAGTGTGGACGGCGGCATGGTGCCCACGATTTACCCATGACACTTCCGGCTGAACTGGAATGAGTTGAGATTTCCGCACACCACCAGTCATACGGAAGGAAAATGTTGTGAAACTCGATCAAATACTTCCGGCAGATATAGGGTTTGGCTGCGCACCGCTCGGAAACATGTTCCGCTCGGTTCCCGAGGAAGAAGCTGTAGCGACGGTAGATGCCGCTTGGGAGCAAGGAACACGTTACTACGACACCGCACCGTTCTACGGTTCAGGACTGTCGGAGATTCGCCTGGGGAAGGCCCTGTCCGGCCGTCGCCGTGACGACTACGTGCTCAGCACCAAAGTCGGCCGCGTCATTCTGGACGAGGAAGAGGATCCCACCGAGCGCGACTTGGGAGAGAAGGGAAACCTTTTCGCCTACGGGCGCCCCAACAAGATGCTCCACGTGTGGACGGCCGATGCCACGAAGCGCTCCATCGAGGACAGCTTGAATCGACTGCGAACCGACCGCTTGGACATCGTGTGGGTGCACGACATCGCACAGGACTTTCACGGCGACGTATGGCTGCAGAAAATCGAAGAGGCACGCACCGGAGCTTTTCGTGTCCTCACCAAGTTGCGAGACGAAGGCGTCATAAAAGCCTGGGGACTCGGCGTCAACCGCACCGAACCCATCGAAATCACTCTCGCACTCGAAGAGCCGCAACCGGATGGATTCCTTCTGGCTGGGCGATACAGCCTGCTCGACCACGCCCACGCCTTGCAACGACTGCTGCCCATGGCAGAGGAGCAGGACGTCGGGATGGTTGTCGGAGGCCCGTACAGCTCCGGCATCCTCGCCGGCGGCACCCACTTCGAGTACGTCGCTGCTCCGCCCGGGATCGTGGTAAAGGTCGACCGGTTGAAGGAACTCACCGACAGGCACGGTGTGAGCATCAAAGCCGCCGCTCTCCAGTTCTCGCTCGCGCATCCGGTTGCCAAAGCCGTGATCCCGGGCGCGACGCAGCCGGCCCACACCATCGAGGACCATGCCGCGCTCAACGAAAAGGTTCCCGTCGAGTTCTGGGCTGACCTGCGCGCCTCTGGCCTGGTCAGCGACCTGGCACCACTGCCCGACGGGGCATGACAGCCAGCCCGCGAGTTCTGGAGGAGCGACATGGCATCCACATCGGTGAGCAGGGTCGTCCCAGCCTCACCCGCTCGGGTATGGGCACTGATCGGGGGGTTCGGATCACTGCCCGACTGGCTTCCCTACATACCCGAAAGCACCTTCTCGGCGGGCGGCCGGGTACGACACCTCAAGAACCCCGACGGTGAAGCAATCGTGGAACGGCTCATGTCGTTCGACGAGGACAAGCGGTACTACAGCTACCACATCGTGCAGGCGCCCTTCCCGGTCGTCGACTATCTGTCGACCTTGCAGGTGTACGGCATCAGCGGCAATGAGAACGCAGCCGAGGTGCAGTGGTCGGGCCGCTTCGTTCCCGACGGAGCCACGGAAGAAGAAGTCGTCGATCTCTTCACCGGAATCTACAGTAACGGCCTGGATGCTCTGCACAAGCACCTCAGCGGCTGAAGCTTGTCCCGTAACCGCGTGCGCGGGATCAGGATTCGTTGCGGTCGGGTGAGATGGTGCCCTGCAGCCACTTATCCACCACGTCGTGGGAGTCGTCGAGAGCCGGATCGCGACTCCCGCTGGGCGCGTAGGCCGGTGAGCGGTCGGCACGCAGCGGCAAATGGGCGCAGTAGCAGGCCCGCTCTGCACCCGCTTGCTCGGCGTCCGTGCCCGGCAGCGCATGGTTGAGCAGGGCCGCCGCGACTTGTCGGCGCCCGAATGCGTAGAGCGCAGGCTCGATGAACCATGCCTCTGCCTCGTTCCGATCTTGGTCGTCTCTGGGCGGATCCCGTAGGCAGCTGACCCGAGCCCTGCTCACCACGGCGGCCGGCGCCGTCGCACTGGGCGCCACACCGAGCACCGCGCCGTCGGCCGTGGCCGCCGGAACCACGCCGGGCGCCGGTACATGGAAGGCCGTCCAGCGCGTCTTGGTACGCAAGCCGGCCTGGAACGAGGACCGGTCGCGACGACGCGTTCCCGGATCGTGCGGCACCTGCGCCGCGGCGAGCGGGTGACGTCGTGCATCGCCGCCGTCGGCCGGGGCGGGTGGTCGCACTACAGCGAGTGCGGCGGCAGCCTGTGGCGGGTGGTCCCCGGCGGGCAGGTGCCGGCGCGGTGCCTTGAGCGGGTGTGAGCGTGGTGGTCAGGAGGCGGGCCGGTAGGTGGCGGCCGGGCCGATCGCGCCGGGCCCGAACTTCTCCCGGATCCGGTCGGCCGCCTGCTCGACGGTGAGGCGGGCCTGGCGGGCGGCATCGAGGCTGAGCTGCTCGGCGACCTGGTCACCGTCGACGAGGTCCTCGGCGCGCAGCGCGAGCGCGGTCAGCCGGCCCCGCTGCAGGCCCGCGGCGTCCATGAGCTGGTAGGTGAGCCGGCGCAGGTCGTCCTCGTGCCCGGACGGGTCGGTCAGGCGGCGGGTCTTCTCCCATGCCGGTCCGCCGGCGAACGTCAGCGTGAGCGTGAGAGCGCGCGCGGCCTGTCCGCGGCGGCGCAGCTCGGCACCGAGTTGCACGACCAGGCCCAGGAGGGCCGCGCGCACGGCGGCGCCGTCGAAGACGTCGTGGGGGAATCGGTGCCAGACGCTGGCGGAAGCCGGCAGCCGGCGCGGGGTGACGGTGCGGGGGTCGATGCCGCGGGCCCGGTCGACGGCCGAACGGCCTGCTCTGCCGAGCAGGCGCTGCACGGTGGCGGCCGGCAGCGCGGCGAGCAGGCCGACGCGGTCGACGCCGTAGCGCTTGAGGGTGGCGGCCTGTCGGGGCCCGATACCGTGCAGGTCCTCCACCGGAAGCAGCGCGAGCCAGCCGGCGGCGTCGGCGGCCTCGATGGCCAGGACGCCGCCGGGGCGCTCCACCTGCGCCGAGGCGGTCGCGGCGACGGTGACGGTCGGGCCGATGCCGACACGGACGTCGACGCCGTACCGGGAGACCGTCCGCAGCCGCAGAATCTCCCCCAGGTGCGCGGCGGCAGCCCCGTGGTAGCGCAGCGCGCCCCGCAGGTCGACCAGGGCCGCCGTGGGCGGCCGGGCCTCCACCACCGGCGACAGCTCGTGCAGCTGCTCCAGGACCAGCCGGTACGTCTCCTGCGGCAGCCGGTCCGGGCAGCGCACATGCATCACCAGACCCGGCCGACGCGTCGTCGACTCCGTACTCATCCGGCGCTCACCTCCCCCGCCACGCTATCGAACAAAAAATCGAACACGCGAGCGCGGGGTGCGTGATCGCGTACCTAGAATGAAAAACGCAGGAGGTCCCGGTGCTCCCGTCCCTCTGCCGCCACGCTCGATATAGCCCGTGCGTGCAAGAACAACTGGCGTTCCCGAGTCGCCGGGGTGGACGCCCGAGGCGGAGTTACGCACAGAGTTTCAGCCTGTCCCGGTGTCCACTCAGAGCCCTGCTCGATCGTCCCGGGAACGACGGCGGCCTCACTGCGGTCGCCCTGTCCCGCCGGTTCAGCGTCGCTTTCCGGTCTCGGGGGCGGTGACGTCCTGGCTGGCGCGGCGCATGGCCTCGTACAGTGCAGCATCTTCCGGCGGGTCCGGCAGGGGGCCGCGGGCCGGGGCCTGGAAGGACTGGATCATCCATGCCACCAGGCGGCGCCAGGCATCCGGGGCGGCGTCGCCGGTGGCGCTGAGGACCCCGGCGTTGGCCATCAGCAGCAGCACGAGGTCCCGGCTGGTGAAGTCCTCGCGTAGTTGCCCGCTGTTCTTGGCGCGGCCGATGAGTTCGAGGAAGCCCTCGTACGCCTGGGCGTGGTGCTGCTCCAGTTCCGGGACGCCGGGGAAGCTCATGGTCAGGATGTCGGCGAAGCCGCGGTCGGCGGCCTGCATCGCGCAGACGTCCTGGATGTATCCGGTGAAGCCGTTCCACGGGTCGGGGTCGGCCAGGGCCTCGGTGGTGGCCTGTGCGTACGCCTTCATGCGGTCGGCGAAGACCGCGGCGACGAGATCTTCCTTGCGGGGGAAGTGGCGGAAGAGGGTGGCGATCCCGACCCCGGTCTCCCGTGCGACCGAGGCCATCGACGCGTTCAGCCCGTCGCGCCCGAAGACCGTGCGCGCGGCGGCGATGATCCGCCCCCGGTTGCGCTCCGCATCGCTGCGCCTGGACTGACCTGCGGAAAAGGTCGCGTCAGCGCTGGCCTTGGGGTGCGGGTCTCGGGTGCTCATGGCGATCAGACTAGCAAACCGGAACGGCCTATCCGATTCCCGTGTTACGGTGGACGGCGAACCGGATAGGTCTTTCCGGAAACGAAACGGATAGCCCTATCCATCTCTATTCCAGTGAAAGGCTCTCTCATGCCCACCATCGCCGTCGTCGGTGCCGGCCCTCAGCTCGGTCTCGCCATCGCACGCACCTACGGCATCCACGGCTACGACGTCGCACTGATCGCCCGCAATCGGGCCAAGCTCGAAGACCTTGCCGGCGAGCTGGCCGCCGAGGGCATCACCGCCGCCGTCTTCCCTGCCGACGTCCTCGACCGCACCGCCCTCACCCAGGCACTCAAGGACGCAGCCGCACACTTCGGCGGCGTCGACGTCCTGGAGTACTCCCCGGTCGGCGGCCTCCAGACCGTAATGACCACGCCGGCCGCCACTGAGCCGGCCGACGTGCAGCACGAGATGGAGTTCCAGCTCTACGGAGCGATCGCCGCCACCCGCGCGGTGCTGCCCGCCATGCGTGAGGCCGGCGGGGGCAGCCTGCTGTTCACCACCGGCGCCGGCTCCGTCGACCCCGTGCCGCAGATCGCCAACGTCAACGCCGCCGCCGCGGCCCTGCGCAACTGGGTGATCAACCTGCACAGGGAGCTGGACGGCACTGGGGTCCAGGCGGCGCACGTCGCCATCAACGTGTCCATCGGCACGCCGGCGGTCCCCGGATTCCCGACCGCTCAGCCCGAGGAGATCTCCCCGGCCTACTGGGACCTGCACACCACCAGGCGCGACCAGGCCGAACTCGTCTTCAGTCTCTGACACCTATCAGCCACCCGGCCGCCTGGCCTCCCGGTATCTGCGCCGCGCACTTCGCCATCAACACCCGGCTCGGTGAGGGCGGCCCCGAAAGCATTCCCTCGGGGCCGCCCCCGAGCAGGTCGCGCACCTGTACCAGGACCCGTACGAGCGCCGCGGCGGCCAGGCCGAAGCCGTCTTCCACACCCACCCCACCAAGCCCCCAGTTCCCGAACACAGCAAGGACTCCAGCATGACCAGCACACTCAATGGCAAGACCGCTCTCGTCACCGGATCCAGCCGCGGCATCGGCCGGGCCACCGCCCGCGGCCTCGCCCGCGAGGGGGCCCTGGTCGCCGTGCACTACGGCCGCGACAAGCAGGCCGCCCAGGAGACCGTCGGGCTCATCGAGAAGGACGGCGGACGGGCCTTCGCCGTCGGCGCGGAACTGGGCACGCCCGGCGCCGTCGATCGCGCGTGCACGCGATCCGACGCCTGTTCACCACGGCGGCCGCCGTCGCCGCCGTCCTCGCGACCGTCCTGTCGGCCGCACCGCCGGCTCCCGCCGCCTCGCCTGTGTCCGCGCCGTGTGCGTCGGCCTGGCAGGCCGTGCAGAAGATCGGGGTGCACAGGCCTGCGGGGAACGAGGCGCCGGTCGCGACGACGTCCTCGCCGGTCGTGCGCTACCTGCGCAAGGGGGAGCAGGTGACGTCATGTGTGGTTGGGGTCGGCCGGGATGTCACTCGGTACCGGGAGTACGGCGGCGGGACCATGTCGCGGATCGTGCCCACAGGTCAGGTGCCGGGCGGATGCCGCAAGGCGGACCTGACCCCGCCCACGTTTTGCACGTCTCCAGGAGTGAGAGTTCATGCGCCGCGGCCAAGACCGGGCCGTCGTGCTCACCCTCGCCGCTCTGCTCCTGACCGGTAATGCCCTGCTGGTGTTCCGCTGGGTCGGCCCGCTCGCCGCGTTCGCCGCGGTGGCCGTCCTGGTCGTCGCCGCCTACACCGCGCCTGCCGCCTGACGGTCCGCGAGCTGCTGCGCGGTGTACGCGGGGCCTGAGATGCCGGGGTCGTTTGCCGTCCAGGCGACGTCGATGCCCAGTTCGTTCGCCGACACACGCGGACGGCCGGTGCAGGCCAGAGTGACCGGTTGCGTGGACGCGGCCTGGTCTGCGGCAGATAGTTGTTGAAGGACGACGAGGTCTTATCGCTCGATGATCGGGAGTGAGCGGCCGATGGATGCCTCGGACGAACTCCTTCAGATGGCCACGCCGAGCGCGCTTTTGTCCCTGGACGGTGTCATCCGCGCCCTGAACGCCGCGATGGCGACGCAGCTGGGCAGGTCGTGTGAACAGTGCACGGGGCATGGCTTCGTTGATCTCCTTCACGAGGACCAGCGCATCTCGGCTGAGGGCCTGCTGGAGCACGGAGCCACGACGAAGGGGCTTGCGATGCGGGTGCTGGAGTTTCCGGGCTCCAGCACCGCGACGGTGGTCTGCTTGATAGAGGCGCGAGCGGTAACGGATTCCTCGACCGGCGAGCGGCTCGTGTGGGTGCATTCACTGGACGCGACACACGATCTCTACGGCTTGCTGATCCCCTTCCAGCTTGCGGTGAAGGCCGCCGACCTGGGCCTGTGCATGTGCTGCCCCGGCGAGCAGGTGGAGTGGCTGGGTGGCGCACCGGTCCTGGCAGCGCTTTTCCCGCAGGCGTCGGTGCCTCTCTCCAAGATGATCAGGCGGGTTCACCCCGATGACCGCAGCTGCGTGCGGCGGTTGGCCCGCCCCGCGGCCGCCCAGTCTCCGTGGACCAGCCTGCGGTTTCTCACCGAGCGCGACGGCTGGCGTGTTCTCGCAGGTCAGGTCCGCCGGATCCAGCTGGGATACGGCGGACCCGAACGGGTCTTCGTGGTGATTCGCGACGACACCCGGTCGCAGGCACGCCACCAGGAGACCCTGGCGGAGGCGAGCGCCGCGCGGGAGCGCGCGGACGCCATCACCGCCTTCTCCTCCGCCCTGTTCAGCGCGTCCACCGAGCAGCGACTGCAGCAGGTTGTCCTGGCCCGGCTCGCCGCGGCTGTCGGAGGTTGCGGTGCTCTCTTCGCACTGGCCGACGATGGCCGCTTGCGGGTCGCCTCGGACGCCGGGATCCCCGCGTGGGAGGTGGATGCTCTGCTCGGTCTGTCGCTCGATGAGGACGGGCCGCTGCCTTTTGTGATGCGTACCGGTCAGGCGCAGTTCTTCAGCAGCCAAGAAGAGCTCGCCCGTCGGTGGCCGGGTGGTGACGGTCTGCCCCTGCCGCGATCCGCCCCCGGCACCGCTGTGTCGATCACCCCCCTCAGCCCGGAGGGCGAGCGTCCGCTCGGGGCCTGGGTGGTGACGTACGACAACGAGCACACGCCGTCTCCGGAGCAACTCGCGTTCCTGACGACCCTGGCCGAATTGGCCGGCCAGGCGCTGAAGACCAACAGGCTGCAGCGAGCCCACGTCGAGATGTCCGTCGCGCTCCAGGAGAGCATGCTCCCCGCGCTGCCGGACCACCTCGCAGGACTGGAGATCGCCGTCCGGTATCAGCCCAGTCGGGACGGGATGGATGTCGGGGGCGACTGGTACGACGCGTTCTTCCTGCCCGACGGTGCGGTCGCACTGGAAATCGGCGACGCTCAAGGCCACGACGTGGATGCCGCGGTGTTCATGGGCCAGGTACGCCTGTCCATGCGCGCGATCGCAGCCCACGAGCCCGACCCGGCAACAGTGCTGGCGCGTACGAACGAGCTGCTCGTCGCGATGGACGCGCCACGCTTCGCCAGCTGCACCATGCTGCACGTCGATCCGCGCAACGGACAGATCGTCGGTACCAGCGCAGGCCACGTGCCACTGCTGCAGGCACACGGCAACGGCAGCCACACCATCCGCGTGCTACCCCCTGGGCCGGTCCTTGGAATCGTGCCCGGCACCGAGTACCCCGAGGCGACCTTCACCTTGGAAGAGGGCACCGTACTGGTCATGGTCACCGACGGTGTGGTCGAAGGGCCCCGCCTGACTCTGGACGCCGGACTCGAGCGAGTGGGAGCGCTGGCCGGCCGAGCCGTCCAGGACCGGCTCGGCGTCGAGGCAACCGCAGACCTGCTACTCGACGCGGTGGCCGCGGTGGACCACCTGGACGACGTGGCCGTGCTGGTCATCCGGCGTGCATGAGACGCGATTCGCCCGTACGCCGGGCATGGTCATGCACGAAGCACTCGAGACCTCCCGGGACGCAACGACTCCTGCGAGCGGATCAGGTGCCCGGAGCGATCGCGCACGCTGACAGACCGCGTTTGAGATCTGGTCCGGTGGCTTCTCGGGGGTGCTCTAGGCTCGACCAGGTGATCTTCGACAAGTTCCCCGTCGTCGGCGGCTTCAGGGAGCTGGAGCACGGTAGTCCGGACGGGCCGTCGATCCGAGCTGCTGCGCGCATGGCTGCGCCGGGGCATGAAGGCGATCTGGTTCGGTACCTGCGCGCCTGCGCGACCTTGGTCGCCACGCCTTCAGCTGTGCCTGACGTGCTGAGAAGCTGTGTCTGAGGGTTACATGACAAGTTCGCCCAGAGCCTTGCTGCGGCGAAGCAGGGGACTGTACTGGAAGCTGACGGCATCCCGGGCAGGGAGGGCATCGGGCGTCGCCACGACGCTCTTCCGAACGGTGCCGTCAGCAACCCCGGCAAGCCTCACCGCTCTGAACTGCGTAAAGAGGATGTGAAAAAGCTGCCGGGCCGCGGGCGGGAAGCCGCCTGCGGCCCGGCAGTTGGTGCGAGAGGTGCGGCGGGTCAGAAGGCGCCGGTGCCGTTCGGGGTTCCGAGGCCGGTGGGGCCGTCCCAGCCTGCGCGGGCGTTGCACCACTGGGTGGTCGGGCAGCTGCCGTTGCTGCCGGAGGTCACGTCGTAGAGCGAGGTCGCGTGTGTGTAGGGGTAGTTGTTGTCGATCGAGCCGGTGTTGCCGGCCAGCCCGTAGACCGAGGCGATGATCGGGGACGACACGCTGGTGCCGCCGAAGACCAGCCAGCCGGACAGGCCCTGGTACGCGGTGCTGTCGTAGACGGCCACGCCGGTGGCGGGGTCGGCGACCGCGGAGACGTCCGCCTCGGCTCGGTTGGCGCAGCCGGTGTTGAAGGAGGCGGCGCCGCTGAGCGCGGCGTTGTACGCGGAGCAGCCGCTGCCGGCGCCGCTCCACGCGGTCTCGGCCCAGCCGCGGCTGCTGGTCGAGGTGGTGAGGTGGGTGCCGCCGACGGCGGTGACGTAGTGCGAGGAGGCCGGGTAGCTCGCGCCGTAACCGCTGTCACCGGAGCTGGCGGTCACCGCGATGCCCGGGTGGTTGTAGTACGAGCCGTAGGTGGCGTCGGAGGCGTCGGAGCCGCCGTAGCTGTTGCTGATCGCCACCACGCCGGAGGTGGCCGCCGCACGGTTCACCGCGGCACCCAGATTGGCGAAGGACGAGGAGCTGGCCTCCACCAGGAGGATGTGGCAGTTGGGGCAGATCGCGGAGACCATGTCGACGTCGAGCGAGATCTCCTGGGCCCAGCCGCCGTTGCTGCGGGGGTACTTGGTGCCGCCGTTCTGGTCGATCTTCTTGAAGCAGCCGTTGGCCGTGGTGCAGGCCGGCAGCCCGAACTGGCTGCGGTACACGCCCAGGTCGGCCTCGGCGGTCGGGTCGTCGTACGCGTCGACGATCGCGACCGTCCGGCCCGAACCGGCTGTGCTGGACGGCAGGTTGTACGCGGACTGCAGACTGGAGGGTCCATAGCCGGAGGGCGTGGCGTTCGGGGCGACCGACTTCAGGGGCGTGAGGTCGGTGCGGACGATGGCCTTGCACGCCGCGAACCCGGCCTTGGCGGTGGCGCAGGAGTGGGCCGGCGCCTTGACGCTCGGCGTGGCGGCGTGGGAGGCCACGGCGGGGCCGAGGACCGTGAGCGGGATCGCCGCCAGGGCCGAGGCTATGGTCAACAGTCTTGCGCGCAGCTGCATATGGGTCTCCTTGGGTTGTGGAGATCAGCGACGGCGCAAGCGTGCTGGAACGGCAGCTGAACGGAAAGCCATGGAATATTAAAGACAGGACTCGTTCATGTTTCCTGCCTGCATGAATGGTGATTCGAGGTGCGAAATTCTGACATGCGCATGGGAGGTTTGGCTATCCGAATCCAAGAGGGACTGCCTGCTGCCGTGCTGGTGACGCGGGGTCAGTTCCGCGGCGTGCTGGTGACACGGGGCTCGTTCCGCGGCGTGACGGTATTTCGTCTTGCTGCCCAAGCGCTGGGCGGTTGAGCCGCCGAATTCGTGGACGATGCGGTCCCGCCGCAAGGCGCGGGACTATGAACGCCTCATGTCCCACGCCGAAGCACACCTCCAGTGGGTCTTCATCACCCTCATGACCCGCCCTCTCACCCGACGAAATCACCGAACGCCGCAGTCCCAACTCTCCTCGCCCAGGCCCTCGGCCACCAGGCCGTCCGCCAGGGCGCCAACGTCCGCTTCGCCAAGACCAGCCGCATCCTGGCCGAGCTCGCCGGCGGCCACGCGGACCGCACCTGGGACAAGCGAATCCGCGAACTCATCTGCCCCGACCTGCTCGTCCTCGACGACTTCGCCATGCGCCAGCTGGCCGCGTCCCGGGCTGATGACCTCTACGAACTCGTCTCAGAGCGGCAGGGCCGGTCCTTGATCGTCACCAGCAACCGGGCGCCCAGCGACTGGTATCCCCTCTTCCCCAACCCCGTAGTCGCCGAGTCGCTCCTGGACCGCCTGATCAACGCCAGCCACCAGGTCATCATGAACGGCCCCAGCTACCGGCCGAACAAGCGGCCCAAGAATCCCACGGATCGAACCGACAAGCCTCCGACGGGCTAGAGCTTGCAAGATCCCGGCATGGGGCTGCACGCAGGACCTAGGCATCGCCCGCTACTGTTCGCAGCCCCCGCGATCTTGGATGATCAGACCATGCCCGAAGCCCCTGACATCGCCACGGCCTGGCGCCACCTGCTGGAGCGCACTCCAGGGACCCGCCAAGGCGACCCGCTGGTCATCGAAGCCGCGCACGCGCAGCCGCAGCTGCGAGCCCTCTACCCCTTCCCGACCCACGGCACATTGCATTTCTTGCGGAGCGCTCCTCCCTGGCGCGAGCCGGACGACCTGCCCTTCATCGCCTGCAGTGGGCCGCCCTACAAGGTTTATGCGTCCGGCTACGCCGCCCTCCTGGGCGAAGGAACGACACCTGAAGAAGCTGCCGCTCTCGTGGTCGCTCATCTGCCGACCGGCACCTGCAAGGGAGGTTGAGGCGACCCAGCCCCTGGGGAATTACGTGAACTCGCCCTGGGGAATTCCCTGATCGTCCACACGGCCCAAGCGGGCCCGGATCACGCGGCCCTCATGAGCATCACCGCCCCGTTCGAGGCCGACCCTCACAGGGTGATCGGCGAGCTGGTCGCCGCAGTCGAGCCGGAACTGCCGCCCGAGACAGTCCAGCAGGCGATCCAGCGCTCTGTCGGCTCCAAGCCGGCAGCCATGCGTCTGGCCCAGGCACTGCAAAGCGGCTTGCTGACCTCGGGCCGGGCCGAGGGCCCGGCCTCGGTGGAGCGGTTCATCCGCATCCTGCAGGAGTCCGGGGCTGTCAACGTCGTCCGGCCGCCCTGCTCGCGCTGTGGCAGGCTGCGGCCGTTGACGAACACCAACGGCGTTGGCCTGCGGGTGTGTGCCTCATGCGGCAGCAGCCAAGCGACGCCGGGATGGGCTTGCGCGGTCTGCGGCAACAACGCCACACCGCGCTACGGCCTGGACCGCACCGGCCGCGAGGCATGCCGCTCGTGTTTCAAGGCCGAGTGCACCGAGGACCCGGCCAGGGACCTGCTGGAGTTCCTGGCTGGTCGCTCGCTGGGACTCGGCAAGGATGTTCTGCGGGCCGTCATCGCCGAGGTGACAGAAGGCAAGCTCACGATCGCCCGGCGCCTGCACTGGGACGTGCAAAACGAACCCGGCCTGGTCACCGGCCAGGCGGACCACTACTCACCGCGGACCGTGCTCCTGGTCGACCGCCTCCACCACGCCGGCGCCGCGGGTGTCCCTGCCCCAAAGTGCCCGCACTGCCAGCGCACCGTCCGGCTCGGGCACTCGATCAAACGGCTTCGGGTCTGCGGCAACTGCTACAACCGCTCGCTCGCCGAGCCCTGCAAATGGTGCCATCGCTCCCGCCCACCCGCCGGCAGAGACTCCCGGGGCCCCCCGTTCTGCAACAGCTGCCGCGACAAGGAGGCGACCTGCCAGGAGACATGCATCGCCTGCGGCAAATACCGGGCTGTCTCCGCCCGCACTGATCAAGGGCCGCTCTGCTCGGCCTGCCGCAAGCCGCCCACGGTGACATGCACCTCCTGCGGCAACCTGCGGCCCTGCTTCCACAGCACCACCGACTCCCCCCGCTGCCGGGCCTGCCTGCTGACACCGCGGTCCTGCACGGACTGCGGCCGGATGAAACGGGTAGTTGCTAGGACCGGCCGCGGCCCGTTCTGCGAAAACTGCTGGGAAGTGGCGCCCGAGGCCCGAAAGCCGTGCGAGAACTGCGGCATCGTCGAGCGGCTGTTCCACTTCGGTTTGTGCCGTCGCTGCGCCGGTGAGCGGCATCTGCGGATGCTGCTGACGCCGCCGGACGGCAAGCCGCGTCCCGAGCTCGACCAGATCGCGGCCGCCCTGCTCGACCACAATCCCCGCAGGGCCCTGCTCTATACGCGCGAGTCGAAAGCGGCCGCAGGGCTCCTGAACGACCTGGCCTCCGGGGCCTGTGAAGTCAGCCATGAGGCTCTCGATGCCCGGACGGTCGGCCACCACCGCGACCTGGCCATCGACTGGTTCAGGTCAGTGCTGGTCGCGGCGGGCATCCTGCCTGTCCGCGACGAGTACCTCGCTCGCCTGGAACGGTGGATCGAGTTCAAGACCGCGGCCCTGGACGATCCCGACCACCGGCAGTTGATCACCGACTACGCCCGCTGGGACCGGGTCGCTCGCATCCGGCGCCGGGCGCGCGGAAAGCCGATCGCCGCCTCGACAGCGGACATCACACAGACGCAGATTTCCAAGGCCGTGCTGTTTTTGGCCTGGCTCAAAGACCAGGGCGAGACGCTGGCAACCTGCCGACAGGCGCACATCGGCCTCTGGCTCACCTCGGAACCCCACCAGGGCCCCTACGCCGCAGGCCCGTTCGTGGCCTGGGCAGTCCGCAGCAAGTTCGCGTCCCAGATCAGCATCCCCACCCGAGCCCGCCGGGTCTCCTGCCGCCCGCTCGATGCCGACGAGCGGTGGACGATTACCCGTCGGCTCCTCAACGACGACTCCTTCGAGACCAAGGACCGCGTCGCCGGTCTGATGGTCCTGCTCTACGGCCAGACCCCCGCCAGGACCTGCCGCCTGACCACCGCCCACGTCCTACACGACGAGGACGGCGTCGCCCTTCGCATCAACAAAACGCCGCTCAGGCTGCCGCCGCCCCTGGACGCTCTGGTCCTGCAACTCGTCGACATCGCGCACAGCCAGGCGCATGCGGTGAACAGCAACGAGTTGAACGCACCCTGGCTGTTCCCGACTCAGCGTCCGGGACGGGCACTGACCAACAGCCGCCTCGCGACCCGCCTGCGCAACATCGGCCTTCCGCCCGAGGCTGGACGATGCGCCGCCCTGCTCGACCTCTGCACGCAGATGCCGCCGGCCGTGCTGCAACGGCTACTCGGCATCAGCCCGATGGCGGCAGAGCGGTGGTCTGCCGGGGCGGTGAGAATGGCCTACGCAGCTGAGGTGGCCCGGCGGCCAGGACCCTGACGCTGGGCCTCACTAGCTTCAACAGGGCTGGGCTCCGTCTCAGCAATGCTTTCGCGTTGAGGGTCCACGCTGTCGAGCGCGAGCTCAATCGGAGGGCGTGACCGGGGACCGCATGCCGAACCACTGCTCGGCGTCCCAGGCATGGAACCGCTCTACTTCGGTGAACCCCAGCTTTACCGCGAGGCGCATCGAGCTGACGTTGGCAGTCTGGGTGTGGAGCACTACTGGCTCGCCGGGAAGGACGCCGTCGAACCAGTCGAGTGCCGCCGTGCACGCCTCGGCGGCGTATCCGAATCCCCACACACGCGGCAGGAACATGTAGCCGAGATCGACCTTCCCCGCGGCACTCAGGGCCAGCCCGCGTTCCCGTAGACCCTCGTGCAAGGCCTGACTCAGGTCGAAGAGGCTCTTGGGTCGTCGCGAGCTGATCTCGATGCCCATGCAGGGAAAAACGTTATCCATCAACAGGTCGGGACCTGCTGCTGTGTTGAACCGGAAAGGCACCCGGGCCTCAGCAAGCAAGGACGCGACGACCAGCTCCGCCCGGTGCCTCAGGAACTGTTCCTTACCAGCCCAGGAGGGGTCATCGAAGCCGCGGAAAGTGCGGGCCATCGAGTCCAGGCCCTGAGGCTGAGCTGTTTCAAGGAGGACGAGAGTTTCCTCCAGACAAGTCAGTACTGGGTCGCGCCACCAGGCGTGGATAATTCCGGGGTACTTGCTGGGGCGGTCCATGTGGACGCGTAGCGGATGGGTTTGGCCGTCGCCCATCCAACGGCGCAGTACAGGAAGGCGGCCCTCTGATGCTGAGTTCACCCGGTGAGGGTAGAGGGCTGACCGACGAAGTGGCGCTTCCGGAGTGACGGAATGCACGGCACCGGATCAGCGGGTGGGGAGGAGCCGCCAGCCCTGACCTTGCGCAGCGTGGATTGAGCGTTCTCACTGAACCTTGGTCGACCGGCACCCTTCTCACTGAAGGTTGAGCACACTGGTCATGGTTTCGGAGAACATTGATAGAGCGGCATCGATGGGATCGATCACGAGTCGGGGGATGCAGGTGAGCAGCTCGTCGAGCGACACGCCGGGTAGGCAGGCGTCGTCACGCAGAGAGAAGGTGGACCGGCCGGACATCGAGTTCCGGCCTGTACGTAACGGGATGGACTACCTCCTCAGCACAGTGACGCACTTGACCGAGGGGCAGCAGCCGCCCGGCGACCGGGATCTGAAGTACGCGGTCCTGCACCTGCATGCCGCCACAGAGGTGCTGCTCAAAGCCCGCCTCGTCCGTGAGCACTGGAGTCTGGTCTTCAGCGACCTGCGCACAGCAACGAAGCGCAAGTTCCATGAAGGCGACTTCGTCAGCGTGACCGTGGATGCAACCATGGACCGCCTGCGCGACATCGTCGGCCTCGACATCGGTCAAGCGAACCGCGGAGCCATCAACGAACTGACTCGCACCCGCAACGCATTCACCCACTACGGGCACACGGCGCCTGCGTACGCGGTCGAGACCCAAATCGCGCGGGTGCTCAGCTTCCTCGTCGACTTCATCCGCACACACCTCTACGACTCGCGGCACCCCAGCCAATTCGGCGCAGAGTTCGACGACATGATGGAGCGCATACAGGCGCGGCTGGGCCGGATCGACTCGTTGGTGAAAGACCGGATGGGCGACGTCACCGCAGCGCTCAGAGGCATGGCGGACCGCACGGTGCTGTGCCCGCACTGCCGACAGTATGCCGTGGTGGTCCCGCTGGAAGGCCGCGACGAAACAGGAGACTTGGGCCTGGGGCCAATGCTGCACTGCCGCTTCTGCACTGCGCGGTGGGCCTCCTGGGATCTGGCGCGGTTGTACGTGCTTGAGGTCGTCGGCCCGGACGACGGACAGCTAAATCCGTGCGCGTGTGGCGAGGAAGTGCCTTTCATCGATGAGCCGTCCCTGGTGATCGGCGCCTCGACCGCAGCAGAACCAGACGCCTTCATGGGGCTCTGCTTCCGGTGCGGAGCCAGGTACTACCCCAAGAGGAAGATCGAGGTAACGCTTGGCTGACGTCATCGCCCTCTCTCTACGATGCAATCGCGGTAGAGCCCTACGTGGTTTGGGTACGCCGACTGGCTAGTGGCGAGGCGGCCACGGGTCCACTCAAACTTCGGTGAGAACCCTCAACCTTCGCTGCGACAGGTCAAGCCCCGCTCTATCGGGGCCTCTGCGCCGACGGCCGCCGGGTTTTCGGCCCGTCCAGCGGGCTCAACGGCAGGAACGTGAGCCACGGCAGCGCCAAGGCCAGCGCCCGCATCAAGCCGCGGCTCAACGGCTTTGTGCTCGCCGGCCATCTAGGCGTCGGCGAGGTGCAGGAGCTCGGGGACGCCCTGGGCCCGGGTTTAGGGCTGGAAGCGGGGGAGGAGGCCGTCGACGAGCTTGACGCAGCGAGGTGCGCCGATACGGCGGGCCAGGAGCAGTGCCTCCGTGGTGGCGGCCGCAGCAGGCTCGGGTTCCTCCTGGTCGAGGAAGCTAGCGGCCTGGTAGGTGAGGAACACGCCCTTTGTTTTATCCCGTGAGGAGGGCAGGAGGTGCTTGCCTTCGGCGATGAGGTGGTCGGCGCGGCGGGTGTCGCCGAGGTCGAGGAGTGCTTGGCCAGTGTCGACGGCGAGGTCGGCTTCGGACACCCACGCGCACCAGGCGGGTCGGTCGGTGCCAGCGTCGCTCAGGTGCTGTTCGGCCGCGTTCAGGGCCCGTAGGACAGCGCTTCGCTCGGTGCGGTCATGGCGGGCGGCCAGGGCGCGGGCGAGCCGCAGCTGGAGAAGGCAACGAGCGGCAGGGCTCTCGGCACGGACGAGGGCGTGTTGGAGGACGCGGCCGGCAGTGATGTGATCGCCTCGCCAGGCAGCCTGGTAGGCGAGGTCGCCGAGGAGGCCAGCGCCCATGTCGCGGTCGCCTGCGGCGTGGGTGTGGTGCAGTCCGGCGGCCCATCGCTGGCTGGCGTGGGTATGGCGGCCGAGGTCAAAGCGGTGCCAGGCAACCGTCTGAGAAGCTGCGTCTGAGCCGTTCATGCCATATCGAGTTGGGCCTGGACGGCACTGGCCCGGGAATCGCAGGCCTGCTGGTGAGGGAGGTAATCAGGTCGACATGGAAGAACGGATCACGCAGGGTTCACCCCATGCCTGTTCCTTCCTCGATGCTGTTGCCGATCGGTTACCGCAGTCGATCGGCTACCACTGCTGACGCCCACGCAGTTCACCGCTTGGTCACCGCGTGCGAGTACGAGCTGTACGGCCGTGCCGTGACCTGCTCCGATCGCATCGCCGCTGATCTCAGCTTGCCTGGCCTGAAGCTCAAGTCCGACACGGTGCTCGTGCCCGACTCTGAGGGAGAGCTGGCCGGCTGGGGGTGGGTGAAGGGCCGGCGGGCTACGGTCCACGTGCACCCCGATCACCGGGGGCGGGGCCTTGGAAGTTCGCTGCTCGCCTGGGCCGAGGCGCGGGCCCGGCAGCTGGGAAGCAATTCGCTTGCTCAGACGGTCTCCGACAGCGATCACGCGGCGGGCGCGCTCCTGCGGTCCAGTGGGTACGCCCGGCTTGTCACTGAGTGGCTGCTGGAGATCGCGATGCCTGTCGAACCAGAGGTGCCTGAACCGCAGGGCGGTATCACGGTCCGGTTGTTTCGGCCCGGTGACGAGCAAGCGGCATACCAGGTCACCGAGGACGCGTTCGACGAGTGGCAGCAGCGGCGAAAGACCTACGCGGAATGGACCCGACATACAGTCGAACGAGCAACGTTCGCCCCTGCGGCATCACCGGTCGCGTTTGCTGGCGATCAGATGGTCGGCGCGGTGCTGTCGCTGGACGTCCCGGGCAACGACGAAGGGTACGTCGAGAGCGTCGCGGTAAGACGCGACCACCGCAACCGAGGGATCGCTCGCATGCTGCTGCAGGCAGCGTTCCGCGCCTTCTACCGGCAAGGGAAGCAGACCTGCACGCTGTGGACGCACTCGGACACCGGTGCCCTGTCGCTGTACGAGCGGATTGGCATGACGGTCCAGCGCAGTTCCACGGTCTATAGCAAGGCGCTCACCACCGGGTAGCCGAAGCCGGCTGGTCTTATGGTGGCGTCATGGAGGAGGGGATGCCCCGGCTGAGACTGGTCGTAGTCGCAGCCGACGACTCCGGGCCGCGACTGTGTCGCGGATGCGGTGGTCCGCTGATGCCGGCGGCGAGGGCGACGGCGGTGTTCTGTTCGTCCTCTTGCCGGTCGAGGCATTGGCGGCGGATGCGGCGTGTGCGGTCGAGGACCGAGGCGGTGAAGGCCGACGTGACGTCCAGCTGCCCGGAGTGTGGGGCGTCGTGGACGGTGGGGGTCGAGCATCCTGCCTCAGCAACGTACTGCTCTCCCGCGTGCCGTAAACGAGCCTGGCATACGCGGCGCGCGCGGTCCGGCGAGTCGTGAGCCTGCGCGTTCGATGGAGGCTGGGCCGCTTCGGGCGCCGGGCCGATACGCCCTTCTCTGTCGGGCGAGGCTGTCGGATGGTGCGAAGTGGTGGGTGCTCAGGGCGAGTTGACGGTACGGTCAGGTGCCGCACCCGGGGCTCGTGGGGGGTGTCCGGATGACCGGGATGGTCGGCAGTGTGACCCGGCAGCGCTACGACGAGCTGGTCAAGCTGGGGCGGGACTGGGTCGAGACGATGAGCGGTGTCCAGTGGCAGCTCGGGGACGCGGCCATGGAGATCGAACCGATGCGTTCCTACGGGGGCACGAACCCGTCGGGGAGCGAGGAGTTGTTCACGGTCAGCGAGGCGATCCGGATGTTCGCCGAGGACGTCGGCCTGGCCTATTCGACCGTCCGGGACTACCGGTGGGTGGCGTCGCGCTGGCCGAAGGAACACCGGCGGGCCGACGTGTCCCACACCATCCACAAGATCCTCGCCTCCCTCTCCGACGAGCAGGAACGGTTCGAGGCGGTCAACAACCCCCCGGCCAGTCCGCGTGGCGGGCCCGCGCGCTGGACGCATGACAGCGCGAAACGGATCGTCGGCTGGAAGGTCGACACTCCCGAGAGCGTCCAGGAGAAGGTGGACGCGATCCACGACCTGGCCGCCGACGACCAGGTTGCCGCGCGGGTGGCCACCGACTTCCTGCGTCGTCCGGCGGTCGCCTCGAAGGCGATGGCCGACGACACTGCCAGGCATGCAGTGAATGAGGCGCAGTTCGACCAGTTCCGCCAGCAGGTCCAGTACGGACAGGAAGAAGCGGCCCCGCAGCTGGACCAGCTGCGGCGGATGGAGCACAACACCCAGTTCATGGACCTGGTCGCGGTCTGCACGCAGTTCACCGTCACCGCCGGAAGGATCGTGCCGAACCTGCGCGGGGCGCCGTTCGACGACGCCGAACGCGAGACCATCCTGCGGGGCCTGGCACGGGTGCGGGCGTCGGCGGACTGGATCGAGAACGCGGTCACCCGCGGCGAGATCGACCTGGACGAGCAGCTCCAGAAGCTGCTGAAGGGCTCGGGCGAGTAGCGATGGGGCGGGGCGTTCCCGCTCACGTCCACGCCGAAGCCATTCTTTCCGCCTTGCTGGAGGCCCGTCCTGCGGGCTTGACGATCGTCCAGCTGATGGCGGCCGCCGAGCGCACTCGTGCACAGGTCCACACCGGGCTCGCCCACCTGCGACAGGTCGCCGCCGCGAAGGGGCTCCCGCCGGTGACCTGGGACAAGACATGGGGCTACCGGATGCTGGAGGACGCTCCGGAGGTCTGGATCGGCTACGAGCGTGCGTTCTTCGAGTCGGTCCACCACCGGGTGGAGAAATTCATCGCCGGGATCCTCCTGCCACACCAGAAGAAGAAGCCCGACGACCCCTACATCCGCACGGTCATGGCGCAGATGGGCGCGATCGAGTCCACCCTGCACCTCCTCGCCAACCTGGAGTGACCCCCTGGAAAGGCGACGGGCCGCGACCGCCCGCAGTTGGCTTATTCTTCAGGTCGCGGCCCGGCACCCCCGTCATGGCGCTGCCCCGCTACCGCTACCCCTCCGACACCAGCGACCTCGAATGGGCCCTCTTGGAACGGCTCCTGCCCGTTCCTGCCTGCCAGACCCCGAAGGGCGGGGCCCCGGAGAAGTGGTCCCGCCGCCGGGTGGTCGACGCCATCCGCTACATCACGGACAACGGGGCGAAGTGGCGGGCGCTGCCTGCCGACTTCGGCATTCCGTGGCGCACGGTGTTCGGGTATTTCGCCCGTTGGGCGAAGGCCGGCGTCCTGCGGCACATCCTCGACCAGCTCCGCCGACGGTTGAGGTTGAACCGCCGACGGTGTCCCTGGCCGGTCCGGGTGATCGTGGACTCGCAGTCCGTCAAGGGCGCGGAAACCGTGTCGAAGGCTACACGCGGCTATGACGCGAACAAGCACATGAATGGGAGGAAGCGTCACCTCCTCGTTGATCAAGACGGCCTGCTCGTCGACCTGCTCGTCACGCCCGCCGACGTCCAGGACCGGGACGCGGCCCGCGTCCTACTGACCCGCCTTCATGCCGAGCACCCCGAAATCGTCCTGGTCTGGGCGGACAACGGCTACGGCGGAGACGAGTTCAGCACCTGGGCACAGACCACCCTCGGCATCACCGTCAAGGTCGTCTCCCGCCCCAAAGGCGCCAAGGGCTTCGTCTTGTTGCCCAAGCGCTGGGTGGTGGAACGGCCGAATTCGTGGACGATGCGGGCCCGCCGCAACGCGAGGGACTACGAACGCCTCATGTCACACGCTGAAGCCCACGTCCAGTGGGCCTTCATCACCCTCATGACCCGCCGCCTCACCCGACGAAACCGCCGGACCGAGGCAGTCCCAGCACCCCTCGCCGCAGCCGCCTGACGATCCCATCGGCTGCCGTTCGGTTCGGCGTCCATCGACGCTCAACCGAACGGCAAACCCGATCACCACCCCGCTTCAGGGCCTCCTGACCTGCGGAAACAGGATGTGACACAGGCACTGAGCGAGACTGGCGCGTTCATCGGAGGGCTCCACCTGCTCACAGACGGACATTGGCTGTGGTACTCCGACCTGGCCCACTACGTGGGGCGCTATCACGTGGAGCTCGACCCGGCGTTCATCGAGCACGCGCGTAGCAACGACTGGACTGCTCCGCAGCTCAGCGAAGAGCGCCTCGAAGCGATGGTGGCGTTGCTCATCGGAGACGAAGGTGAGCGGGGCTGATGTTGCTGCCCGCGCCTGGCCATCAGGCCGAAGTTCAGGTCAACGGGCGCCGACCTGCCCGGGAAACTGGCCCCACTCGGGTCAGGCGGCGGACCATGATGCCGATCATCGCCCGGCGGACCATTGTCTCGGAGCGGGCGGGACCGGTCTCGTAGTCGCGGGCCAGGCGTCGGTGGGCGGTGATCCACGAGAAGGTACGTTCTACCGCCCACCGCTTCGACTGGACTGGGAACCCCTGCTGGTCGGGACCGGGCTGCTCGGCCCAGGCGTGGGAACAAGCTTCTCGCACGCAACGGAGGAACGGCGTTCGGATCAGTGCAGGGTGGTGGGCTCGGTGCATGCTGGGTTCTTGCCTCGCGGTGCGGCTGGTCCGCTGGAGGCGAGGGCGATGAGGGTGTCGAGCGCGGTTTCCAGGGCACGGGGGTCGCGGTGGACCTGCGCGAGAAGCAGCCCGCCTTGGAGTACGGCGAGGAGGGTGACAGCGAGGTCGTCCGGGTCGATCTCGCTGTCGAGGTGCCCGGCGGCGTGAAGGGTTCGCAGGTCGTCGCCGATGGAGGCGGACCACTGGTCGAATCCGGCGGCGATCAGGGCGCGGGCCTCGGGGTCGGTCTCGGCGAGTTGGCCGCCGAGTGATCCGAGAGGGCAGCCTCCCTTGGCTTGTGTGTTCTTCGCCTGGGTGATCACCATGTCCCGCCAGCCTGCGAGTCCTTCGATGCTGCCGAGGTCGGCCTGTCGCTGGTTGCCCAGGATGGTGTCGGCCTGGTGGTCAATGACCGCCTGGACGAGTGCGTCCTTGTCGGCGAAGTAGTGGGAGAGCTGTGATCCGCTGACCTCTGCCGCCGCCCGCACGTCGTCGAGTGTGGTGCTGGCGACGCCCCGTTCGTGGGTCAGCCGGGCGGCAGCGTCAACAATCCGGGCCCGGGTGCGCGCCCCCTTGGCGGTCAGCTTCGGCCGGTTGCGCGCATCAGTGCTCATGAGTCCGACCCTAACACTTTCTGGGTTTGACAACCCAGTCTGAATGCCAAAGAGTGGGTGCTGTAACCCATTTTTGATGAGCGGAAATAGGACCCCATGATCCTTGTGACCACGGCCGGGAAGGTCGGCTCCGAAGCGGTGCGCCTACTCACGCAGCAGCAGATGCCGGTCCGGGTGCTGGTCCGGGACCCGGCGAAGGCGAAGGCGCTGGCGGATGCGGGTGCGCACGTCGTGGTCGGCGACCTGGAGGTCCCGGCGAGCATCGATGCGGCGATGGCGGGGGTGACGGCGGTGGTGCTGGTCAGCCCCGCCGTGCCCGCGCAGGAACTGAACGTCGTCGCCAGCGCCGCGCGGGCCGGGGTCGGGCACATCGTCAAGGCCAGCAGCAAGGCCTCGCCCGACTCGCCGATCGCCCGGCGGCGCGGGCAGAGCGAGATCGAGGCCGGGCTGGCCGCCGGCGGGGTGCCCCACACCCTGCTGCGTTCGAACGCCTACATGCAGAACGTCCTTGCATTGGCGCCCGCGATCGCCAAGACCAGCGGCTTCGGCTCCGCGGCCGGCAAGGGGCGCACAGGCATGGTCGACGCCCGGGACGTGGCGGCGGTGGCCGCCTCGATCGCCGCCACGCCCGCTGGGCACGCCGGCAAGACCTACTGGCTCACCGGCCCGCAGGCGATCTCCAATGACGAGGTGGCCGCCGTGCTCTCCAGGCTGCTGGGCCGGACCATCACCTACCGGGAACTGAGCTTCGAGGAGAACAAGGACGCGATGATCCGCGCCGGGGTCCCCGAGCAGATCGCCCACATGAACGCCCAGGCGTTCAGCATGATCGCGGAGGGCGACGCCGACTGGACCACCCAGGACGTGCCGACCCTGCTGGGCCGCCCGGCGCGCTCGTTCGAGCAGTTCGCCGCCGACCACGCCGCCTCGTTCGCGTAGACAGCACACCGAGAGAAGAAGGAAACAGGACCATGACACTTCAGGGAAAGACCGCGCTCGTGACGGGCGGCACCTCGGGCATCGGCCGCGCCGTGGCAATGAAGCTGGCACGCCGCGGCGCCCACGTGATCGTGACCGGTCGCGACAAGCGTCGCGGCGACGAGGTCATCGCCGCGATCGACGCACAGGGTGGCAAGGCCCGGTTCATCGCCGCCGATCTCGCGAACTTCGACGACGTGCGGCACCTGGCTGAGGCCGCGGCGGATGTCGACGTGCTCGTGAACAACGCCGGCGTCTTCCCGGGCGGCCCCACCGAGCAGACCACGGAGGAGGACTTCGACCTGGTCTTCGACGTCAACGTCAAGGCACCGTTCTACCTGACCGCGGCCATCGCGCCGCGGATGGCCGCCCGGGGCGGCGGCGCGATCATCAGCATCTCGACGATGGCGGCGACCGTCGGCTTGAGTGGCTTGGCCGCCTACGGAGCCTCCAAGGCAGCGGTCGAGGCCCTGACCAAGTCCTGGACTGCCGAGTACGGCCCGCAGGGCGTACGGGTCAACGTCGTTGCCCCGGGGCCGACTCGCACCCCGGCGAGCGCCGCGATGGGTGAGACGTTCGACGCCCTGGCCGCAACCGTGCCGGCACGGCGAGGGGCGGATCCCGACGAGATCGCCGCGGCCGTCTGCTTCCTTGCCTCCGACGAGGCCAGCTTCATCTACGGAGCTGTTCTGCCCGCTGATGGAGGCCGCGTCGCGGTCTGACCGCCGCTTACGCGCGAACGTGGTGATAGGCACAGGCCGGTGGCAGTGTCGAATCCGTTTGCGATCTCGCCGGCACGATCGACAAGTTCGGCACGGCCTACGACGAGCACGACGCCAAGCCCTACCGGTGGACCTACGACGGCACCCCACTCAAACCCACATGACCCACGCAGGATCAACGCGGCGCTGCACCAGGGCCTCTCGTTCGGATCTTGGATGACCCTGAGGCGATGGTCGGAGGCTTGTGGGACGATCACGCGCATGACGCTCGATCCTCAGCCGCTGGCTGGTACCCACATAAGACTTCTGGCTGGTCAGGCTGCGTCTGGCCGCGCGGTCCATGAGGTACTGCCGGCCCGCGCGGTGGGGGCGGACCTGTTCGAAGTGGCTGGAAGTCCGGGCATGGTGCTCGGATGCGCAGCTGGTGACGTGCTGCGGGTTACCGATGACGGCCAATTCGAGGTTGTTGAACGCGGCGAGAACCTGTGCGTTCAGGCAGCTGGTCTGGGGCAGCTGAGTTTGGAGTCGTTCGCTGAGCTGAGAGAAGCGGTCAGCCATCTCGGAGGCATGACCGAGGCGCCGCCAGATTTGCGCTTCATCGTCGTCACTGTCGCCCGCACGGTGGGCATACCCGCGATTGAGCAAGTCATGGATGCCTGGGCCGCGGGCATCGATGAGGTCGAATGGTGGTTCGGCAACGGAGACCATGCAGACGCTTCCGCCTGAGCAGCGGGTGGCAATGCCGCGCCATTGCTTCAGGCGGTTGATGCACCGCTCGACGGTGTTGCGCTGCTTGTATGCCTCGCGGTCGAAGGCCGGCGGTCTGCCGCCCTGACTGCACCGCCGCAGCCGGTGGCCCCGCTGGTCCGCCGGGACCGGGATGACGGCCGGGATGCCACGTCGGCGCAAGTGGTCACGGATAGCGCGGGATGAGGAGGCCTTGTCGGCCAGGACCAGGTCCGGCCTGGTGCGGGGCCGGCCACGCCGTCTGGGAACGCGCAGCCGGGCCATGGCGTCGGTGAAGGCCCGCGCCTCACCGGCCTGCCCGGCAGTGAGAACCAACGCAAGCGGTCGGCAATGGGCATCGGCAGCGAGACGGATCTTGCGAGCCATGGGCAAACGCTTCCCCGCGTCGGAGCGCGGCCGGGCACTGGGCCCGGTCGAGGAACCGCACGGCAAACTGGTCGTCGACGCGTCCCTCACCGTCGAGGTCCTCGCGCCCGGCACGGTCCCGGTGCCACCGCCGCCGAGGCGCCGGCTGTCCCCGATCTGGTGATCCTGGCGCTCCCGAAGGTGTCCAGGCCGAAAGCGAAGTCAGGCACGGGCGGTCTCCTTGGCGAGCAGTTCCCTGACCCGCGGGGCGACTTCGCGTCCCAGCAGCTCGATCGTGCGGGCCCGGGCCCGGCGCGGCAGGTGCATGATGTCGTACTTGAGGTCGAAGCGGCTCAGGTGCAGGTCGCGGGCGGTCCGCGCGATCTTCTGGGCGACGGTCTCCGGGGAGCCGACGAACAGCGCGCCCTGGTCGAGCTCCGCCTCGTAGCGGTCGCGGGTCGGCTTGTAGAAGCCGCGCTCCTCGGCGGCCTGGGTCACGACGGGCTGCCAGTACTCCCACCAGGTCTCGGCCGCCTCCTCGTCGGTGTCGGCGACCAGGCCCAGGGAGTGCTGGCCGATCGGCTGCGGCTCGTGCCCGGCCTGTCGCAGGGCCTCACGATAGAGGGTGACGTGACCCGCGAAGCGTTGCGGGCGACCGCCGATGATGGCCATCATCATGGGCAGTCCGTAGCCGGCGGCACGGATCACGGAGTGCGGGCTGCCGCCCACGCCGATCCAGGTGGGGATCCCCCCTTCGCGCATCCGGGGATGCGGCCGCTGCTGGGTGAGCGGTGCCCGGAACGCTCCGGACCACGTCACCGTCTCCTCCCGCTGGAGGCGCATGAACAGCTCGAGTTTCTCCTCGAACAGTTCCTCGTAGTCGGCGAGATCGTAGCCGAACAGCGGGAAGGACTCGGTGGCCGAGGCCCGGCCGAGGACGAGCTGGGCCCGGCCGTTCGACACAGCGTCCAGGGTGGAGAAGCTGTAGTAGAGCCGCACGGGGTCGTTGGTGCTCAGGACGGTCACCGACGTTCCGAGGCGGATGCGGTGGGTGGCCGTGGCGATGGCCGAGAGCAGCACGGGAGCGGCACTGTCGACGTGGCCGGGCCGGTAGTGCTCGCCGATGCTGAAGACGTCCAGGCCGCTGGACTCGGCGAGGGCGGCCTCCTCGACCAGCAGCCGGACGGTCTCGGCGTCCCCGAGCGTGCGGCCGTCGTCTGTGGCGACCTCTCCGAACGAGTTGAGGCCTATTTCGAAGGTCATGGTCTCCTCCACCGGTGGTCCCGCAGGGTGACCGGTCTCAGCCATTGATTGACGGGACAAGTATCTGGACACATGCTTGACGTGTCAATCGATGAGTAACCGGCGGTGGTGATGTGTGTACCGGTTCGGCGGTGGCCGAACGCCCGCCTGTCGGCGCATCGATCATGGATCTCGTATTCGATGCAACAAGTAAGTGAGGCGACCCGTCGTGGCCCACGCCACCCAGATGCCGCACGCAGCCGTCCGGGCGTCCGGCAGGCCCACGCGGCAGAAGATCGTCCGCACCGCCATGCGGCACACGGCCACGGGCTCGGCCGCGCTCACGATGCTCCACGCGGCCCTGCTCGGCGTCTCCTCCGGCGTCGACCCGTACCCCGACCTCTCCTGGACGGATGACACCACTCACGTGCTGTCATCCGTCCACATCCTGGCGCCCTGGCCTTTGATGGCACTGGTCCTGCTCTGGCTGGCGCAGCAGCGGCCGGCGGTCTACGCCCGGGCCGCCCTCGCGCTGCTGCTGTCCAGCGCGGCCTGACTGCTGTACACCTGGTCGGTTCCCATGGGACACCTGCCGGCGCGTGAGAGTTCGGTCTTCCGCGAATTCCTCGCGATGCCCGGTGCGCTCACGGGCTGGTATTTGATGACGGTCCTGGCCGCGATGACTGCCGTCTCGTCGGTACGCACCCGCATCGCCTTCATGATCACCGCACTGGGCGGTGTGACGAGATCTGTGCTGACATCCCCGCATCCAGCCTCGGCGGGTGCGCTCGCCGCGGTCATACCACTCCTGACCTGGTTCGCCGCGGGGCTCCTCACGGGCAGGGACCCGCTGAGGCGGCGCATCGAGGACTCGTGGGAGGTGGCGGGGCAGGCCGTCGTACCGCGACCGCGTGCCCGCGTCCGTACCTCCCCCGGCGCCGCACGCTTGGGGCGGGTGGGCTGACGGCCGTGCACCTCAACGGTGTGATCGAGGCGGCAGGCTGGTGATCGTACGTCCTGGTGTTCGTGCTGACGGCCATTGAGACGAGCGCCTTCGTCGGGCTGCGGGTCCCCGGTGAGACCGCCGCCCTGCTCGCTGCCGCGGTCGTCGGCCGGGGCGGCCTCGACGTCTTCCTCCTGACCGCTGTCGTGGTGGCCGGAGCCGTCACCGGTGACAGCCTCGGCTCCACCCTCGGCCTCCGGTGCGCCCGCCGCCCTGCCGACGACCCCAGGCAGGCCCGGTGGGGCCACCGAACCGCGCGCGCCCGTGCCTTTCTTGCCCACCACGGTGCGGCCACAACCGGGTCGCCGTGGTCGTCCGGCGCCGAGCCCGCGCGGCTACGCAGTGAAGTCCGCGGCGTGGTCCCGGGCCCACCGGGTGAAGGCGCGGCCCGGGGTACCGGTGACCTCCTCCACCGTGGCGGTGATCTCCGGCGGCACGCCGACCGTCTGCGCGAACGAGCTCAGCATCCGTTCGAGCATCGGGGCCGGAACGTGCGGGAACAGTTCCGCGCCCGCCTCGCGCGGGTCGACCTCGACGAACGTCAGCTCCCGGCCGACGGCCGCACCGATCGCCGCGACCTGCTCGGCGTTGCTGTATGCCTCCGGGCCCGTCAGATGGTGCACCGCGGCCTCGTGGCCCTCGTCGAGCAGCGCCCGCTCGGCGACCGCCGCGATGTCGTCCTCGTGAACGGGCGCGAAGCGGGCGTCCGCGAAGACGCCCCGGACGGTGTTCCCGGTACGGATCTGCGGCGCCCACTGGAGGGCGTTCGTGGCGAACGCGTTGGGACGCAGGAACGTCCAGGCGAGGCCGCTGGCGCGGATTCGCCGTTCGGCTGAGTCGTGCAGGACGTGGACGGGGTGGGTGGCGTCGACGCCTCGGTGGATGATCCCGCTGGAGAGCAGGACGACGTGACGGACCCCCTGGGCGCGGGCCGCATCCAGGAGAGCCGCGGAAGTCGCCTGGGCGTAGAGGAAGAGGCTCCTCGCTCCCGCGAACCGGACCGCGGACTCATCCGGTCCGAACAGCACTACCTCGGCGCCCCGCGGGAGTGAGGCCCGTTCGGGGTCGCGGGTCAGCGCGCGTACCGGTACGCCGGCGGCGAGGAGACGGTCGACGAGAGCTCGGCCGACGTTGCCGGTCGCGCCGGTCACTGCGATCACAGGTGCTGCCTCCGAAGGCTCGATCGGTGATTTCTGGCGATCCGAGCCTAGTTGTCGTATGTGAGATGTCCGCTGGTCAGGGCGGTGTTCGGTGATTCCCGGTGTCCTGGGGACGGAGATTTCGGAAATGACCATGAACCGCACGTCGCGGTGGATCCGTGTCGATGGTGAAAAGCCCCCGCTGCCGCACCCCTGGCGGCGGGATGGGGCCGGCTGCCCTTTAGTGCGCCTTCAGGGCAGCCCCCCATGTTTCTGAGATCAACCCTGCCTTGTGTCGTGTCAGCCGGTCGCGCTGTCCCGGTAAGTCTCCAGCAGTCTCAGCCAGACCTCGCTGATGGTGGGGAAAGCGGGGACAGCGTGCCAGAGCCGTTTCAGGGGTACCTCGCCGGTGACGGCGATCGTGGCCGAGTGGAGGAGTTCCCCGACTCCCGGTCCGGCGAAGGTGACGCCGACCACGGTGCCGCGGTCGGTGTCGACCAGCATCCGGGCCCGACCCCGGTAGTCCTTGGCGTACTGCTGCGCGCCCGCCAGCCTGCCGATCTCGTAGTCGACCACCTCGACCCGGCGCCTGGTTCGCCGCGCCTCGTGGGTGGTGAGGCCGACGGACGCCACTTCGGGCGTGGTGAAGACGACCTGCGGCACGGCGGTGCAGTCGGCCGTCGCGGCATGGGCGCCCCAGCGGGCGTCGTCGAGCGGCGTCCCCAGGGCGCGGGCGGCGATGGCCGCGCCGGCGATTCGGGCCTGGTACTTTCCCTGGTGGGTCATCAGAGCCCGCTGGTTGACATCGCCGACGGCGTACAGCCAGCCGTCGGTCACGGCAGTCACCCGGCACGTGTCGTCCACCGTGAGCCAGGCGCCCGGGGTGAGACCGACGGACTCCAGGCCGACATCGGTGGTGCGCGGCGCACGGCCGGTGGCGAACAGGATCTCGTCCGCCGCCAGTTCCTCGCCGTCGGCCAGGGTGATCCGTACCTCGTCGTCCGCGCCGCCCGTACGCCTCACGGCGGCGACCTCGGTTTCCAGCCGGATGTCGACGCCCGCGTCGCGCAGCCCGTCGGCGACAAGTTCACCGGCGAACGGTTCCATCCTCGTCAGCAGGCCGGTACCGCGCACGAGCAGGGTCACCCGGGAGCCCAGCGCCTGCCAGGCGGTGGCCAGTTCGACCGCGACCACACCCGCGCCCACCACGGCGAGACGGCCCGGGACCCGGTCGGCGCCGGTGGCCTCGCGGTTGGTCCACGGGCGTACGCCGTCGAGGCCGGGTATGCCCGGCAGGGCCGTGGTGGTGCCCGTACACACCGCGACGGCGTGCCGCGCGCTCAACCGGACGATGCTCCCGTCCGGAGTCCGCACCGACACCTGCCGCGGGCCGGTGAGGCGGCCGTGACCACGTACGAGGTCGACGGAGACGGAGTCGAGCCAGTCGACCTGGTCCTCGTCCTTCCAGTAGGCGGCCATCCGGTCGCGGTGCGCGAGGACGGCGTCCACGTCCAGCGGGCCCTGCACTGCGGCGGCAAGGCCCGGGACGCGGCGGGCGTCGGCGCGGGCCACCACCGGCCGCAGCAGCGCCTTGCTGGGTTCGCAGGCCCAGAACGAGCATTCCCCGCCGAGCAGTTCGCGTTCCACGATCACCGTGCTGAGCCCGGTGGCACGGGCCCGGTCGGCCACGTTCTCCCCGACCGGACCCGCGCCTATGACGACCACGTCGTAGGCGCGGTCGGACTCGTTCATCATTGCTCCTGTTGTTCAAGAACAGCTCCGGCCTTCGCGTGAGGGCGTCGGCCGGAGCCCGTGTCTCCTCGGCCACGTCCGGTGGACGGACGCGCTGTCACCGGCCGGGGAGCCGGGTGGTGATCTCCTGCAGCACCCAGCCGTTGCCGTCCGGGTCGCTGAACGTGGCGAACGAGCTGTAGCTCGCGCGCTCCGGGTGCGGGCCGCTGACGCGCCCTTCTTCGGTTCCGCGGTGGAAGACGCCGCCGGCGTCGTGGAAGATCTCGCTCATCTCGATGCCCCGGCCGACTAGTTCGGCGTGTGCCGCCTCAATGTCCGAGACGGCGAGGTGCAGGCCCTGCACGGAGCCGGGGGCGGCCGTGGTGACGCCGGTTCCGAAGAGGATCGAGCACTGCGATCCCGGTGGGGTCAGATGCACCACGCGGTAGGTGGCGTCGGCGACGTAGTCGACATCGAGACGGAATCCCGCCTGCTCGTAGAAGGCCTTGGCCCGGTCGATGTCGGAGACGGGCAGTACCACAACTTCGAGTTTCAGATCCATGTTCGCTTCTTCTGTTCGCGGGTGGGAGATTTCGCGAGGTGTGCGTCACCGGTTGAACCGGTGAGATCATGACACCGTTATGCGTAACCGGTCAAGCCGGTGACGCGAGGAGGTCGCCCGGTCGGTCGGCGAGGCGGGTGGCGGCGAAGGCCAGGGGGGTGTGCGGGAGGTGGCGGTCCGGTCCGGAGCCGAGTGGCGCCACGTGACGAAAAGTCATCTCGGCGCCCACCGGGGTGAGTTCGCGCGAGTGGACTCGTCTCAAACACATTTTAATACGTGACCATGCAATAAAATGTGTTTTCTACTTCACTTGCTGAGCATTTCTGTGCGAGGAGTATGTCAATCGCTGCTGCGGCTTCCCCGGTCGCCTGTGAGGTGTGTCGGCGGCCTTCGGGCCGGTGCCCCTGGGCGACCGAGAGCGCACCCGTGCGGGTTGCCGCGCTGTCGGCCCTTGGACCGCGCACGCAGGCGGAGCGCGCCGTCGCGGCGGCCTTCCTGCACGGCCTCGGCGGACGGAACGCCCCTGCCGCGCAGGCAGCTCTCGCGGGAGCGCCGGGCGATCCGCGCCGACGTCCGTGGGGGAAGCCGGGCCAGCGGTGCCGGCAGGGGGTGAGGCGGCACGGGCTTGGGTACGGCCGCTGCGTCCTAGCGAACCGTCAGGCAGCCGGTGAGCTGTCGAGGTGCTGTACCGTCGGCGCGTAGCCGAAGCCGGCTGTGCGCACGTATCCAGTGACCACGAGGACGGCGTCGGCCGTGAACGTCAGCCGGTCGGATCGCGACTGAGGTCTTCCGGTCCCCGCCTGCGCCCTCGGCGCCGGGCGCAGGGATGTCACGGAGTGTCCGCGGCCGGCTTTGCCGCGTCGATCAGGACTGCTGCCGCGGCGCGGGCGGTCGTGGCGGCGGACAGGTCGTGGTCCATCCGGGCCGACTGTCCCGCGCCGTCGTACAGCAGGTGCAGCTGCCGGGCCAGCGCCTCGGGGGCGGTGTAGCCGGACGCCACGGCGAGTTCGGTGAACAGGCCGCGGATCCAGAGGCGGCAGGCGTCCGCGACCTTGCGAATGGAACTGTCCTCGGCGGTCTCGGCGGTGGCCCGTACGAAGGCGCAGCCGTTGTACGAGGGGTCATTGATCGCCTCGTCCAGGGCGTCGAAGACACCGAGCAACTGCTCGCGCGGGGTGCCGAAGCGGGTCAGGGCAGTGGTGATCCGGTCCCTCATCCGCACGTAGCGCAGCTCGAGGTAGGCGCGGACCAGCCCTTCCTTGCTTCCGAAGGTGTTGTAGAGGGACGCCTTGGCCACCCCGGCGTGCTCGATGACGCGGTCGATGCCGACGGTCTGCACGCCTTCACCGTAGAAGAGCTCGTTGGCGGCTTCGAGGAGCCGCTCGCGTGCGGACGGCTCGGCCGCGGTTCTGGTCGCCATGGCCGCACCTTTCATACAGACTCGTTGACTGTAGTGCCAATGGTTTCTGTCATACCTCTGGGACCTGGGTCACCGGGGCCGTCTCGGACTGGATGTCCTGCGAACGCACCACCGACACCCGCTGCACCGTGTCGGCCTGGCGGCCGCGGGTCAGCAGCCCGGTCAGGGCAGCCAGAGCCAGCACGATGACGGCGATGCCGTACTCCCGGGAGGTCTGGACCAGGCCGCCGCCGTGTACGACCAGGACGCCTGCGATCACGGCCGGCACGCCCAGGCCCACGTAGCACACGACGTACAGCAGGGACAGGACACCGGCGCGCTCATGCGGCTCCACCTGCGGAATGACCAGCCGGATGCCGCCCTGGAACCCGCTTCCGAAGCCAACGCCTGAGATCGCGCCGCCCACGAAGAAGCCGATCACGGAGAGTGTGCCACCGGTGCCCGAGCCGATCGAAACGAGGGTGATCGTCACGCCGACGACCAGGGTGCCGATGCTGACGAGCATCATGGCCCGGGTCGCCGCGCTGCGCATCGCGATGACCGAAAGGCCGGCGCAGCCCGCGATGACGAACAGCGGCAGTCCGCCCCAGACGACGGAGTCGGAGTGCACCAGGGTCCGGGTGATGGCCGGGCCGAGTGCGCCGTACAGGCCGGCCAGAGCCCATACCGCGAAGATCACGGGTGCGGCGATGGCCACCGACGCGCGGGCGGACCTGGGCAGCTTGAACTCGGGAACCATGCTGGCCAGTGCGCCCCGCTTGCGGGTCACCGTCTCGTTCAGGGCGAGCACGCCCAGCCCCTGTACGACGAAGACACCTAGGAGCACGACGTAGACGAGATGGGTGGGGGCGGGCAGGTACTGCACGATCAGTCCGGAGGCGAAGGCGCCGCTCGCAGTTCCCATGGTGGGGGCGAAGGAGTTCAGGAAGCTGCCCTTGCGGGCGTCGATGTCCAGCATTCCGGCGCCGAGCGCGCCGACTGCCGCGCCGGTGCTCAGACCTTGCAGGACTCGGCCGACCAGCAACGTCGCCACGTCCCCGGCGGTGATGAACACGACCATCCCCAGGATCTGCACGACGAGGGCCATCAGCAGCACCGGGCGCCGGCCCACCTGGTCGGAGACCCTGCCGAAGACCAGGAGGGCGGCCAGGACGGCCACCGCGTAGGTGCCGAAGACGATGGTGATGGTGATGGGGGAGAAGCCCCAGCGCTGCTGGTAGATCGCGTAGAGCGGGGTGGGGGCGCTGGACGACGCCAGCAGCGATATGAGGATCGACGCCAGCAGTCCGATCGAGGACTTGGGCCCGAGACCGAGGGCCCGGCGCCGCGGCCCCGCGTGCGCGCCGGACGACTTGGCCGGAGTACGCGGCGAGGCGGGCGGACGCGTGGAGGATGCGCGGCTCATGAATCTCTTTCCGGATGGGGCGAAGCGGACATCCCCATGTTAGACAGACCTGTCTGTCTAGTGTGAGCGGGATGGCGTGAGGTGCGTCGCACCGACCCTGTGTGCGCGGCACGTCGCCCTGTGTGTCGGGGAGCCCGGCGCCGTCCACCGCCGCTCACCCCCCGCCCAGCAGTTGCTCGAACGGCACCGGATCGCGGTACGGGCTCACGGGTGCGGGCGGCTCGCTGGCGACGGTCGCGACGGCGAATTCCCGGGCCGCTCGTGCCACGCGCTCGAGCAGCGCTCCCTGGGAATCGCGTTCGCGGCCCCAGTCCTCGGTTGCGGCGTACACCGCGGTGGGCACGGCCGGCGCGTGCAGATACGTGAACATCGGCCGCATCGCGTGCTCCAGCACCAGAGAATGCCGGCCGGTGCCGCCGGTGGCCGCGATCAGCACGGGCTTGCCCGTCAGCGCGGTGTCGTCGAGGCAGTCGAAGAACAGCTTGAACAGACCGCTGTAGGAGGCGTTGAAGGTCGGAGTCACGGCGATCAGGCCGTGGGCCTTCGCGACGGAGTCGAACACATCGCGCAGTTCGGGCGACGGGTAGCCCGCCATCAGGTGGTCGACCAGGTCGTGCGCGTGGTTCCGTACCTCTGCGACGACGATCTCGACGGGCGAGCCGAGCCGCTCCAGCTCGGAGCGGGCGGCCTCCGCGAGCCGGTCCGCGAGCAGACGGGTGGAGGACGGCAGGCCCAGTCCAGCCGAGACGACGGCGACGGTGCGCTTCATCGCGGGTCCTCCTGCGGACGCGCGGCCTCATTCCGCGCCGTCGCGGTGAGCGAGGCGTGCGTCGGGGCGTCCGGAACATGGGCCGGGCGGCCGACCGCGAACTCCTTGCGCAGGACGGGCACGATCTCGCCCAGGAACTCGATCTGTTCGAGGACGGTCTCGCGCGGAACGCCGATGCCGTCCACGTTGAACAGCTGACGCTGGTAGTCGCCACCCGCGTGCTCGCGATACGCCAGCACACGCTCGATCACCTGTTGCGGACTGCCGACCACTACCGCGGTACGGACCATGGTGTCCTCGAGGGACGGGCCGTTCCCGTACGCCGGGGAAGCGTCGAAATACATACGGAACTCCCGGACGGCGTCCTGCGAGTTCTTCCGCACGAACGCGTGCGCGGCCAGGCCGACGAAGGCCTGGTCGGCGGGGCCGTGCCCGTAGTGCTCGAAGCGGCGGCGATAGAGGTCGACCAGCTGCCGGACATGCTCCTTGGGCCAGAACAGGTTGTTGTGGAAGTAGCCGTCGCCGTAGTACGCGGCCTGTTCGGCGATCTCAGGGCTGCGGATGGAGGCGTGCCAGACGAAAGGCGGCACGCCGTCCAGCGGCCGCGGGGTGGCGGTGAAACCCTGCAATGGGGTGCGGAACCTGCCCTCCCAGTCCACTGTGTCCTCGCGCCACAGCCGGCGTAGCAGGGCGTAGTTCTCCACAGCCAGGGCGATGCCGTCGCGGATGTCCTGTCCGAACCAGGGGTAGACCGGCCCGGTGTTGCCACGGCCCAGCATCAGGTCGACCCGGCCGTCGGCGAGATGCTGGAGCATCGCGTAGTCCTCGGCGATCTTCACCGGGTCGTTCGTGGTGATCAGCGTGGTCGACGTGGACAGCACGATCCTCTTCGTCCGCGCTGCGATGTGCCCGAGCAGCGTGGTGGGCGAGGAGATGACGAACGGAGGGTTGTGATGCTCGCCGGTGGCGAAGACGTCCAGGCCGGCGGCGTCGGCGAGTTCGGCGTACTCGACAAGTGCCTGGAGCCGGTCGCGTTCCGTGGGTGTCCGTCCGGACATCGGGTCGCGCCCCACGTCTCCTACGCCGAAGATTCCGAATTGCATCCTGTACGTCCTGTGTGTGGTGTCGATGGCGCCGTCGGCTTTTGCGCCGACGGCGGTTCCGGGCGCCCTGAGGGGCCGGGTGAGCAGCTGGGACACGAGCCCCATCAGGCGCTCGGCGCTCAGAGATCCAGCGGGCGATCCGTCCACAGCGCCTGCTCGCGCAGGATCAGTGCTTCGAGGGCCGCGAGGTCGTCGGCGACGTGATGCTCCCGGCCGAGGCGCGCGTTCTCGTTTTGAGCGGATCCGTGAACCGCCCTACGGTGACGGCCGTGCCCTGTCGCGTCGTGGTCGGGTGCACAGCCGTCCTCGTCGGCGTGCGCACCCCGGTGCCGTCCGGTGCCCGCAGGGTCGGCGGCACTGCCGGGCAGTGCGAGGCCGGTTCGCATGTCGGTGACGGTGAGAGTCATGTCTTTCCTTCCCCGGGGCGCTGGTCCGACGGCTCGCCGAATCGCAGGGCGGTCGCACGGCGCACGAAACCCGGGCAAGTGCCCGGGTAATTGCTACGCGCAGCAAATATAGGCGATTCCGCGAGCTTCACACGTGTTAGCGCGTGTACCGTGGGTCACACCTCGGGGGCGAGCGGGACAGAACGCGGCTCTGGCGCCAGTGCGTCGGTCAGGTGGCGACGTTGCGCAGCGCTGCCGCGAGTTTCTTGAGATCCAGTTCCTGGAGGTGGTCGAGGAAGTGCCGTCGGATGGCGTCCAGATTGGTGGGATAGGCCTCCTCGAGGCGGGTCAGGCCGGCGTCGGTCAAAGAGGCGTACCAGCTGCGGCCGTCCTTCTCGCACCGCAGCCGCTCGATGAAACCCTCGCCCTCCAGCCGTTGCACGATGCGGGTCGTACCGCTGAGTGACATCTCGATGGTCTTGGCGAGCTCATGCATACGTAGCTGTCGGCGGGGTGCTTCCGACAGATACATCAGGGTCAGGTATTCCGTGTTCGACAGCTGCTGCTCTCGCTGCATCTGGGCGTCGATGGCGCGGGGCAGTGCGTAGAGGATCGAGGGTAGGGCGCGTACGACGGCTTCCTCCTCGACGGTAAGCGGTTTCAGGCCGTCACGCGGGGCGGGCTTGGATGTCATAGGGCATACCTCACATGTGTGCGGTGCAGAGGGCCGCTGTCGACGGGCGATCCGGTGCCGTAGGTCTGCCGCCGGGCGAGTTATTGCTTGACGGAACAACCTCTTTGGATTACTGTGCTTGTCGAAGCAATTATATCGCGAACCTGTCGCCAGGGCCACATCTACGCCCGGGACGGACGCGTCACTTTCACGAAGGGTTCCAGCGTGACCAAGATCGGGATCATCCTCGGCAGCACTCGTCCGGGCCGCAACGGCGAGGCTGTCGCTCGCTGGGTGCTCGACATCGCCTCGAAGCGGACCGACGCGGAGTTCGAGCTGGTCGACCTCCTCGACTACAAGCTCCCGCACCTCGACGAGGCGCTCCCGCCTTCGCTCGGCCAGTACTCCCAGCCGCACACGCGGGAGTGGGCGGACAAGATCGCCTCGTTCGACGGCTTCATCATGGTGACGCCCGAGTACAACCACTCCACGTCCGGTGTGCTCAAGAACGCCATCGACTACCTGTACGCCGAGTGGAACAACAAGGCCGTCGCGTTCGTCAGCTACGGCGGCGCGGGCGGCGCGCGTGCGGTGGAGCACCTGCGTCTGATCGCCGGGGAGCTGCAGATGGCGGACGTGCGTTCGCAGGTCGCGCTGTCGCTGTTCCACGACTTCGAGAACTTCAGCGTCTTCAAGCCCGGTGACTTCCAGCTCGAGGCCCTGAACGCCACGCTGGACCAGGTGCTGGCCTGGAGCAAGGCGCTCGCCCCGCTGCGTGCCGCCTGACGGGCGTGGAGAGCCGGCGGCGGCCGGGCTGAGAAGTCGGGCCGCCGCCGTTCGTACGGGAGACATCAGACAGCCGTTCCGTGGCCGGTGGGATCACGGCGCTCTCCCACGGACACGTCCGACTCTCGCCTCAGCAAGCCTGGCGGGCCCGAATGGCGGGCCATCACCATGAACTCGTGTCGAGCGACGCGCGACCGCAGCACCGCGTTCCGCAACCCCTCACCCAGGACGAAGAAGCCGTGGTGAGATCGCTCGGCCGCATTGTCTACGCCCTGCCCCGTGCCGTCGATGCCGACATGATGCGGGAGCAGAGGCTTTCCCTGACCGAATACCTGGCACTGGTGCACCTCTCCGAGGCCCCGGGCCGGAAGCTGCGTATGGGCGATCTCGCCGTCGCGGTGGAGCTGACGGGCAGCGGTATGACGCGCCTGGCGGACCGGCTGGAGAAAGAGGGCCTCATCCAGCGAGTCAGGTCCCGGCAGGACGCCCGCAGCTGGAACGCCGTCCTGACCGACGCGGGCTTCGACCGGCTGACCAAGGCCTGGCCGACCAACCTCGCCTCGGTCCGCCGTCATTTCCTGGACCATCTGACCGGGCTGGATCTCGGCAGGCTCGCGGCGGCCCTGCGCTCCATCGCCACCTGAGGGTGTGCTGCGCTCCCCGGGACCTGCCGGTCGATCCGGCCTCGAGCCCGGCGCGGGCGCCACATGTGGCCATGCCCTTCCGGAGCGGCCGACGTGAGGTGAGGTGCGCCTTCCAACCTCTGCAACCTTCCCCAAGGACCTCCATGCACATCGCAGCTGTCATCCTCAGTGTTCTTCTCGCCCTCGTCACCGGTGCCGCCGGCGCGCCGAAGGCGCAGTTCAAGGGTGCCGTCGTGGACGGGCTCGTCGAGAAGGGGCTCGGTTCCGCGCTGATCAGATTCATCGGCCTCGCGGAGGTGGCCGCAGCGGCATCCTGGCGGGCGTCGAATCCGGCGCCTTCGCTGACGGGGCCCGTGTGGTGGCCGAAATGGCGCAGCCCGTCGCGGTGCTGCACGGCGAAGGCGAGCAGCAGGTCAGCCTCGAATACCTGAGGGGCCTCATCATGCCGACACTCTGGCGTGGTGAAGTGCAGAACCTGCCGGGGCGGGACACGCACCGCACCTGGAGGCGCCGGAAGCCTTCGCGGAGCTGCTCACCCGGTTCATCGCAGACCTGGGCTGACGGAGTCGTCCTGGGCCGCTGCCGGGCACGTGCTGTCGCGGGGGAGTACCAGGTCAGGACGGAGATGCAATCGCATCGGGAGCATGAGAGCGTGATGACGGCGGCTGCGGATCCCGTGCTCGTCCCCGGCGCCCGGCCCGCGCCGGGCGCCGAGGACGAGAGGCCGCCGACACCGAGTGGTGCGCAGACGGTGGAGCGGCGCTCTTCAACGAAGTGAGCGGGCCTCGCGGGCGGTGATCGCCGGGGGAGCCGGGGTACACGACGGGGTGCTTCGGTGAGGACGTGCCGGTACGCCGCGAGTTCGCAGTGGAAGAACCGAGGTGCGATGAACGCCCAGGACGTGACATATTCCCCGGAAAGTACCGCCCTGCTGATCATCGATCCGTACAACGACTTCCTGTCGGAGGGCGGAAAGATCTGGCCGCAGGTCAAGGAGGTCGCAGAAGAGATCGATCTTCTCGACCACATGCGTGCGGTGCTGGCCGCCGCCCGCGAACAGGGTTTTCACGTGTTCATCGTGCCGCACCACCAGACGGCGCCGGGTGACTACGAGACGTGGGATCACCTGTCCCCGACTCAGCAACATGTCGTCGAGCGGCAGACGTTCGCGGTCGGCAGTTGGGGTGCCGAGTGGCATCCGGACTTCGTGCCGCGGGAGAACGAGCTGGTCATGCGCCAGCACTGGGCGTCGAGCGGCTTCGCCAACACGGACCTGGACATGCTGCTGAAGCAGCACGGTGTCCAGAAGGTCGTGATCATCGGGATGAAGGCGAACACGTGCGTCGACACCACCGCCCGGTTCGGGCAGGAACTGGGTTACCACGTGACGCTCATCCGGGACGCCATCGGCGCATTCTCGTGGGACGAGATGAAGGCCACGTTCGACATCAATGGTCCCGCGTACGCCCACGCGATCTTCACCACGGACGAGTTCCTGAAGACCCTTCAGAAAACCGGCGCGTGACACGATCGGAGCGGCGCGGCGCACCGTGCGGCCGGACCTCGGTCCGTCCGCACGGCTGTCGTCCCCGATCTCCCACGGGGATATGCTTGACTGATCAAGCACCGTCGCTTTTCGCAGCACAGGAACCAAGAGGGTCGGCACCTCCTTCCCCTGCAGCCATTCACCCGCGGCCACACCGCCGACGTTCCAACCGCCGCCCGTGTCAGTGGCGGGCCGCACGTCCAGGTCGTCGCTGCGGTAGACGTTCCACAGATTGCCCGCGGTCGTGTCGTTGACCGTGTCCGCGGACTCGGCCCGGACCACCATGCTGTCGGGGAAGGGGTCGTTCGAGTAGCGGCGCAGGAGGTTCAGGTCCTGGTTAGGGCGGTGGCGCCGCGTGGTGGCGTACGGTACGTTCCGGGTACGCCACAGGCCGGCGTCCTCCTGCCAACCCCCTCCACCCATGTCATCTTGTTGCCGCCGTTGACGGTGGCCTCGAGATTGCTGAGCAGGGTCTGACCGTGATTCGTGTCGATCACCATGTTTTTCGTGCCCGTCACGAAGTGGAAGCCGGGCACCGCGACGCCGTAGGACGCCCCGTCGAAGGTCTGGTTGGTGTACCACGGGCTCGGCACCCCGAACGAGCCGTTGGCCCCGTTCGCGACGGTCGACACCGCGGAGTCGTCCTTGAGCCAGCTGTTGTCGACGACGAAGCAGGGGTTCTGGCCGAACTCGGACTGGGCCTGTGAGCGGACGTACTTGCAGCATCCTCGCCTAGTGCTCTGACCGCAAAGGTTCACCGGCCTGGGGCGTGTGTCTTCCTTTGGCAGAGCAGACGTTCAGGAGCACTCGCGCAAGGGAACCGTCGCAGGAACGCAGCGCGTCACACGCCGGCGGATGAGCCTTGTCGTCGGGAGAGGGATAGCCTGCGTCGCTCTCGGTCGATCTCGGTGACGACCACCGTGATCTCGTCGCCGACCTGGACGACATCTGCTGGAGTCTCCACCGGTGTCCAGGCGAGCTCCCGCAGGTGAACCAATCCCTCGATCCCGTCGGCGACCTGGACGAAGACCCCGAACGGGATCAGCTTGGTGACCTGGCCAGGCAGTTTCTGCCCCACCGCGATGGCGTCGGCGAATACCTGAAAGGGGTCCGGCTGTGTGGCTTTCAAGGACAGTCTGGCCTCCAGGTTCCACGTGTCGAACTGGAGGAACTCGCATGAGACGCGCTGCCCGACCTGCACGACGTCGGTGGCTGCCTCGAAGCGTCGCCAGGACAGTTCAGCGAAGGAGATGAACCCGACGCCAGGGAAGACCGGATGGTCGGGTCCGTCGTCCAGCGCCACGAACACACCGAACCGTTCGATCGCTGTGACGGTGCCGGAAAGGAACTCGCCGCGGTGCAATGACTCCAGGAATGCCCAGAGTTCTGGGTTCTCAGACGGTCCACCCATCATGCTCCAAGCCTTTCACGAGGAGCTTCGCACCGGGTAGGAAGTGCGCTCACGCTGCGGTCTTGAGGGGACGTCCGCCCCAGCGAATGCCCTTCTCGCTGCGGATGCGGGCGCGTTCCTTGCGCTCGGCGGCCAGGACGTCACGGTGGCGGGCGTTGGCGTTGCGCCAGCGCAGGTAGGCGTGCAGGGCCCGTGTCTGGACGGTGTGGTTGGAGTGGTGGGAGTTGGCGATGGTGAACTGCCGCAGCGGTCCGAAATGCGCCTCGATCGGATTCGCCCAGGATGCATAGGTCGGGGTGAAGCACAGCTCGACCTTGTTCTTCCCCGCCCGGCGACGGATGTCGGCGCCTTTGTGGGCGGACAGGTTGTCCAGGATCACGTAGATCGGGGCGCCGTCGGGCCGGGCGGCACGGATCGACTTCAGCGCGGCCAGCGTGTTGGCGGCACCCTTTCTGCGGCGGTTGACGCCCCACAGGCTGTCGTCGCCGACCGAGTAGCAGCCATGGAAGTACCGCACGCCGTGAGTGCGGTGGTAGGTGGCGGGCAGCCGGTGGGGACGTTTCTGCTCGGCCCAGCCCGAGCCCGCGGTGGGACGGATCCCGAGCGGGCCAAACTCGTCGAAGGCGAAGACCCGGTCGGGGAAGCGGTCGAGGACCTCCTCGATCCGGTCCAGCTTCGCCTCGCGGTCGGGGTCCGGGGATTCTTTCCACGTCTTGGTGCGCTGGAAGGTCACGCCGCGGCGGGCGAGCCGGCAGCGTAACGCCTCGCGGCCGATCCGGATCACGTGACCGTGGACTTTGCGCAGGTAGGCGACGAGCTTGCGCAGGGACCAGCGAGTGAAGGGTTGGCCGAGCTTGGTCGGGCGGGTGATGGCCGTCTGGATGACGAAGTCCTCGTCGTCAGGGCTGAGTTGGCGGGGACGGCCTCCCGCCCATCGAGGGTCCAGGCAGGCCAGGCCGATCTCGTCGAAGCGGTGGATCACGTCCCGGACGGTGTCCTCGTCGGCCTGCACCAACTGGGCGATCACGGGCACCCGATTCCCGCCGGCCGAGGCCAGCAGCATCATCGCGCGCCGGTAGCGCACCGAGTTGGTGCTGCCCCGGCGCACGATCTGCTGCAGTTTCTGCCCTTCCTGGTCGGTCAGTCTGCGCACACGGACAGGCTCGGCCACCGCACCTCCAGCGGTGGGAACGGACGTCACCGCCCATCCAACCGCCCTAACCAGTAACCCGGTGAACCTTCCCGGTCAGAGCACTAGTTGCCGTTGCCCTGGTTGGTGAAGGCGTAGGCGTTGTCGGACCAGAAGCAGACGACCGGCTGCCCGCTCACCTTGTACAGGAGGTTGTCCGGCACGGTCTGGAAGTACGACCTCAGGCCGTACTTCCAGGGGTACTGGTAGCCGCCTTCACCGGAGCCGTTCGTGTCTCCCCTGTCGAAGATCGACGAGTAGCCCCCGGCATGGTGCTTGAACTGGTTCTTCTTGTGGGTCAGGGACGCCGGTATGTCGTCGAACGCGGCGATCTTCAGCCTGTCGGCGTAACCCCCGCGGTTGATCGGGTCCACCAGGCCGGCCAGTGCGCGCGAGTCTCCGCCCTGGTTGGGGACGGCGGAGCCGGGGATGTACCCGCGCGTGTCGACTGCGACGAAGTCGACGCCGGCGGTGACCAGTTCCTCGACATAGTTGTCCCAGAACTGCGGGGTCGTACCTTGGCCGCTTCGTAGAGCGGGTAGTTGTAGGTCAGAGCGCCCTGGTTCTCCTAGGGGCCACCGGCCGGTGTCGTGGTGTCGAAGCCGAACGTGACGCCCGGCGATCCGGCCCTGTCGGCGGCGCGGTGCGACAGGACGGACCCGCCCGTGTCGATGACCACGGATGTCGTGGCGGCCCCGGCAGAACCGGTCAGCGTGGCCGCCAGGCCGATTCAGGCGGCGGTCATCATGACCGCGAGGGACGACATGAGTTTCTGGCGACGCCGGCCGTTCCGAACACGTATGCCCATGTGTGCAAGCCCTCTCAGTAGGGTGTTCCAGGGGGCGGTTCGCCCCGCCCGGAAGGGAGCGCGCCCGTCGCCGCGCGGATGCGGGGGAGGACACGTGTGAAGTTGCCATGCCTCGGCGACTCGCCGCCCGAGTCAGCGCCTCCAGTAGCCGGAGGAGCCGTCCGTCCACCGTCGGTTCACTGGGAGATCGACTTCCGGTCACGGGTTGACCTGCGCGTTCAGACTTGGACAGACACTTGATCCTTGTTTGTCATTTCGTGTCTGCCCGGCCGGCAGCGCCGGTGTTTAGCGTCGTTGTTGCTTGAACAATCAATCCGAAAGAGTCTTCATGTGCAACAACGGTGACAACCCGACCGCAGAACCGACCGGACACAACCGACGAGGGTTCCTGCGCAATGCAGCCCTGGCCGGTGCGGGGACGGCGGTCGTGGGGACCGGTGCCTCCGTGTTCGGTGCGTCCCCCGCGTCGGCCGCGGACGCCGGCACAACCGGCAAGGTCGGCAAGTGGAATCCGGATCCGACCTCCCTCCAGTTCACGCTCGCGGTCATGCCGGACACGCAGTTCCTCTACTGGGGCAGCCAGGACAGCGTCAACCGGACGCCGCAGGAGGAGTCGTTCCGCTACATCATCAACAACAGCGGCAACCCTGACCTCAACATCGTGTTCATGGCACACCTCGGTGACATGACGCAGGACGCCGACCCGTCGTCGTTCGAGCAGGTCGACAAGGCGTTCGCCCTGCTGGACGCGCACGGCGCCGCGTACAGCGTGGTGGCCGGAAACCACGACCTGAGCGGCGACGACACCCGTGGTGACACCACGTACCTGCAGACCATGGGCCCGCGCCGGTTCAAGCGCTCGAAGACGTTCGCCGCGGCGGACCGGACCGGCTACAACACCGCGCACATCTTCCAGGCCGCCGGCCGCTCCTGGCTGCTGCTGGCCCTGGACTGGCGCACCACCGACCAGGGCTTCGCGTGGGCCAACGAGGTGATCAAGGCCCACCCCAAGATGCCGGTGATCATCACGACGCACGACATGGTGTGGTCGAACTACGATGACAACGTTTTCCCCTACGAGTCCGGGGACCCGGAGGACAACGCCGGTCTCTCCGACCACGGGCAGACGGTCTGGGACAAGCTGGTCGAGGACAACGACCAGGTCTTCCTCACCGTCAGCGGCCACTACTGGCCGCCCGGGCGTACCACCAAGAAGAACGCCGCCGGCAACGACGTGCACATGCACATCGCCAACTACCAGAACCGCTACTTCGGCGGTGGCGGCATGATCCGGCTCTACCACTTCGACCTGGTCCGTAACACGATCGACGTCGAGACGATCAACCCGTGGATCCTGGCCCAGGACCCGGAGTCCCGCCACGAGCTGGCGGCCGAACTCGCCCGGGTCAGCGGCCCGGTGGACAACTTCTCGGTGCCGATCGACTTCGAGAAGCGGTTCTCCGGCTTCGACCCCGTCCCGGCGCGTCCGGCACGGCCCGCGGCCCGGGAACTGGTCAAGGGGACGCTCGCGTACTGGCGTTTCGACGGGCAGGGCGCGCCCGGCACGGCGCTCACCGAGGGCGGCCGGATCCACGACCTGACGGGCCACGGCAACGACCTGACGGTGGTGAGCCTGCCGGGCTCCGCGGCCGACGCGCTGACCTGGTCCGCGGACCACCACCCCGACCAGCCCGGCCACGCCAGCCTCCAGTTCGCCGGCGGCCGGAACCCGGTCCACGGCGCGTACCTGACCACCGGGGCGACGGCTCCGCTGAACGCCGAGACGTTCAAGGACGGGTACACGATCGAGGCGTTCGTGCGGATGCCGCTGGATTGGGACGCCGGGAAGAACGGCAACGCGTCGTTCCTCAGCCGTCGTGGCGCGGCCGGGACCGCCGGCAAGCACGGCAAGAACACCGACCCGAACGAGCCGCTGGCGCAGTTCGCCATCACGAACAACGGCCGCGAGCCGCAGTTCAACCACTACCCGACGAACGACACCTACCCGACGACCAACTGGGGTCACGGTCTGGTGGAGCTCAAGTGGTGGCACCTGGCCGTCGTCAACGACGGCAGCCGCACGCGGCTGTACGTCGAGGGCGCCCCGGTCGTCGACAACCCGGACCGGCTGTCGGTCGGCCTCACGTCGCTGGGTCTGCCCTGGCTGGTGGGCGGTCACGAGTACGCGGGTGCCATCGACGTCGTCTTCCACGGCAACGTCGGCGACATCCGCATCGTGAACCGGCCCCTGCCCCACAAGGAGTTCCTGACAGCCAAGTAGGGCGGTGCCTCCCGTCTGCGGCGGCCGGGCCGCGGACGGGAGGTCCGGCAAGCCGCCTACTTCCCCGCGGTCTTCTGCGGGCGCAGGGAGGAGAACGCGGCGCGGAGTTCCTGCGTGAAGATGCCGGGGACCTCCCAGGCCGCGAAGTGCCCGCCGCTGCTGGCCTTGTGGTAGTAGAAGAGGTCGTGGTAGGCGCGGGACGCCCAGCTGTGCGGGGCCTGGTAGATCTCGCCGGGGAACACCGTGATCGCGGCCGGGACGGACACCGAGACGGCGTTGAAGTTGTTGGCGTTGTTCTCCCAGTAGAGCCGGGACGAGGAGACCGCGGTGTTCGTCACCCAGTACAGGGTGATGTCGTCGAGCATCTCGTCCTTGGTCAGGACGCGCTCGGGGTGGCCGCCGCTGTACGTCCACGCCGCGAACTTGTCGTACATCCAGGCGGCCAGTCCGGCGGGGGAGTCCGTCAGTCCGTATCCCTCGGTCTGAGGCCGGGTGACCATCATGGCCGAGTAGCCGGAGCCGGTCTTGTAGAAGTTCGCCAGCTGGTTGTAGGCGGCCTTCTCGTCCGGGTCGAGGCCGGCCGGCGCCGGGTACCCGCACTGGAGTTTCTGCGCGATGTCCGGGGGGACGGTGGCCGGGAAGTTGACGTGGATGCCGAGCAGTCCCGGCGGCTTCTGGACGGCCATCTTGTCCGAGATCACGGCGCCCCAGTCGCCGCCCTGGGAGACGTAGTGCTGGTATCCCAGGCGCTCCATCAGCACCGCCCAGGCGCGCGCGATGCGGTCGGGGTTCCACCCGGTGGTCGTGGGCCGTTCCGAGAAGCCGTAGCCGGGCATCGACGGGATGACGAGGTGGAAGGCGTCCTCGGCACGGCCCCCGTGGGCCGTGGGGTCGCTGAGCGGCCCGATGACCTTCAGGAACTCCAGGATGGAGCCGGGCCAGCCGTGGGTCAGGATGATCGGGAGGGCGTTCGCGTGGCGGGAGCGGACGTGGATGAACTGGATGTCGAGTCCGTCGATCTCCGTTATGTACATCGGCAGGGAGTTGAGTGTCTCCTCGATGTTCCGCCAGTTGTACTTCGTACCCCAGTACTGCGTGAGCTCCTTCATCGTGGCGAGCTGGACGCCCTGGGACTGGTCGTTGACGGTCTCGCGGTCGGGCCAGCGGGTCGCCCGTATCCGGCGGCGCAGCTCGGTCAGGTCCTGCTCCGGAACGTGCACGCTGAAGGGGCGGATGCTCTGCCTCTCGCTTGCCGAGGCGGGCTTTCCCGAGTTGTCCCAGGTTTGCAGTCCCAGGGCTCCGGTGGCCGCCACGGAGACCGCGGCGGCCGATGTGGAGAGGAATTTCCGACGGGAGTACGAGCTGAGAAGTTCGGGCATGACTGATCTCCCTGCAATCATTCCTGAGTTCGGAGCTGCGGAGTGGGGGGCGTCCTCCATGAGCCTTCCAGGCATGCGATCGAGCTGGATCGCGCGCCAGGCGAGTTGCCTTACCGCTGGTGAACCGAGCCGCGCTCGCGACTCTCGAGTCCGGCGTCGCGTGACACCGAGTCGCTCGTGCGACACAAACGACTCATTACTATCTGTAATGTTAGTTTTCTCTGTGTGAGCGCGCAATTCGGGCGGCCTCTGTCGCGGGCTGGCTGGACGGCACCGGGTGTCTTGCTGTCCTTCGCCGCTGTCGCGGTGTCGACCGCCTCGCGCTCGACGGCCCGTGCGGTTTGCCGGTGCCGGCCGACGACACTTTAATTGACTATGCAAGTAATATGTGCTTACAATCGTCCGCGAATTCCGGTCGGCAGGAACGGGTCCGACGAGGCGCACTCCGAGGCCTGCCCGCCTGGGGGGTGGTCTGCCGCAGACTCACACGACGTTCAGAAACGTGCCGCGTCGTGATGTCGCCGTACGCGGAACAGGCGGAAGGCAGATCTCCCCGCCACCGTGTCCGGAAGCTGACCGACGCCTACCCCCACGCTTTGACGACAGGAGCAGCACCATGACCGATCCGTCCGCCGAGGAAGCCGCCTCGGTAGACCCCGGAAGGTCCGGCACCCTGCATCCCTTCGTGGTCGGCAATCGCGCTGCCGCGGCGGTCCTGCCGGCTCCACCCTACGAGCCGCCGACTCCGGTCGGGATCCGGGACGTCAGCGTGCCCGGACCGGACGGCGCTCCGGACGTCCGGGTGCGGGTCTTCACGCCCGCCGGCCACGAGGGGAAGCTGCCCGGCCTGCTCTTCCTGCACGGTGGCGGCTTCATCCTGGGCCTTGTCGACTTCTTCGACAGCCAGACCACCCGTATCGCCGCCGAAGTGGGTGCCGTGGTGGTCTCCGTGGACTACCGCGTCGCGCCGGAGGCTCCCTTCCCTGCGGGCATGGAGGACTGCTACGCCGCTCTCGAATGGATGGTCGAGCACGCTGATGAACTGGGAGTGGACCCCCAGCGGATCGGTATCGCGGGGGAGAGCGCCGGCGCGAACCTGGCCGCCGCCGTGGCCCTGGCCGCACGGGACGGCAACGGGCCGAGACTGACGATGCAGTACCTCGGTCTGCCGATGCTGGACGACCGCCTCGAAACGCCCTCGATGAACACCTTCGTCGACACCCCCGGGTTCAACGGGCGCACCGCGGGGGTGCTGTGGGACAGCTATCTCGGCGGTGCGAAGACGGGGCGCGGCGACGATGTCAGCCCCTATGCGGCTCCGGCCCGCGCCGAGGACCTGGCCGGGCTGCCGCCGACGTACATCGCGCTCGCCGAGTTCGATCCGCTGCGCGACGAAGGCTTCGAGTACGCCCGGCGGCTGATTGCTGCGGGGGTGCCCACCGAACTGCGCCACTTTCCGGGCGCCTCCCACGGTGTGTCCGAACTGAACCCCGGCGCGGAGGTGAGCCGTCGCATGATCGCCGGACAGCTCGACGCGCTGCGACGGGGCCTGCACGGCGACGTCTCCGGTCCGTCGGTCTGATACCTCCTTCGCTGTTCCTGACCGCCCGACGCGGCGTGACCGTCGCGCCGGACGGGCTGCCGCCGCCGACGTCCACGGATCGCCCGGCGGCGGTATGCCGTGCCGAAGCCGAGGCGGCAGCGCATCCGCAGCTGTGACCGGCCGCCCGGCCGGCGCGGCGTCACGGGGCAGTCGGAGCGGCCGGCATCCTCACGGTGCCGGGACGGTCCACCGTCAGGACATCTACGCGATGCCTGGATAGTCCACCGTCCGCTCGGACACCCGTGACCCCGCGGTGCACTCCGGACCGACGGCGCAGGACGAGCGGACCCCGGCGGCGTCACGACGTGATGTCCGCCGTGGCGGCCTCGACCAGACCCGGCTGAAGGCGTCGGGCGGTGTCGATGTGGTCGGCCGTCCAGATGATGCGGACCGCCGTGGCCGTGGCCTGACCGCGTTCGTCGGTCAGATCGCGGCGCAGGGACTCCACCAGTCGGTCCTCGGCCGTGGGATTGCGAGGCAGGGGAGCCGGGACGGCGGCCGCCCGGATCAGACCGTTGGCCAGGTCGCCGTACCAGCGGCTCACCCGGCTGGCCGCGCTCAGGATGACGAGCCGTGCCTCCACCCGGTCCGATTCGGTGTCCCGCTCCTCGGTGCACTGCCACAGGCTTACCACCGACTCCGCAGCCAGTCGCAGCGCCACCACACCCGTGACCAGGGTGCTCATGTCGGCCAGCCGCACCGGCTTCGCGCCGTGTTCGGCGAGGTAGTTGCGGAAGGCGTCGTCGAGGCGCCGTGCCGACGCGGCCGCCGTACGGCCCTCCTCCAGTGCGGCGTCCGCCGAGGGGGCGGGGCCGATGCCGCATCGGCCCAGCGCGTAGGCAACCGAGGCGGTCAGGTACCGGGCGTCGTCGGCGTACGCGTCGGCGAGCGCCCGGTTCACCGCGGCCGTCGCTCCACGGGGCCAGAAGAACAGGGCCACCAGCAGGCTCACGCCGCAGCCGATGGCGATGTCCTGGATACGCAACAGCACGATGTGCCAGTCCGGGATCATGCCGATGTTGAACAGTACGACCAGGGTGATGGTGAAGGACGCCTGACCGGCGGCGTAGGAGATGACAGAAGGGGCGGTGCCGGCGAGCAGGACCGCGAAGGGCAGCAGGACCCACAGCAGCCCGGCGTGATGCCCGATCAGCTTCAGCAGCAGGGCTCCGATCAACGATCCCGCGACGGTGCCCGCGACCGCGCGGACGGCCTTCTGACCGGTGCTGAGGGCGTTCGAACGCAGCACCGACAGGGTGCCGAGGAGTACCCAGAAGGAACGCTCGACGCTGGTCAGGTCGACGAGGGTGACCGCGATACCGAGGCCGAGCGCTCCCCGGAGACTGTTGTGCAGCCACACGGACTGGGGCCGGAGATGGGCAGTGGCCCGTTCGTGCGCGGAGGCCAGGGGCTCGGTGACGGCTCCGGGCTCACGCCCGAGGAGGCGATCGGTCCAGGAACGGCGTTCGGCGGCCGCGGCACGATCCACGTTGCTCGCGATCTGAAGCGTCGCGAACCCCACCTTCTGCGCGTGGAACGACAGATCCAGGAACCCGATCACGGGGTGTACCCGGGAGGGCGTGCCGGTGCCTTCCTCCTGCACGGGAAGCCGGACGCTGGCGCTGCGTTCCATGTCGTCCAGGGCCGCGCGCAGGTGGTTCGCGGCGGAGCGCAGCGTCGCGGGCGAGCTGCGCGGAGCGTCGAGCAGGGCCGCTGCCTCGTCCAGTGCCGTGGCGGCGGCCCGCCGTACCCGGTGCGCGCTCATGTCGCAGGCCGGCCGGCCCGGGGCCGGCGGCGTGCTGTCGGCGAGGATCCCGCTGAGCCACGTCAGTTCGTCGACCAGCCGGACGAGCGCCCGCGAGCCCGCGGACAGTCCCGTGGGCCGGTAGGGGGTGGCGTTGAAGACGGTGCGCAGTTCGTCCGCCGCGGCGGTGGTCTCGGCCTCCGTGCCGCGGCAGTGGTCGGGGCGCGGGGCGTGCGGTGCGCCGGCCGGCGGATCCGCCTCGTCCGACAGCTGTCTCGCGGCTGCCCGGCAGACACGGGCGGCCGGTGCGCTGAGCGGATCCCTCGTCGGCCGGGGCCACAGCAGGGAGATGGCCAGCATGGCGGTGGCCGCTGCCAGTCCCGCTCCCGCCAGCCGTTCCGGGAGCTGGGACAGCGGCACCGGGGTCGCCACCGGGAGGACGAAGGCCAGGAGCATCGCCGTGGAGGCGCCCGCCAGGACGGAGCTGACGACTCCGCAGAACAGCACGAGGAAGGCGACGACGGCGGTGACGACGACGGCGAGCCAGATCCGATGGGCGACGAGGGTGCCCAGGCAGATGAGGACGGCCCAGGCGACGCTGAGGCCGAGGTGTGCACGCAGGCGCTGGGTCATGGGGCCGCTGAAGTCCACGAGCAGCAGCATCGAGAACGAGGCGAAGGAGGCGAAGGTGGCCACGGTGGGCGAGCCGATCACCTGGACGCACAGGGCGTAGAGACTGGGGATCACCAGGGCGGCGCGTCCGGCGCGCCGGGTCGCCGCCAGGTCCGGGTCGTGCGCGCGAAGCCATGAGAGAGCGGCTTCGAGACGGCTGCCGGGGGCAGGGATCTGTACCAACGGCTCCTCCTGCTGACAGGGCACCCGCCTCGCCAGGAGCCACTGGCAGAGACGATGGCACAGGATCACAGTGCCGTTCCTGACCGCTGTGGGCGAGTTGTCCGGCGACGCCGTCGCGGGCCATGGATCCGTGGACATGGAGGACGGTCGAGATACGTATGCGGCAGTGTCGACGCGGCGACGGCGCCGCGTCGACAAGGGCGGCGCCATCGTCGTCGCCACCACCTACCAGCTCACCGCCACCAAGGACGCCCCGGCGCCTCTTGAGCACGATCGGCGCCTTGAGAAGCTGATGGGTGCCGTCGACAGCGGTCGCTGGCTCTGTTCGCAAGCCAGGCCCGGACTTTGCAGGTCGCCGTTTCAGGTCTTGAGACCGTGGCCGACCGGCTACGGGGCTGCTTCGCGGAAGAGAGCCAGGAGGGCGTGGGCCCGCGTGGCGCACGCGTCGAAGAACTGCGTGGCCAGTGCGGGTGGCACGGCGGTTCCATGCATGCGGACTTCATGACACCTGAAGCAGAACGCCGCCTCCAACAGCGCCAGGTCGAGAGTGTCCGCGTACGCCCGGACGCTCCAGCCGGCGAGAAGCGGCAGCGGTGCTGCACGCTGCCGGGCAGGCTCTCGGTCAAGGCCGTGATGCCGGCAGCCTCTCTCCCGATTCAGTGAGCGCCCGACCTGCCGGGATACGGGGCGCCCCGCTCTGTCGGGAGTTCGGAGATCCCTATGACCTCCAGCAACACAGCGGTGGCTACCGCTTCGGCGGGGAACTGCATGTGCGTGGTCTGCCCGCGCCCAGTACCGGGGCGGTGCACCTGCTCCTGATGACAGTGATGTCCGGGGCGCCGGCCTGTACGAACGCACCGGTCGTCGTACGCCGCCGTCAGTGACAGAAACCGTGCTCAACAGGGGGTCGACTCTCGCACTCACGGGCCGGCTGAAGCTCTCAGTGTGCGACACGAGGTCGCACCACGTAAGTAAGTCCAGCCGCCTGAAGGAGGTATCGATCGGCTGAACTTCGGGCCAGTGTCCAAGGCCCGTCCCCGCGCTCCCATGCGTCGCCGGCAACGGCGGGGTGTGAAGCGGGGCGTTCAAGCCCAAGAGCGTCCCGGCCATCGGGGAGCAACAGGTGAGGGGAAGGCTGGACGGGCGAACGCAAGAGACACGCTCGCTCCGTACGGGCGGCGGCAGCCGAGCAGGCAAGCCGCCGTCCGCTCCGCGGTTCGGCGTCAGCTGAGGCTGGAGATCCAGCCGTCGATGGTGGCGATGTCCGCCTGGCGTGGGAAAACTTTCTCGGTCAGGACCCTGTGGACCTCCGGGTCGGTGTCGCCACAGCCGTCGGCCAGGACGGTGAGGCGGTAGTCGAGGTCGGCGGCCTGACGGAGGGTGGACAGGACGACGCCGCTGGTGGCGAGGCCGGTCAGGACCAGGTGGTCGATGCCACCGCCGCGCAGGACGAGATCGAGGTCGCTGCCCGCGAAGGCACTGACGCGCTTCTTGGTGACGATGCTCTCGCCGGGGCGGGGCACCACGTCGGGATGAATGGCGGCTCCGGGGTCACTGTCGGTGAAGGCCCCTTCCGGCAGGGCGCTGAACAGCGGGCTGGACTTGGTCTCGGGGTGCCCCTGGCGGAAGCCGACGACGACGTACACCACGGGAACGCCAGCGGTTCGGGCTGCGTCGATGACGCGGGTGAGGCGCGGTATGTAGTCAGGGTCGAGGTCCGGTACTCGGTCCACGATGGCCTTCTGAACGTCCATCACGAGCAGAGCAGAGTTGGTCACGGTTCGTCCTTTGTATAGTCAGGTGGCCGCGCCGAGGTGTGGTTCGCGGCACTACAGGGCGAGGGCGGGGTCTGTCGGGGCGAGAGCCAGGAGCTCCCGGGTCACCGAGGGGTGTGCGGAGGTTCGGCCTCTGATGTCCCGACGCCGCGCAGGGAGCGGTCGGCGAGCGTCACCACGAGGAACAGCACGCTTGTGGCGAGCATGAAGACCGCGAGGTGGTGCAGGCCGCCGGTGTCGGCGCGCTGGCCGAAGAAGGCACCGTTGGCGGCGGAGGCGACGATGGCGCCGAGGTAACCGAAGGTGCGCAGGAGTCCGGCAGAGGAGCCCATGCGTTCGGTGTCGGCCTGGTGGTAGACGGCGTTCTGCAGGGCGAGGCTGTTCAGGCCCTGCGGGACTCCCAGGACGACCACCACGGCCACGAGCATCCACAGTGGGCTGTGCGCCCCCAGGGTGAACAACAGAGCGCAAGCGACGATCTGGCCGATCGCGCCGACCAGAAGCTTGCCCCGGATGGCCTGGTGTCGCCCGGAGACGGTGGAGACGACGATCGCCGTTGCGAACAAGGGGAATTGGACCAGCCCTGCTTGGGACGCGGACAGCCCGCGTCCTTGCTCCGTCCACTGAGTGTAGCCGTACAGAAAGGCGTAGGTGACGACGTAGCAGAGCAAGGCCCGGGCGTAGGTGGCGAGAAGTGGCAGGTTGCCACCCAGGATTCGTACGTCGATGAAGGGCTGATGCGCTCGCAGTTCACGCCAGGTGAAGCCGGCGCCCATGGCGACCGCGAGAGCAAGCAGATACCACTCGTCGCCCCCGGGGCTCATGAGGAACAACAGGAGGCAGACGAGCGCCACGGCGAACAGGCCCATGCCTGGCAGGTCCAGGGCACTCATGAGGTGACGGCCGTCGTCACGGCGCGGGAAGGGGGTCGTTGGAAGGCGGCGAGCACCGAGATACAGGCCGACCGCCGCGAGGGGGATGTTGACGGCCAAGGTCGTGCGCCAGCCTCCGACACCGATGAGCAGACCACCGAGGCTGGGACCGATGACGGCGATGATCTGGGTCGTGACGGCGAGGGCGGTGAGGACGCCGGCGGGACTCTCTTGGCCGGTGCGTCGCGCCTCGCTGCGGATGAGGTACATGGCGGCCGGATAGCCCGAGCAGGTACCGAAGCCGAGAAGTACCCGTGCGGCGATGAGCACACCGAGGTTGGGGGCGAGGGAGCCGACGGCGCCGGCGACGCCGGTCAGTGCCGTCCCGGCCAGGAACAGGCGGCGGGGCCCGAAGAGGTCGATGAGCCGTCCGACGACGGGCTGGCCTATGGCAGTGGCCAGATAGAGGGCGGAGATGAGCCAGGCCGTCTGGGACGGCGGTGCGCCGAAGGCGGCGCCGATCGGTACGAGAGATACGGAGATGATGGAGGAGTTGACCGGGTTGAGAGCCGCTCCCGTCATCATCGGGGACAGGAGGCGTCGGTCGAATCCGTCCGCCGCTTTCCTGGCTCCACCAGGACGCAGCCGGCTCACTACGCGGGCGACGTTTCCATTCACGACTGCACGATCCGTTCCAGCAGGGCCGTCGCCTCCAGGAGGGTGCGTCGTTCCGTCTCCGTGCACTGATCCTCAAGGGCCTGGGCGAGCCAGCCCTCACCGGCATGCCGGCGTTCCTCGAGGAAGGCGTGGCCGTCGTCGGTGACGAAGACGAGCTGGCGCCGGCCGTCTTGTGGGTCCGGGCTCCGCGCGACCAAGCCGCGCTCCGCCAGCACGCTGACGATGGCGACCACCGACTGATGACGGACGCGTTCGGCGGCAGCCAGGTCGCTGACAGAGGCCTCGCCGTCCTTGTCCAGCCTGCTGAGGACGGAAGTCTGCGACGGAGTGAGATCACCACGGTCGTACGTCTCGTGCATACGGCGCCGAAGCCGACTGAACGCCACGCGGAGCTCGTGGGCCGCTTGAGCGGCCGATGTGGACACTCGGTCTTCCGCACCGGGAATCTCATTCATGTACGCAGGCTAACTTGCGCAGCCCAGACTGCGCAAATGAACCTGCGTACATACTGCAATCAGCGGCGGCGCAGCCGGAGGGGCGGAAATCGCCGGGTGCAGGAGGAGGTAATACTCCAGCAGCGGTTCGTGTCCTGAGCTGGTGGTTGTCGTTGCCCTGATACGGAGGGATGGCTGAAGTCGTCGACTGGGCAGGTGAGTTGGAGCCGGTGTTCGCCCGGGTGGCGGGCCGGTTCGCCCGGGCGGATCCGCGGTGGCGGATGCGGGACTACGTCTGAGGGCTGTCCTACCTTTCCAGACGTGGGTCTGACCGGTCATTCGTAGGATCGGAGGGCCCGGGGGCTCCGGGCATGGCTGTAAAGGCTGAGCCGGCGGATGGCTTACGGGACTTGGCCACCTGGAGCCCCACGACGACTCGACCGCTGATGGGGAGACGCGACTCGATCGCTGCTGCAGGACAACGCCGGCGAGGTCGTCCGCGGGATTGATCGAGACGAACCGGCGGGAGGGGACGTGCCCGAGATCTGGGCCGGAGTCGACATCGGCAAGACGCATCACCATGCCGTGGTGATCAACGCAGAGGGCGAGCGGTCGCTGTCCCGCCGGATCGAGAACGACGAGACCGAACTGCTGGCTCTGATGAGTGATGTGGTGGCGATATCCGACGATGTGCCGTGGGCCGTAGACCTCAACCACGGGGCGCCTCCCTGCTGATCGGCTTGCTCACGGCCCATGACCGGCCCGTCGCCTACCTCACGGGCCTCACGGTCCACCGGGCCTCGGCCACTTACCGCGGAGAGGGAAAGACCGACGCGAAGGACGCCTTCGTCATCGCTGATCAGGCCCGCATCCGGCGTGATCTGAGTCTGCCGCGGCCCGGCGACGAGGTCGCCGTCGACCTGCGCACCCTGACCAACCGGCGCGGCGACTGGACCTCGTTTTCGACCGCGCCCGGCAGATCAACCGCCTCCGGGCCCAGCTGCTGGAGATCTTCCCCGCTCTGGAGCGGTCTCTCGACCTGACGAACAGGGGCCCGGTCATGCTTCTGACCGGCTACCAGACGCCGGCAGCCCTCCGCCGAACAGGTGCGAGAGAAATTGTCCATTGCTGTGGATCGGTGCTGCCGTCTGTTATGTGCTGAGGTGTTCGTGAAGCATCTGCCAGGTTCCGGCGTTGTTGACGAGCACGTTGGTGCCGCGGCCGCTTCCTGATCGCGGCCGGCCGTCGATGGTTCCGGTCCAGGTGAACCGGTAGCGGCATACCGCGTGGTGATCGCTGTGGGTGATCCACTCCAGATCGTCGATCTGGTAGGTCTCGTCGCGGATGGTGGCGAAGGTCTCGGTGATGGCGGAGAGGACGGCTTCGCGGCCGCGGTGCGATCCGTCGGAGAACCAGTAGACGGCCTCGGGAGCGATCAGCGGGATGAGCTGGGTGATGTCGTGGCTGTTGGTGGCCTGCTCGTAGGTGCGGATGAACTCGGTGGGCGGTGCGGCGGGTTCGGGCATTGACCGGTCCTTCTCTCCCTTTCGCGACGTGACAAGTAGCAGGGGCTGTCAGGCTGCCGTGGCCTGTTCCCGCTCCACGAGGACGCCGTCTTCGAACGTGGCGCCCGCGCGGGCCAGGGCGACGAGGCGGGCTCCGGTGACCGCGTGCCGGCGGGCCTGGGCGGACTCGACGAGTTTGGACAGCGGCCTCGCGGCGGCACTGGGGAACAGGTCTGCGCTGTCCGGTGATTAGAGTCACGTGAACCGAGGCCGGGGAGCCCGGCGAAGGTGCCGACGCGGAGTGGTCACCTATCCTTGCCGTACGCGACATTGCGGTTCTGAACGATAGTTGGATGCTCCTCCGGAGCTCCCGGCCGGGGCGGGCAGCGTCTGCGCGGGCTGGCCGTCCCGTTTGCCTGCACATGCAGAATCGGCAGGTCACTTCGCCCGGGGGTACGCACGTCGTCCGTGCCGCTCGGTGGGGCCGTCACCGTGGTGCCGAACGCCTCCGCAGGGCCGTGTGTGGACACGGGACCGTCGTGCGCGTGTCATGAAAGGTGGCCGCGCCGTTCTCCTGGCATCCGCAGTAGATCCCGGATGGAGCATCTACCCCATGGGAATGACCGACAAGGTTCCCGCCGCCGGGCTCTACCGAGTGCTCGAGACAGGGAATCTCGCGCTGGCCGCGGAAGTGCGCACAAGGCGTTCCAGAATCGCGAGGCGGCTGTGTTGCCTCCGGCCTGCCGGATCGCGGGCCCGGCGGGTGTGCTGGCGTCGAGCGCCTGGATGCGTTCCGCGTTCGACGGCCTGCGGCTGCCGGTCCTGAAGAGCATCTACCACGGCGACCAGGTCTGGGCACGGCTGTGCCTGCAGGGGCGCCGCAGCGGCGCGTTCGTCCTTTTCAAGGACGGCGCCCTGGATCAGGTCGTACCGCTGACCGGGCGGGAGATCGACTTCGAGCAGATACATGTGCTGAGCCTTCGCGACCACAACGTCATCCGGCATGAGGCGGTCCGAGACGATGTCACGACGCCCGACCAGCTGGGGGGTCTTCCCGCCGAAGCCCGCAGCCGGGATACGTAAGCTCGCCTGGCGCGCCAACGGGCGGGCAGCCAGGGCCGCGGCGGAGGTGACGACGAAGGCGGCCCAGGCCGCCGCCACGGCGTTGCAGCCGCGCACCGCCTGAGCCCGGGTGCCGCCGGCGGCATTGGTCGAGGGCGCGCGAGCAGGCCGCGGACGCCGAACGGGGAACAGGCCGTGCCTTGCCCCGGCCACGGGCGCCGCGGCTGTCCGGCGGATGGCGTCACCGCGGAGCTATGCGCTCCAGCACTTTCACGGCCGCGCGGATGTCGCAGCCGTCCAGGCGTGAGAAGACATGGCTTCGGACACTCGCCAGGTTGGTCGGCCAGGCCTGGTCGAGTTGCGCCCGCCCGGCCTCCGTGAGGACGGCGAGCCACGCCCGTCCGTCATCGGGCGCCTTCTCACGCGCGACCAGCGTCTGCGCCTCCAGCCGGTTGACCACCCGGGTCATCCCACTCAGCGACAGCCCGCACAGGTTGGCGAGCTCACTCATCCGCATCCGGTTGCGTGCCGCCTCGGAGAGGTGCACCAGCACCATGTAGTCCGTGCCGGAAATCGGATGCTCATCAAGCATGTCCGCATCAACCAGGCGAGGCAGAGATGTCATCACTCTGCCCAGTGCCCGCAAGAAAGCCTCTTCGGCGCGGTCGAGAGGCTCGATACTCCCCATGTCTGCCATGGCCACAGTGTAAATGGTGCAACACTGAAGTCGACGCTCGTCCCGGATATTGCCGCGTAAATTAATATGCCCACATTGTACGCGGCAAGGAATTTCAATATATTTTCCCCGCCCTTCCTGTTCGATGTGTTCCGTTCCGGACCGCCGGACGAGACACATCGACGGCGGGCGCGAATTCCGGCGGCGTCCGGTCAGCCGGCTTCCTGCGTCGCGGGTGAGGTGTCCGGCTCCGCGGACTTCGCGGCGGTGTACATCACCGATCGCTGCTGCTTGTGACGCTGGACGCGTCCCTTGGCGACCAGGGACTCGATGGTGTTCCGCACCACCTGGGGTGTCGGATTCCGGTCCGGGTGCTTCACCAACAGTTCGTCCCGCAGCTCCTTGGCCAGGCGCGGCTCGCTGTGCCCCCCGAGCAGGCTCAGCAGGACGTCGCCGAGCAGGGGCCGGCGCGACTTCCCCTTCGCGTCGGACTGCGTCGGACTCGTACGGCGCACCGTCGGCGATGCGGGCCGCCGTGCTGTCCGCCCGGACGGGATGGGTGTGTTCCCGGGTACCTGTCCGTGCCCGAGAGCGTCTTCGCCCTGTGTTTGCCCAGGCAGCGACGACGTGTCTGACAAGCCCTGATACCGCTCGGCAAGAGTGAGAATGTCCACCAAGAGGGCTTCCTCTTGCTGCAACATCGTGATTTTCTCTGTCAGTTCTTGTTGTCGACGGCGATTCTCTTCAAGATCCGACGCGGCTTGCTCGACATACCGCGATCGGAGCGTGGCGGCTGATTGGCTGGTCACAACCGTTCACTCCCTCTCATCAATGACGCGTCGCCTGGTACCCAGGCTGAGACAAGAGACATGCAGCCTCCTACTGGACAGTAGCCTGATCATATGGCGACGGTACGCCGTGAGATACTCCCATGCGTCGAGACGACGACATGTCGGGAGTCAGGTGTGTATCTGCCACGGAAACCCGTACAGGTAGAACTATTTCTCCGCGCCCGCCCGGACCGAAGCGAGGCCTTTCCCTGCCGAGCTACGGTGAACCGATTCCGTGGTCATCTGCCGGAGCGGCTGTTCGCGGACGTCGTTCGCCGCGCGGGGGCGGTCCTGCGCCCGGCGTACCGCGGGGTACGCTCCTGGACGAGTGGTTCCAAAGTGATCAGTGATCATAGGCGATCAGTGAGCGGGGGGCCGGTGCGCCGATCAAGAGGGTGTTCAGGTCGGTCGTCACAAACTGATCTTGGACACCCTCCGTCCTTACATGCAGCCAGACTTCGGATCTAACTCGTCTTAGACGCCGTTTCTTTTGGCGTGGCTGTTCGTTGAGGCATGCATGACCGACCTGGTGCAGCGGCTGGTGCCGGATGAGTTGTGGGTGCTGTTCCGGCGTGTGGTGCCGCCGACCGAAGTGAAGCGTCCACAGGGCGGGGGCCGGCGCAGGGCCGGTGACCGTGAGACTCTCGCAGCGATCATCTTCGTGGCCACTACGGGCTGCACCTGGCGGCAGCTCCCGCCAGTGTTCGGCCCGGCTTGGCCCACGGTCTACCGACGGTTCGCCCAGTGGAGCCGCGCTCGCGTCTGGGCACGCCTCTACCGCGTCGTCCTCGACGAACTCGGCGCCCGCGGCGAGCTGGACTGGCCGCGGTGCGCCATCGACTCCGTCAGCATGCGGGCTGCAAAAGGGGGCCTTTGACGGGACCGAATCCGACCGACCGTGGGAAGTTGGGGTCGAAGATCCACCTGATCACCGACCGAAACGGACTGCCACTGTCGCTGGGTATCTCCGGCGCGAAAATGCACGACAGCCTTGGCCTTGAACCGCTTGTGCGCGGGATCCCGCCCATCCGCTCCCGCCGCGGCCCGCGCCGTCGGCGCCCGGCGAAGCTGCACGCCGACAAGGGCTACGACTACGACCGTCTTCGCCGGTGGCTCCGTAAGCGCGGCATCCGACCCCGCATCGCCCGCAAAGGCGTCGAGTCCTCACGACGCCTTGGCCGCCACCGCTGGGTCGTGGAGAGAACCGTGGCCTGGCTAGCCGGCTGCCGACGCCTCCACCGACGCTACGAACGCAAGGCCGAACACTTCCTTGCCTTCATCGCCATCGCCGCATCCCTCATCGGTTGCCGTCGGCTCACACAACACCGCACGCCCCCGGCCCCGGATCAGACGACGTGCCCCAGCGACACCTGCGCGTAACCCTCATCCCGGAACACGAACACGGTCGGCTCCGTGTCGTACTCATGCCGCAGATAGCCCCCGTACCCCGGAACCGCGATGTGCGGGGCCACCAGTGCCAGCACGGCATCAAGCAACGGCAGATTGTCATCGACCGAGTAGTTGCGCGCGAAGACTTCCCACATCGGACGGCCGAGTTCGTCCACCCTCTCCGATCTCCGCATGGTCGCCGTATCCCCTCCTGGCAGCTCGCTGCCGGGATACGTGAGGAACAGCGGCCAAGGATGCTCCTCCTCGTCGAGGACCTCCGGGCAATCGGAGTCCATGCCCAGATGCCAGCGACAGGCGGCCAGCGCAGCCTCGGGAGTGTCGCTGCGCAGGAAGCAGGACAACACGATCTCGTAGTGCTCACTCATGCCGCGCATTATGAGGCCGCTCGCTGACATCAACGGCTCAACGGCGCCCATACGCACATCTGTCGGTGCGAGCCCTCGCCAGGACCACCAAAGGAAACGACTTCTTAGTAGTTGACGATGGGATGGGCTATGGGAATGGTCGAGGAGCTCTGGAAGGCCGGGGAGATGCCGCTCAGCGACGGCCTGTACCGGCCGGACGACACTGAGGTTTTTTCAACCTGAGGTTGAGCTGGCGTGATGCAGGGTGAGTACGGCCTGGACGAGGCCCGTGATACGGGTGGTCGAGCAGCGAAGTTTGCGGAGTAGTCGCCAGGACTTGATGGTGGCCATGGCTTGTTCGACGAGGGCGCGGATCTTGGCCTGGGATCGGTTCACGGCCTGCTGACCGCTGGAAAGCGTCTCCCATCGGCCGGGGAACGGAACCCGGACCGTGCCGCGGGCGCCGTGGTGGCCCTTGTCCGCCCAGCAGGGGATGTGGGCCTGGTCGAGGGCGTCGATGATGCCGTGTTCGCGGGCTGCGTGAACGTCGTGGACGGCCCCTGGCAGTGTGGGTGAGGCCCACAGCAGCCGGCCGAACGGATCGGCGATGACTTGCACGTTCATGCCGTGCTTCTTGTGCTTGCCGGAGAAGAAGGGCCGGTCGGCGGCGATCCGGTCGATCGGCAGGAGCGTCCCGTCGAGCAGGACGTAAGCCTTCGTCGAAGCAGCTCGGACGGCCTCGGCGAGGGTCGGTGCGAGTGCGGCCGGCAGGTCGACGGCCTTGCTGATGTAGCGGTGGACCGTGCTCGTGCCGATCTCGAGACCCGCTGCGAGCTGAGCGTACGTGGCCCCATGACGCAGATGCGTCAACACCAGCAGGGCTTGACGCCCGACCGGGAGCCGGCGCCAACGGCTTCCGATCCGGCGACGGTGCTCTCGCGGACGAGCGGCGAGGAAGGACAGGGATCGACTGGACACGTCCAGCCCGCACGGGTGGACAAGCACGTGAAGCCTCTGGTGGGTACCGGGTGATCTTGGTCGTGAACCCGTCTACCAGGGGCTTCACTCATATGTCGAACCAACTGACCTGCTCACGCCTCAAGTTGGCAAAGGCTCAGGGTGTACTACGAGGGCATGAGCGCCGTCTTCACCAACGACTGGGGGAACCGGCTGACGTTTGACCTAATGAGCCCTGCTCTTGGCTGACCCTGCCCGTGTCCAAAAGGTAGGACTTCCCTTCACGGTGATTGGTCGGAAAGATCTGGACACCTCGCCGTCGTCCAGGCCCAGAACCAACAACCCGACAGGACTTCGGAACTACTCGTCTAGAGTCCGGACATGAACACCGAGATGCGAACCCGTTTACGCCCCTTCCGCGCCGAGGCGCTCGCACAAGGCATACCGGCCGAAGACGTGGAGCGGTGGCTGACCCTCGCCCGCCCCTGCGTGAACCTGACACCGGCGAAGGAGGGGCCGGAGCCCGTCGTGGGCCAATTCGGGGGCCCGCTTCTTCTCCCCGTCGGCGTACCCACCCCCGAGTACCCCTTCGTGGCGTCCGTCGACCTCGCAGCCCTGCCGGCCGACGCGACGGATCTGCCCCTGCCGTCCGACGGCCACCTGCTCTTCTTCTCCTGGCCCGAGAGCGACTACCCCTATTCCGCAGGCCAAGTGGTGTACGTACCCGCGGGCGCGGCGGTCACGGAGCGGGACAAGCAGGAGTCCTGGAACTCGGGGGACGTAGACGAGTACCGCGAGATGTTCGCCAGCTACCCCCGGGGACCGCTGCGCGCGAGCTTCGACGTGTCGCTCCCGTATCACGCGCGCGTCACCCTGCCGGGGGCACAGAACACCGTCTGCATCCCGGGACACCCCCGGGCTGAGGAACTCGTCAAGGTCTGGGAGAAGACCCAGGACGACATCGCGCCCGCAGGGACGCTCCAAATCGGGGGTTACTCGGACGAGGAGGCCGTCTACCTCGACCCGGTGGAGGACGCCGTGTCAGCCGCCGTGCAGGCGGTGGAGTCGGGCAATTGGGACGGACCGGCCTCGGCCGACCCTGCGGACTGGGTTCTGCTCGCCGACTGGTTCGCCGGCGCGGACGTGGCGGGCTGGGAAGGCTCCACCGTGCACTGGGTGATCCAGCGCGAGGACCTGGCAGCGCGACGTTTGGACCGGGCCTTCGTCAACGTCTACTGGAACCCCTGACCAGGTCCGGCCGGTCCCTCCCGCACGTTCAGCCCCCGGCGGTTCGCGCTACCCAGGACGCAGCCCAACTGCCGGGGACCTGCCTGGTGGGCCGCCCGCTCTCGACCGCGACGTTACACATGCAGTGCAACACGGTTGAGCGGTACAGCAACGAGCCGGTCGGTATCCAGCCGGCGCTCGAGGAACTGGAGGCTCTCCTGCCGTGTCATGGCGTTCAGCGTGATGATCTGCGCGTTGTGGGTGACGGTCAGTCCCTCCAGCCGACGAAGGCCGGTGACGATCGCGAGGCAGCCCGGGGTGGCGGGCAGCAGCGGCCGCACCTGCTCGCAGTCCCGGGCGTCGTCCAGGACGATCAGCAGCCGGCGCCCGGCCAGTGCACTGCGGTAGGCGGAGCTGAGCGCGGCGGCGTCGGCGGCCCGGTCCCGGGGGACGCCCAGCGCGTCGAGCAGCGCGCTCATGGCCTGACAGCGATCGGGGGGGCGGCTGGGAGGCATGGTGGCCCTGGAGGTCGACGTAGGGCTGTCCGTCGGGGAAGCGCTCCGCGGTCCGGTGCGCCCAGTGAACGGCGAGCGTCGTCGTGCCCACCCCCGCCATGCCGCACAGGGCCACGATGGTCGCGGGGGATTCGCTTCCGTCCTCCAGGGGAGTGAGCCGCAGACCCTGGCTCAGCGCCTCCTGACGGCCGACGAAGGGCATTGAGTCGGGCGGCAGATCAGCCCGGCCGCCAGTGGCGTCGAGCCGAGCCGCGGGCCTCTTCGTGTCCGTGGAAAGCTGGCGTCGCGGCAGGCGGTGGTGCACGGCGCGCAGTTCGACGCCGGGTTCGACACCGAGTTCGTCGGCGAGGACGCGCCGGATGGTCTCGACCTGCCGCAGAGCCTCGGCCTGCCGCCCGGTCGCGGCCAGCGCGGGGATGATGCGGGAGTGCAGCGCCTCGTCGAAGGGATGGCGTTCCACGGCCCCGCGCAGAGCCGACAGCACGTCCTCCGTCAGCGCCGGAGCGGAGGCCGGCACGACGTCCGTGGCTTCCTTGACGGTGGCGACGAACTCGTGGCCGACCGAGGTGAACACCGGGTGCTGGGCGACCGAGGCGCCGTCGGCGACCACGGGACTGCGCCAGGGCCGGAGGGCCGCTGTGAAGGTGTGGGCGGCCTGCTCAGGTCCACCGCCCTGACCGCGAGTTGCGCCTGCGGCGCAGGTCACGGAAGCGCAGGAGATCGGAGGTCGACGCGTCGACGAGAAGGCGGTATCCGTCCGCTGCCCGGGCCAGGTGTTCCGCGTCGGTCCGGCTGTGGAGTCCGGGGTCGAGGATCTTGCGCAGGCTGCCGATGTGCCTGTGCACCACGTTGACCGCGCTCGCGCGCGGTTCGTCGGACCACAGGACGTCCACGGCGTCGTTCAGCGAGACGGGGCCGGGCGCGCGCAGTAGCAGGGAGAACAAGGCGGGCCTCTTCGGGGGTCCCAGGTCCAGTTCGGTGTCCACGCGCAGCGCTCGGACGGTATCGAGCAGGGTGTAGCGCACTATCGCGTCCATGTGTTGCTGCCAATCGTCGTCTGTCCCGGCGCTGTTCTTTCGGTGCTCGTCATCGCCCTGGCCGGCGGCGGCACGTCTCTGTACGCACGAGGAGCGATGCGTCCGTCGCCGCGGACGAGCGGATCACCGTCCGTGGGACGGACGGCCCGCTCGGCTGTCGGTCAGGGCCGGCCGGCCCGCGACGGCGTGGTGGAAGGACCGCCGCCGGGTGCGTGGGCGCGGCCGGCCGGGAGACGGGCGGGCGTGCGGGTGAGCGGTCGGCGTGGGTACGGCCCTTCTCGGTATGAGCCTGCCGCGCTCGTCCGCTTGCGTACCGCGTTCCGCCGGGCGCGCGGTCGATCAGGAAAATCGCCCGCCCCGACTCCGAGCGGGGCCCGATCGAGAACGAGGGATTGCCCGACCGTGGGTGCGGATCCTCGATTGATCATGAATCAGATTCTCTGTCCACCGAATACGGGGGGAGACGGACATGCCCAGCAGCGACGGCAGACGTTATGTTATTTGCTGTATCAAGTAAACCCGGGTCGCCGCCGGACAGGCTCCGGACGGCCTGTGGGACGGCCAGTCCCTGCTGTACGAGGTCAGCGGGGAACAGCTGCTCGCCGAGCCCGGCCTGCGCGAGGAGGTCTTCGGCCCGGCCGTCCTGCTGGTGCGGCTGACCGGTACGGAGCAGCTGCTCGAGGCGGCCCGCGCCTTCCGCGGTCAGCTGTCCGCCACCCTGCACGCCGAGGCCGACCACCGCGCCCACGCCCAGCGGCTCCTGCCGATCCTGGAGCGCCGCACCGGCCGCATCGTGTTCAACGCCTTCTCGATCCCTCAGGAGGTCTCCTGCGCCTCCACCCACGGCGGCCCGTTCCCGGCCACGTCCGACAGCCGCTTCACCTCCGCGGGCATGGGCGCGATCGAGCGGTTCATCCGTCCGGTCACCTACCAGAACTTCCTGGACGACCTCCTGCCCGACGCGCTGCGTGCGGCCAACCCCGAGAACCTGTGGCGAGTCGTGGACGACGATGTCGTCCAGCCCCTGGGACCCACCCCCTGCGGCCTGATCGTCTACACCCCCGAGGGATACATGGCGGCCCAGTTGGGCCGCGGCGACCGGGCGCCCCTGCCGTCGGCCCGTCTGGAGGACGCGGCCTCCGACGACCTCGCCCGGGCGGCGATCGGCTACATCGCCTACGGGGGACCCTTCACGGTCGTCGACCCCGCCACCGTGGAGCATCACGTCACCACCAGTCTCTTCCCGAACTGGATCGGGCGGCCCCAGGTGCGCACGGTGACCTTCGACGGCTCGTACGTGCGACTTGCCGTCGCCGCTCCCACCCGCCTGTGGGGCGCCGACCGCACGGCAGAGCTCACATGGAGCCGAGCGGCCTGACCCCGTGCTGCCTGGCCACATGTGCTCACACGTCCGGGACCTCCGGCGCACACACCGACCTGAGGCAGCAGGCGGACCCGAGGCGCGGAACCGGTGGTGCACGGCCCTTCCCATACGGCTTCCCCCCGGGGGCCGAACCGCTGCTGCCCTTCAGCGATGTGATGGTGAACAACCAGTGAGCGATCGGATCCCGGTCCGGGGCGCGGAGCAGGTGATTTGCCTCCCGCCGGTCGACGAGGCGACCGGTGCCGGTGCCCTGTGGATCCACGATCGGCGGTGCCGAACCCCGGTCCCGAAGGGACCTGGTTCAGCGCACTGGGGGGTGCACCAAGGGCAGGCCGGACACGCTCGTCGGGCGGGAACAGAGAAGCTCCCGCGGACCGGGCGACGGGATCCCACCGACCGGGTCAACCGAAGATTCCGCGCGGCAGCGTCATGGAAACGAGCCACTTCGGCAGGTCCACCGTCTCGTTGATCTTCAGATCTCCGGCCACGCTGCACAGGGCGTACGCCTCGTGCAGGCTGACCTCCTGATCCTGGACGAGCCAGTCCACCATCTCCCGTACGGCCGTCTTGGCGTTCTCCATCAGATCGGGCCCGGTGCCAGTGGTCTGGTAGTAGCCCCGTTCCAGCATCTCGGCGGGCATGGCCAGTTGGGTCGGGTCCGCGGCGGGCACGACGGCCCGGATGGAGGAGATCACGGTGTGCTTGTGCAGGGTGAACCGCAGGGTGACGGACATGAGTGTCTCGACCGCCGTCCCGGTGACCTCGCCGTCGCCCTGCGCCATGTGCCCGTCCCCGGCGGAGAACATGGCTCCGGGCACGTAGAGGGGCAGCTGTACCCGTGCTCCCTTGACGAGCTGCCGGATGTCGGTGTTGCCGCCCATGCCTCCGCTGACGTCGGGTGGGAAGGTGCGGTACATCCCCCTGTGCAGCGGAGCGACGCCCATGATGCCCATGAACGGTGTGATCGGAACACGGGCCGACCGCCCGGTGTCGACACCGGTGAAGGAGGCGAGACCGCTGCTCTGGCCCCGCTCGAACGTGAACGTCTGGAGGAACGGCGCACCACTGTTGTACGCCTGGTCCTCGGGCATCGCTCCGGCTGCCGGGCCGGGGGTGGGGTCGCTCAGCTGGGAAGCCTCGCTCCAGGCCGCGAGCGGAGCCAGAAGCTCCGGGCGGAGCGAGCCGAACAGACCGAGAGCCGGGCTGATGGCGACGTAGCCGAAGTCCACGAGAGGGCTCACATCGAGGACCTCGACCTCCAGGGTGTCTCCCGGCTCGGCCCCCACGATCTCCAGCGGACCGGTCAGCGGATGAACCAGTCCCAGGTCGATGGTGAGCGTTCCCTCCGCCGTCATCGTGCGGGCCGCCTCGCCGATGTCCAGGGCGTCCCGGCACAGCAACTGGACGACCTCACCGGGCCGTACGCTCGCCACCGGGGGCAGGTCCCGTTCCAGCGATTGTGCAGCACCCGGCCGTAGCCGTCGACGACGAGGTCCCCATGCGGTCCCACGGTCACATCCGGCGTACCGGATCCGGCCACGTCCAGACCGCCGAGCCCTCCCTCGCCGGCGGCAAGCCCGGACAGGGCGGACGCGCCGGGCCCGGCGGAAGCCTGCTGAACGAGGCTCGTGCCTGGTACGAAACCGGAGTGGACGAAGCACATGGCGACCTCCCGCGCTCTCGCGCATGTCGCTACAGGCCACACCGTCGGCGAGGCGGTCGTACCCGCAGCCGGGCTTCAGCATCACTCAGCCCACTCGGGGCGGCAACCCGGACGGCAGGCGGTTCACACGCGGGTGAAACACTGAACCGATCCCGGTTCCGATGCTCACACACGTGATGCACGTGCCTATGGGCGGATACTCCCCCAGCCCCGGACAGGGCACGGAATTGTTCCGGTGGACGGAACTGCCGCCGGGCGCGGTGCCGGCCAGGGCGGTGGCCTCCGACGGACGCACGGACCTGTCCACGTTCCCTTCACTGCGGGACATCTCCGCGACGATCAGCAAGAACGCCAACGAACGGGATCAGCACCGGCACGAGAATGGCGACAACCGACTCCACGCGCAAGGGGGTCAACACGCTCAAGATCTTCATCAAGGGGAAGACCCAGCTGGTGAGGACCACCATCGACGCTTCGCTCCAGGCCGTCGCCTGGAGCGCGGTGCTGGACACCCACCTCCAGGCCAAGCCCGCCGACACCGTGGCACTACCGGAAGAACGCTCACGTCCTGGCTGTCGCGCACTTCGGCGACGACGCCGGCATCGCCATCAACAACATCAATTCGCCAGGTCCACCATGAAGATCATCCCCTCGGCGCTCTGATGGACCAGGCCGGTCTCAGGCCCGACAGCGCCGCGCCCTGCTCGGACGAGTTGACAGCCGGCGGCCAGGTATTCCACAACGACCCCGGCGTGTCACCCGCCCCCGGGTCCACACTCGCCCGGCGCTTCACGGTGTCCTGCAACACCTCCTCTATGAAGGACGGCTTTTCCACTACCTCGTGCGCAGGGGAGACGCCTCCGCCCCGCACGACGAGGCCGTGAAGGTCGTAGGCATGGGCAACTGGTCGATCGGCGGCGGGGTGGCCACCAGCGATCCGAGCGTCCCGCCGGACGTGGCCGGCGGTGTCCAGGCCGCCCAGTTCGTCGGTCAGGGCAGAGTGACGGCCACACCCCTGTGCATGACGTCGGTGGCGGCGACCGTACGCAACGCCGGCTTCGAGCGGCCGATCATCCTGCCGGAACAGCGCCAGGACAAGGCACCCCAGCCCATCTCCACCCGCACCGCGGGCTATCTGCAGCCGATGATGCGTGACGTGGCGGCCGGCGGCACGGCGGCTCCGCGCCTGCATGATCCGGCGGACGTCGGTGCGAGGACGGGAACGGCCGAGGAGGGAGAGCACACCAATGGTCGGCTCACCGCCCACAACTCGCACATCGCGGTCGCGGCCCTGGTGGAGGGCGGCTCCGGCGTGGACTCGGCCGGGTACGTCGCCCGCCGGCTGCTGAGCGACGCCTGACCCGGGACGGACGTTCCGTCCACGGCATCCGGGTGCGGCTGCCGTGGACGCACCCGGCCGCCGTGGACGGCGGTCGCGCGGATGCGGTGCGTCGCGGGGGCTCATACGGTGGTCTCAGACTGGCTGGTCACCGCATGCTGTGGTAGGCGCGCAGAGGTACCGGGGGAGCGCGCTCCGTGTTGCTGCCGTGACCGTGGAACAGGCGGCAGGGCTGCCGGAGACCGAGGTGCCATGACTATGCGGGCGAGGCCTGGCGCGACACAGGCCGTCCCCCAGGCGGAATTCACCCTGCGGGTCAACAACACCGAGTACCCACTGCGTGTGGACGCACGTGTCACCCTGCTCGACGCGCTGCGCGACCGGCTGGGTCTGACCGGTACGAAGAAGGGCTGTGACCAGGGCACCTGCGGTGCCTGTACGGTCCACGTCGAGGGCAAACGCGTGCTGTCGTGCCTTACGCTCGCCGCACAGTGCGACGGGCGGGACGTGACGACCATCGAAGGCGTCGGCACCCCCGAGCAACTGCACCCGGTGCAGGAGGCGTTCCTCCGGCACGACGGCTTCCAGTGCGGTTTCTGCACGCCGGGACAGATCATGTCCGCCCTCGGCCTGCTGTCCGAGGGCAGAGCGGGAACACCCGAGGACATCCGCGAGTACATGAGCGGGAACATATGCCGCTGCGGCGCCTACGAGAACATCGTGGCCGCGGTCCGGGAAGCGGCTGGTGGTCACGATGAGGCCGTTTGAGTACGTACAGGCCCGTGAGGTGTCCGGGGCCCTGGCCGAGGCCGAGGCGCACCTCGAAGCCGACTTCCTCGCCGGTGGCACCACCGAGCTGGATCTGATGAAGGACGGCGTACTGCGGCCCAGCCACCTCATCGACATCACCCGGCTGCCGCTGCGCGGTGTGGCGGAGCGCCAGGGCGCACTGGTCGTCGGAGCGCTGGTCACCATGGAGGAACTCGCGGCCGAACCTGTCGTCGTCCGCCGTCTGCCGTTCGTTCGGGAGGCCCTGCTGCGCAGCGCCTCCGTCCAGTTGCGCAATATGGCCACGATCGGCGGCAACCTGCTGCAACGCACCCGCTGCCGCTACTTCCGCGACCCGACGGTGGCGGCCTGCAACAAGCGCGAGCGCGGTACCGGGTGCGCCGCCCTCACCGGCGCGCACCGCACCCACGCGGTACTGGGCACCAGCGCGCACTGCATCGCCACGCACGCCTCCGACGTCGCGGTCGCGCTGATCGCCATGGACGCGATCGTGCATGTCACCGGCGCGCACGGCCGCCGCGAGATCCCGCTGGGCGAGTTCTACCGGATCCCCGGCGACACCCCGGACGTGGAGAACGACCTACGCCACGGAGAGCTCGTCACCGCCGTGGAGATACCTCTGCTGCCGGAGGGCGCCCGGTCGGACTACCTGAAGGTCCGCGACCGGACGAGCTACGAGTTCGCGCTGGCCTCCGCCGCGGTGGCCGTGGTGCTCGGCGACGGCGACGTCATCCGCTGGGCCCGGGTGGGTCTGGGCGGTGTGGCGACGGTGCCCTGGCGCGCCCTGGAGGCGGAGGCCCTGCTCACCGGCAGCCGTGCGAGCGGCGAGGCGTTCGCCGGCGCCGCGAGAGCGGCCCTGGCCGGTGCCGTGCCCCTGCCGCAGAACGCCTTCAAGGTGCAACTGGCCCAGCGCACGCTCGTACGCACACTGCGCACCGTCACGGGAGTCACCTCATGACGACGATCTCACGCCCCCGGCTGCTGGGGCCCGGTATGAACCGGGTCGACGGTCCGCTCAAGGTGACCGGCACCGCCCCGTACCCCAGCGACTTCGCCTACCCAGGCATGGCCCACGCGGCCCTCGTGCGCAGCACGGTGGGGTCCGGGCGGATCACCGAGATCGACACGGCAGAGGCCGAACGTGCTCCCGGAGTCGTGAGCGTGCTCACCCACCTCAACGCCGGACACCTCGACCGCGGACCCATGACGCCCCTGGGCGTCTCCCCGCCCGCCCCCCTCCAGGGCGACCTGATCCTGCACTACGGCCAGCAGGTCGCCGTGGTGGTCGCGGACACCTTCGAGGAGGCCACCGAGGCGGCCCGTCTCGTCCGCGTGCACTACGCCGCGCGCCCGGCCCTGCTCGAACTGGACGACCCCCGTGCCGAACTGCGCACCAACCCCTGGAAACGGGACGCCGCCTGGGGAAACGCGGCGGGGGCGCTGGCCACCGCCGAGGTACAGGTGGACGAGACCTACTTCACGGTGGACAACACCAACAACCCGATGGGCCCCCTCACCACCGTCGCCCGCTGGGAGGGTGACATCCTCCTGATCAACAACTCGACCCAGTGGGCGTCCCTGGAGAGCACCTCTTTGGCAGTGACCTTCGGCATCCCCGAGGAGAACGTCCACGTCACAGCGCCCTACGTCGGAGGAGGATTCGGAGCCGGACTGCGGGTCTGGTCACATGTCATCCTGGCGGCGCTGGCCGCCCGGGTGACCGGGCGCCCCGTCAAACTCGCCCTGACCCGGCCGCAGATGTTCACCGCCTGCGGCCACCGCCCCAAGGGCCGGCAGCGGATCCGGCTCGGCGCGACGCGGGACGGCCGCCTCGTCGCCATCGATCACGAGGCGCTGACCGCCGCCGCCATGGACGACGACAACTTCGAACCCACCGCGACCGTGTCCGCCACGTCCTACGCCTGCCCGAACGTCGCCACCCACGACACACAGGCCCGCCTCAACATCCCCGTGCCCAATTCCATGCGTGGTCCGGGGGCGTCGACGGGCAACTACGCACTGGAATGCGCGATGGACGAGCTCGCGTACAAGCTCGGCATGGACCCGCTGGAGCTGCGCCTGTGCAACGACGCCGACCCGCATCCCCCGACGGGCATGCCGTGGTCCAGCCGCGCGCACCGGGAGTGCCTCGAACGCGGCGCCGAACTCTTCGGCTGGTCCCGGCGCGCCCCCGAGCCGCGCTCGATGCGCGAGGACGGGATGCTGGTCGGGTACGGGCTGGCTGCTGTCGGCTACCCGTGGTTCCGCGCCCGCTGCGTGGCACGGGTCACGATCCGCCATGACGGCACCGCGTACGTGTGCAGCGCAGGAACGGAGATCGGCAACGGCGCGTACACCGTCTTCGTCCAGCTGTCGGCGGAACTGCTCGGCCTGGACCCCGCACAGGTCACCGTCGGGCTCGGCGATTCCACCATGCCGCTCGCTCCGCAGACGGGCGGATCCGGACTCACGAGCGCCATCGGCAGCGCGATCCACGAAGCCTGCCGGAACATCATCGGCGCCATTGTGGACCTGGTGGCCGACGACACCGGCTCCCCGCTGCACGGCTGCACGATCGACGACGTCGAGGCCGCCGACGGAGGCATCCGGCGGCGCGGCGACCTGTCCCGGTTCGCGTCGTACCGCGACATCCTCGCCCGGCTCCACCGGCCCGACCTCACGGCCGAGGGCGAGAGCGTCCCCGGAACCCCGCAGGACCTGGGCATGGCACTGGCCGGCGCGTTCGGCGCGAAGTACGTCGAGGTCCGGGTGGACCCGGACCTGGGCCGCATCCGGGTCGTCCGGGCCGTCTCCGTCATCGACGGCGGACGCATCCTCAACGAGAAGACCGCGCGCAGTCAGATCATCGGCGGGACCGTCGGCGGCATCGGCATGGCCCTCTTCGAGGAGACCGTGAGCGACGCCCCGACCGGGCGCATCGCCAACGCAACCCTCGGCGACTACATCGTGCCGGTCAACGCCGACATCCCCGACATGCAGGTCGAGTTCGTCGGCTCGTGGGACCGCGCCAATCCCATCGGCACCAAGGGCATCGGGGAGGTCGGCCTGGTCGGCCTGGCACCCGCCATCGCCAACGGGATCTTCCACGCGACCGGACGGCGTATCAGGTCCCTGCCCATCACCATGGACCAACTGCTGTGAAGCGGTGGAAGGAAGCGGCGAATCCATGACCCCCGACGAACTGCGTGCAGGCCTCCTCGGAGCCTGGCGGCTGGTCTCCTACGAGGCCGCCGCCGTGCATGACGGCGAGGTGGTGCGGCCCTACGGTGAACACCCGCTCGGCCTGATCATATACACCGCTGACGGATACATGTCCGCCCAGATCACGACCCCGGACCGGCCGCTGTTCGCGGAGCAGCGGCAGGAGTACGGCAGCACCGAGGAACTGGCGGAGGCGGCCCGGCACTATCTGGCCTACACCGGCTCCTATCGGGTGCCGGACGGAGAGACCGTCGTCCACGAGGTCGTCCTGTGCCTCTTCCCGAACTGGATGGGCGATGGCCAGACCAGGGTGGCACGCCTGGACGGAAGGACGCTGCAACTGGCGCCGCCCGCGCCGTTGAGCGTCCAGGGCAAACCTCGTACGGGCGTCCTGACCTGGGAACGCGCGGAGCCGCGCTGACCCGGCGCGAGAATGCCGAAGGTCCCGCCCCTCGATCACAGGTGGCGGGGCCGGCAGGGCGGACGAGGTCTGCCCCGGCAGGTGATGCCTCGCGGACGCCGACCACTGAGTCTTTCGTCAGTTCTGTGTCCGCGCCCGCCGAGGCCGTCTTGGAACCAGGCGGCGCCTGGAAGAGGCCGTAGGCGCCGGAGGAGGCGTTGACCGTCCGCTAGTTCCAGCTGGACTTGTGGTCCACGATGTTGCTGAAGCACTGGAACTGGCCGCCCGACACCGTCTGACGCGCCATCGCCTGGATCTGTGCGACGGTGCAAGAACTCTGCACGGCGAAGCTGGACGCGTCACGCCTACTGCGGCTCGCCGCCGCCTTGGCCTCGGCCCGCTCCGTGGCCGCCTTCTTCTTTGCGACGGCGCTCTCCGCGGCAGCCGGGCGGGCCGCCGCCTCGGCGTGCTTCTTGGCGCTCGCGTCGGCGGCTATGGCCTGGGTGTCGGCCCGCCGCGTCAGGGACGAGGTCTGCACTTGGACCTTGCTTGCCCGCGAGGATGTCCGCGCAGAGCGTGGTGTCGGCTGCCGTCGCCTCAGCGTCGTTGGGCCGCCTGACGCTGCCCGAGGCAACACCGACGACGCTTCCGACGGCGGTGACCGCGGTGGCCCAGGCCACTGCGAATCCCCGGACCGAAATCCGGCTCACATGATTTCCTTTCGGCGTCGGCCGCCCCGGTGACTCCGACGGACGCGATCGCGCCCCTGACACTGGCCTCCCCACAACGGTGTCACTGGAGGCACAGACCCGGTTGGCAACTCCCCGCAGGGGGGCGCCGTGTGCAGAAGGGACGGCATACAACGACGTGGTCCCGTAGTGCTGGAGACACATGTGTCGTATGCGGGGTCTTACGGAGGTGTGACTCTGTCGCACCCTGCACCGGCTGGCAATTTCAGATGGCGTGTCAATGATCACACGAGCCCACCGCGCCGGCCCCATGGGTTACATGTGCGCAGGCGTCTGACGGGTACTCTCCTTCTGATATAAACTTGTTCAATCAAGTATGAACTGTCCGGTTCGGCGAGATGCGCCATGTGACGCCGAGCATGGAGAGCCGCCCAGGTCGCCCGGTGTTGCGAGAGCGTACCGCGCGCGGGGCGAACTGCGCCTGCATCCAGACGTCTTCGGGCTACCTGGTGATCGACCGTCTCGTCGATGCCGGGGCACCGGTCGACCGATGCTGCCGGATCCTCGGGGTCGTCCGGCAGAACTACTACAGACACAAGCGCACCCGACCACACCGCGGCAGCTGCGACGGGAGTGGCTGACCGGGCTGATCCAGGAGGTCCACGTCGCCTCACGCGGCACCTACGGCTACCGCCGCGTCCGCGCCGAGCTCACCCTGGGCATGGGCATCCAGGTGTGATCGAGGACCGTGTCGGTGCTGATGACACAGGCCGGGATCTACGGACTGCCCGGACCGGTGCGGATCAAGCGCCTGCGGGGTGTCGTCACCGCCGATGACCTGGTCAACCGGAAGTTCCATCGGCCGCGTCCCAACGAGCTGTGGGTCACCGACATCACGCAACGCCGCACCAGAGAAGGGTGGGTGTACTGCGCGGCGGTCCGCCGAGGATCTCGAGGCCGTCGCCCTGGCTGTCAATAACCGACCCCGCAAGATCCTCGGCTGGAAGACGCCGGCCGAAGTCTTCGAGGAACAGCTACGCTCACTGCAACAACCCGGTGTTGCAACGACCGGTTGAAATCGCCCAGTTCACCTCGGGGGTCTTCGGGGAAAGGATCCGCTCCGCAGGGCTCCTGCCATCGTTCGGCACGGTCGGAGACGGCCTGGACAACGCGATGATGGAGTCGTTCTGGTCCTCGATGCAGATCGAGCTGTTGAATCGTAGACGGTGGATGACCCGGGTCGAGTTGACGAACGCGAACTTCGAGTACATCGAGGTCTTCCACAACCGACAGCGGCGCCACTCAGCACTGGGCTACCGCACCCCGATCGAGTACGAACTACTCTCCGAACAAGACACCATCCCCGCCGCCAGTTAGCCACCGCAGATGGAACCCAAACCGTGGGGCACGTCAAGGTGTCACCCGATCGTGCGGCAGACCCGTTACGGCAGTGGCCCTGCGGGTGATCAGGCAGTAGCGTTTTCAGCGAGCGGTTCGCGGGCGGTCTGTACCCGCGGATCGGGGTTCGATGGGTCCTCTCTCGGGAGTGCTCATGATCCCTCTCGCGCGAGGTTGACAGGCACGGCGCGACCGCCCGTGCGGGCGAACGGCCGCAGTGAAGATCTGCGTGCGGCCAGTACGCGTGTCGGTCCAGATCGGGTGGAAGACGTGGCCGGCAGCTGCGGCCAGGCCCTGGTAGTTGCCCAGCCAGTGCGTGCTGCCTGTGCCGATTGCCTGCCGCGGGTCGAAAGACCGTGTGGTGACGCGCAGGGGTGGTGCGAAGGTGGGCGGCCTCGTTGCGGAGCGCGCCGGATCCGATACGAGGAGCAGAACGTCCATGAGCAGTGTCGTGACGGACAGGGCGTAGACGGAGATCGCAATGCGGTGGCTGTCGTCGACGGCAACCTGTGGTTGCAGGAAGACCGTCTCGTCGCTGGCCGCAATGGTCATCGGTTCGCTCCACAGCGGTGTCTGGCCGGCGGAGGTGGTGGAGGTAGTCAACAGTAGCCGCGACAGGCCGGTTGCGTCATCGAAGCCGGTCAGTGCCGCGCACATGAGACCGCTGGCAGGAGCGGCGGCGAGGGCTGGACCGCTCTTGGCGGTGACGTCTCCCAGGTCCGGTGCCATGGCCGGAACCTCGGCCACGTCGTGGGGCGCTGTGAAACTCCCGCCGTGGTCGTCGGATGAGACGGCTCGCAGGGCCACACCACCGTCGAGGGATCTGGCTCCGTAGACGACCGTGAGCGAGCCGTCCGGTCCGGCTGCGGCCACGGGGGCGGTGGCCTGGGCCCCGGTGGCCGGGTCGAGCGCACGCGGTGACTCGAAAGCGCGGCCGCCGTCCATGGATCGCGCGAGGACCACTCCGTCGTCCGTGGTGCCGTACATCCGTGCGGCGACGTACAGTGGCGCGGGTGAGGGGCGGCGTCCTGTTCCGATCGCGAGCCAGGGATGGTCCACCAGGCCGATGCCGCCAGCGATCGCCGTGAGGGGTGGACGGAAGCTACGCCCGCCGTCGTCGGTGCGCCACAGGAGGGCGTCACCCTGCCGTGACGGCCCCTGGGAAGCCACGACGCCGCACACGAAACCGTGACCGTGACCGTCGAAGGCCACGGTTGGATTGCCGTCGTAGTCCGGCACCAGGCCGGGCAGCAGGCCGTGCTCCTGCCAGGTGTTGCCCCCGTCGAACGATGTGTACGTGGCGAGGCCGATATCCGGCCCGACGAATACCCGGCACGTTGCAAGGAGGTTGTCCGGGTCACGTGGATTCACGGCGAGGGCGGGTTCGATGTGCGCGGCGAAGGCGTCCTCGGTGACCCGTGCGTTGGCCGGCACTGTGCCCTCTTCTCGTCGCTGCGGCGCCACCGCCCGTGATACGCCGCCGGCCGTCATACACGACAATGCCGCGCCCGCCAGACCACCGAAGGCCCGCCGCGACACGACTCGATCGAACGTCCCCATCGGAAAGATCCCTTCGACTACGCCGGTCCTGCACGGCAAAGGAGCGTCGGCTTCGGACATCCGTCGCACGGATAGGCCGACACTGCCGATACTGCGTGTTCCCTGATGCCTTGTAATCGCGCTGGGGTATTGCGTCCGCGGTCGCACCGGGTGCGCGACGAGTCATCCTCGGGAACGAGTGACATGCGACTGATTACTGGTCAAGGACAGGCGCAACGCCGTGGACGGGGGCACGGCAGTAACCACCTTGGGTGTAACCCCTCTTCGGGAAGCGTCGAGCGTGGATCAGCTGAAACGGCAGGCGGGTGGCGGAATGGATCTCGTCGTGGTTGAGGCACGACGCACGAACGCTGGTCACTGCTTCTGCGTCTGGGGAGTCGAACCGAGCAACGGTGAGGTCACGCCGAGCATCTGGTGGGGAGATTCAGGGCTCTGTCCGCAGTTCCGTGAATCCCCAGGTCAGGGGCGGGAACGAGGGATTGTTTCAGTAGTGTGTTTCCTGTCGTGGCGAGCAAGACGGTTGAGGATGTGCTGTTTCCCGGGGTCGCTGTGCGAGTGGAGCGCGTCAGTGGCTCCTTCGTCACCCTGGTGGTGGAGGCGGTGTCCACCGGTCGGTCGAGCCTGTGCCCGGACTGCCGGAAGCAGGCGAGACGCGTGCACAGCTGCTACCAACGCACCGTGAATGAGCGACCGTTGGGCTCACGTTCGGTCGTGGTCCGGCTGCGGGTGCGCCGGTTCTTCTGCGACCGGACGAGGTGTTCCCGGAAGACGTTCGTCGAGCAGGTGCCGGGCCTGACCGATCGGCACCGCCGGTCGAGCACCGGGTTGACGGGGTGGCTTCGGTCGATCGCGGTGGAACTGGGCGGACGTCCGGCCCCGAGGCTGTGCCGACGTCTGCGGCTGGCCGCGGGCAAGACCCGGCTGCTCAGTCTGCTGACGGCACCACCGGTTCAAAGCCGGGCCCCTTGGGTACTGGGGGCGACGAGTTCGCCTTCCGCAAGGGCTGCACCTATGGCACCCTGCTGGTCGACGTTGAGGTCGGCCGGGTCGTCGACGTGCTGCCCGACCGCACCTCGGAGACGTTCGCGGCCTTGGTCAAGGACCATCCCGGTCCGGAGATCATCTGCCGTGACCGGGCCACCGCCTAGACGAAGGCGGTCAGGGAAGCCGCCCCCGACGCCCTGGAAGTCGCCGATCGCTGGCATCTGCTGCAGAACCTGTCCGCCGCGGTGGAGAAGACCTGTCACCAGCACCGTAGCTGCCTGCGTAAACACGCCGAGCAGGAGGTGGAACCCAGCGTGCCGGAACCGGTCCCGATGGAACTGCCGGTGCCGGAACTGCCACGCACCCAGATCATCGAGCGGACCCGTCACCGCTTCGAGGACGTTCACCGCTTGGTGGAGAAGAGCTGGACGATCAGCGCCATCGGCCGGAGGCTGAACCTCGACCGCAAGACGGTACGCCGTTTCCGCGACGCTGACCTCGACGAACTGCTGGCCACTGCCCGCGACCGCCGTCCCAACGGCGTGCTGGAGCCGTTCAAGGCGTACCTCAATACCCGGTTCACCGAGTCCCAGGGGCAGGTCAGCGGCACCCGCCTGTTCCTGGAGATCCGCGAGCGGGATTACCGGGGCAGCCACCAGGTCGTCCGCAAACACCTTGCTGCCCTTCGTGCGGGCACCGCCGAGCCTGTCCGGGCCGACATCCCCAGCCCTCGCAAGATCACCTCCTGGATCATGCGCGGCCGCGAGAGACTCTCACCGAGAGCCAGGATCAGCGGCTGCTTCAAGTCCGGCTTGCCTGCCCGGACATCACCCGCGCTTGCGACTTGGCCCGTGCCTTCGCAGACCTGGTACGTCATCGGCGCGGAAGCCTGCTGCTGGAGTGGATCCGCCAGGCCGAGCAGGATGCCCCGAAGCCCATGCAGGGCTTCGCTGGCTATCTCCGCCAGGACCTCGACGCCGTCACCGCCGGCCTCACCCTGCTCTGGAGTTCCGGTGTCGTGGAGGGACACGTGAACCGCGTGAAAACCCTGAAGACAAGTTGTGGATGCCGGAACGGGACAACGCCTGCAATGCCTGCCGGAAGCGGCGGTGGTCATCGATGAATGCTGGCCGCAGGCCATGAGGGGCGAGGACGCGCGGGTCAGCGTGGCTCGACGACCGGGTGCCCGGTAGCGACGCCCGAGTTCTCTGACGTGGACCGGCGGCTATGCGTCCTTCCAATTCGGAGTCGACTCCCGGCTGAGCCTGCGACTCATCAGGTCGATCATCGCGACGTGGATTATGGCTTCGGATCGGTGTGGGTGGGTTTCGTAGTCGCGGGCGAGTCGGCGATGGTGCATGAGCCAGCCAAAGGTGCGCTCGACGACCCAGCGTCGGGGGATCACCTTGAACCCTTTGACGCCGGTGTCACGTTGGACGACTTCGACGTCGATGCCGAGGCGGGCACCGTGGTCGATGGCTTTCGTCCGGTAGCCGGTGTCGGCCCATGCCTTGGTCACGCGAGGGTTCGCGGCGGCGATGTGGGAGAGGAGGCGGATGCCGCCGGCGTTGTCGGAGACGCTGGCCGCGGTGACCCAGACGGCCAGGAGAAGTCCGAGGGTGTCGACGCCGATATGGCGCTTGCGGCCAGCGATTTTCTTGCCGGCATCGATGCCTTGGCTGGCTGCGGGTACATTGGCGGAGGTCTTGATGCTCTGTGCGTCCAGCACGCAGGCGCTCGGCTCGGCGTTACGGCCTTCGGCTTCACGCACCAAACGACGCAGCAGGCCGTTGAGATGGTCGAAGATGCCCTCTTTTTGCCAGGCCGCGAAGTATCTGTAGACGGTTTCCCAGGGGGCGAAGTCGTGCGGCAGGTAGCGCCAGGGGATCCCGGTACGGTCGACGTACAGGATGGCTTCCATGATTCGGCGCAGATCATGCTCGGGCGGGCGCCCGATGTCCAGTCCCTTGCCCCTCCGCTCGGCACGCCAAGCTGACAGGAGGCGTTCCAGCAGCTCCCAGCGGGCATCGGACAGATCGCTGGGATACGGGCGGTGTCGCGTCATGTTTCGGTAGTAGCGTCAGGCGCAGCCCGTCCCCAGGGCTCAAACGGGGCCAAGCAGGGGCGCCTTGGGATCAGACAGGAGCGAATCGACTGAAACGGACTGGCGCACGATGACACCTGCCGCACATGGCCCATCAAGCGCATCTGCCCCAGTCATCCCAGGCCGACCCGCCACCCGAAGCATTATCAAACACTTCATATGGGACAAAACGCTTTTTTAGAGGTCGTCTCATTCGGACGGACAGCAAAGGTGAGACCTATGGATGCAGGTCGTTGCACCTGATGTACTGCTGCGGCGACTTCGGCCAGGGGTACCGGCCAGGGATGGGCTGGTCATGAGCGGTCCGCTAGCTGGTACACGAGGAGGGGGAGTGGCGTCCGTGGGCGGGCAGAAAGAGGCCCGTGAGGGGGAGGAGTGGCCGATGTTCACTCGGACGGCCTGGCTGGTACTCGCTGCCTCGCTGGTGGTTGTAGTGGTGGCTGTGGTCATGCTTGTGACCATTCACCCGCCCAAAATGGAATGGGCGTGCCCAGGGTTCAGGGGTACTTCTTGCTACCGGAGGCCGCGCCGGCTACCAGTCAGCATTCCGGCCGTGGCCATGCTGGCAGTGGGCGCGACCACCGCGTTGATCACCGTGCGTGCCGGATTTGCGCGTCGGCGGCTTCGGAAGGCCGCGACGGTGAAGGACAGCCTTGCGCCATGAGTCTGCAGTAGCAGATGAGAGGTGGGCTGGAGGGGTGCCCCCACCCTCGGACCGGGGGACGCACCGAGGGTTGCAGCACCCCCGGGCAAGCCGGGCCCGTTGAGGCAGATCAGCTCCCGGGGCAAGCCTGTCAAGGTTGGCGACACCTCTTCTGCCGAAGCCAGAAGAGGCCCACAGAGGTACCGGCGGGACGGGAGCGTCAGCCAAGGACAGGCAGCGCGCGTACGCGAGCTCCCAAGTGCCGCCCGCCCCTCGTCACCGCCCCGGCCCCGGTTCGGGCGCAACATCTCTTGCGACTAAGAGGCCGCACGGATAGGCGTGGTGGGGCCTGAAGAGGACAGAACAGGCACTGGTCTTGGCGATCACGGAGTTGTGACGCGCTGTGATCACTGTCGGCCTGTGCCTGCGCTTCCGTCAGGCTGACCGAAACTCTTTCAGTCTCGACGGCTACGGGGTCGCTGCTCCTTGGCCTCGTACTCCTGCCGGGCCTGCTCTACCTTGCCCAGGTTGACCGACCAGTCGGCGAGTGCGGCAAACAGCGGTGCCAGGCTGCGTCCCAGTGCGCTGATCTCGTACTCAACCCGCGGCGGAACCTCGGGGTGGTAGGTGCGCAGGACGAGCCCGTCGCGTTCCAGTTGCCGTAGCCGTTCGGTCAGCACTTTGGGCGTGATGGTGGTGATGGCCGCAGCCACTTCAGTTGCATCCCTGCGCAGCGGTGGGAACCTGGAAGCGTGGGCTAGAGAAGCGACGACGCGCCCTGGCGACCACTGTTAGCCACAGGCCGCCAATCGGTACGGAGGACGGTCAGACAGCGCGACCGTCTAGCACCCGAGTAAGCGTCCCCTCGTGGGAGGCTTACCGAGGGCGTCTACCGACCGGTCCTCCATCAAGGCCCGCGGACGCAATTCGGGGTTTTCGCAGCCGCCGGAAACGAGGTCCTGCGAGAAGGTGGCCGGACCCTCTTCCGAGCGAGGCACTCTTTCAAGCAAGTGGGAATGCGCAATGACGTCGATGGTATGCCTTTACGAATCCGCGGCCCGAGCCTCCCTCACGGAGGATATGGGTAACCGGAAGGTGTTCGCAACCGACGGAAACGAGGTAGCGCCGCTCTCCCTCGAAGAATTGGCTGACCTGCTCAAGATTTACAAAAACATTGAGCAGCAAGGGGATGCCGTACGGCCGGTTGAGCGACTGCGGGAGTTGCAAGCATTCGGAGAGAAGCTGGTGCGGGCTTCGAAAACCGCCACGGCGCCCGAAGCTCGCCTTCTTGGTGAAAAAGGATCCGGCTATAGCCGGAACGCGCAGGAGCTTGAGGCTGCACTCCACACTTCGAGCCCGGGCAACCTCTTGCTGTTGGACGACACTGGCCGGAAGATACTGGAATTCTTGTGGGGGCAAGTCGAGATACGCCGCGGACTGCCGGAACGGATCCTTCACGTGTGCACTGATTGCAGGAAGGAGACGCTGGTCAATCCGGACTACCAGGAGATGCGAGAGAAGGCGCGCCGGGACCTGGAGCAAGATCAAAAAAGTAAGCGGATCGCCGAAGCGGCTTTCCAGACGTTCTTGAGCCAGGGCGCGTATACCTACCGACTGATCAACGCCCTCACGGACACCGGTCACGCCGGGCAGCCCCTCGTCTCCTTTGTGTGCCCCGCTTGCGAGGGCGTTGAAGCGGAGAAGACCCTTGTAGCATTCTGCCCGAATTGTCACAGCCAGCGACGGGAACCCGTTTTGGCAATATGCCCCAAGTGTCGCCACGATTTCCGCTGCTCTGTGACGGGGCTCACATGCTGGGAAAAGTGGCAGACACCTGTATCGGAAGAGCGCTTTTCTCAGTGCGCCAGGTTTCCGGGAGTTGGACGTACTGTCGACTTCGTGCTTGGCGGATCCTGCGTCCTTGGTGGATGCGAGGGTGGCGAACTCATACTGTGGTCTGCAGGCGAGAGTCGAGAATCCCTGGAATCTTCAAAACTATTGTGGCATGGGGAATCTCCGCACGGCTTTAAACTCGCCGCTCCAGATCCACAGGGGGGGCAATTCGCCCTCTGTAGTAGAAATGTCAACGTGCAAGTCTACTCGGTGCACCATGACAGGCTCGAACTGATACATAAGTTCAATGCTGGATGGGGGGCAGGAATATCATCTCCGCTGGAAGCATTGGCCTTTGATGGAAGGAGGGTGATCACTGCCTCAAATGAGGGCGCGATGCTTTGGGACGCGGTAAGCGGGCGGAAGATAAAAACGCTCTCATTCGCCTGGTATAGGCGGCACGCGGCGATCAGCTCTGACGGGGCATGGATTGCCATTGCCGGCTCGCATTCCCTGGCCGTCTATTCGACACGGGCGGGATGCTCGAAGTATTTCAGCACAAAGACAGCTGAAATACAAGGCATAGCCCTCCACCCGAGCATCCCGCTGGTGATCGCGGCGTGCCCGGACAACGTCAGGATGTGGGCGATCGACGCGGGCGCTCGCACGCCGCGCTTCGGAGCCGGGCAGAGGGTGCCCTTTGATAAGCGGAGTCACCCGACTGGCGCGATCGCAGTCGACCCACGAGGGGAATACTTGGCAGTTGCCTGCAAGGAATACTGTGTAGAGATTATCTCTCTGCACCGATGCACACGAGTGACCTTGCCCTGTGAAGGTGATGTCGTCGATGTCTCATTGGATTACTCGGGGCGAATCGCCGTAGCCCTGAGGGCCGCAGATAGGCCGGAAAGCATGATGCAGATCTGGAAAATTCCGCCGAGCGATGACCCGTCCTGGAGAATCGACCATTGGATCCCGGAACGAGGGTAGATTCCGAGCCGATAGTCAACGTTCCGAACCGACCGACGGATCACGAAGAGAGGGCAGAACAGTGACCGATAATAGCTGGGATATTTATACGACCGAGGGCGGCGAAGATCCGGGTGAGATCGGAAACAAGGCGGACGATCTCCAAGACCTGGCAGACCAACAACCGTCTGACGACACCGAGGCGTACTTGAGCCAATCCGTCGACTACGCGGAACAAGGTGCCTCCCAAGTAGGCGACGCTCAACAGGACGTTCAACAGGCTGACACCGATGCGGCGAACGCTGCGTACCATGCAGACCTAGCGCAAAGCGAGGCAGCCCAAGGCTACGTTGACGATGCTAAATGGGATCTCCAACAGGCGGATGTGAGTCAAGCCTACGCAGCCGAGCACTCGGGCGATGCGGCGTGGAGCCTGGACGACGCCTCAGCCAGCCTCAGTGGCGCAGCGGTTGATGCGTCAGCCGGCGGAGTCGATGACCTGGCTGACACTTTCGATTCGGACTCCGACGCTGCCGCGGCAGCCGCTGATGACTACGACGACATGAGCGACGACGTGTCATGATGTTGATCATGGTGACGGCAAGGACGTTGCCGTGGTGCGTCTTGGCGAGTCCCGCGTGGCCCCGCTAATCCCAACTCGCTGGGTGAGCCGGTGCGGTTCGTCGAGCAGGGCCGCGCCGAGGCTCGGGCACAGATGCTGCAGTTCATGCCCGAGCCGATCGTAGAAGCCACCCTTGACATCCTGGGCACACCGAAAGCCGCTGAGCAGCAAGTGAGCGCTGACGTCGAGCAGGTCCTCGGCCGTCCGCCCCACACCTTCGCCGAGTGGGCTGCGCGCAACGTCGCAGCCTTCAAATAGGAGGTTGCGCGGATAGGGGTGGGGTCATGGCCGGCGGTTCGGGCGTTCGTCCCAGCGGTGAGTCGTCCATGCCCGCCGGATCAGGCTGCGCATGATGATGATCGTGTCTGCGAGGTCGAAGAATGCATCGACGACGGTGACACGCCGCTCGTAGCAGCGGGCTAGCCGGTGGAAGGCGTTCTGCCAGGCGTGGGTGCGTTCGACGTGCCAACGCTGACTGGCCTGGATGGGCGCCTTCTCGCCTTTGTGCGCGATGCGGCCGTTGAGGCCGCGTTCATCGAGCAGGGTGCGTGTCTTGTCCGAGTCGTAGCCGGCGTCCAGGTGCACGGTGATGGTGTCGGGCAGCGGACCCAGGTCGCCCAGGCGGTCCAGGGTCGGGGCAAGCAGCGGGGAGTCGTGGCGGTTGGCACCGGCTAGGACGCGGCCAGTGGAATGCCGTATCCGTCCGTCATGCCCGAGCGTTTCAAGCCCTGTTTGCCGCGGTCGACCGGGGAACGCCCGGCCACCTCGCCGCCTCCGGGAGCCTTGGTGATGGAGCCGTCCACGGCGATCTGGTCGAGGACGAGGCCGACGATCCGGTCGTAGGACTCCAGCGCGATCTGCTTGAGCCGGGCGAAGATGCCCTGTCGCATCCATTCGTCGCGGCGGCTTCGGATCGTGGTGGCCGAGCAGGTCGTGTCGGCGATGGCCTCATAGGAGCAGCCGAAGCGCAGCAGTTGCAGCATCTTGTCGAAGATGATTCGGTCGCTGATGCGTCGGCGGTGGCAGCCAAGTGGATGCTTCGGGTGGTACTCCGGCCGCTCGGGCAGCAGGACCGCGAATTGGTCCCAGAGCGGTTCGGTCAGCCATGATGGAAGCGCGGGCACAGGTCTCCCCAGTGATCACAGAGCGTCGCAACTCCATGATCACCAGGGCCTGTGCCCGTACTGTTGCCGATGCCCCCAACCGCGCCTATTCGTGCGGCCTCTAATCCTGAGTCGCCGTCCGGTGTTCGTTCCGCGCGGCGCGGGGGCCGCGCGGCCGACCGGGGGCGCAGTGTTGCGCTGGAGGTTGCGCGAGATGGTGCGCAGGGTGTTGCGGGAGGCGTTGCGCCGGAGGTTGCGCAAGCCGAAGCGCTCACGTCGCGTCCGCGCAGGTCATCACCAGGATTCGTACGTGGGCGGCGGTGGACATCCCCCACAGAGCACCCCGCGATCGCCACGGCAGAAGGAGAGAAAGGAAGGGCCGGGAGAGGGCGGGGCGTGAGGAGCGCTGCGGAGGATCGGACGGCCCGGAGGTGCTCGCGCGACGGCGGGCCGCGCGCGCCCTGCGGGTGGTCTCCCGCGAGCGGCCGTGACCAGTCTGCCCGGGGCGGGAGTTGTCGGCGTATGCACCTGACCGACGTCTGCTGACCATGGCGGCCGCCGTCACCGCCGTCCTTGCGACCGTCATGTCCGCGGCCCCGCCCGCACCCGCCGTGCCATCGAGGCCCGCGGCTACGCCGTGCGCGTCGACGCGGACGGCCGTCCAGCGGGTGCCGGTACGCAAGCCCGCGTGGAACGAGGGACCGGTCGTGACGACGCGCTCGCCGATCGTGCGCTACCTGCGCAAGGGGGAGCGGGTGACGTCGTGCGTGGTCGGGGCCGCTGGTCGCAGTACCGGGAGTGCGGTGGCGGGAGTCTGTGGCGGATCGTGCCCGGCGGGCAGGTGCCGGCCGGGTGCCTGCGCCGTGCATGACCACACAGACGCCCCCTGCACACAGGGACCGGCTGCAGGAGCAGGCGCTCACCCTCGCCGCCCTGCTCCTGACCGGACCCCCTGCTTGCGTCCTGCTGGATCGGTCCCGTGGCCACGTTCGCGGTGCTGGCTGTCCTGGTCGTCGGCGCCTACGCCGTGCCCGGTCTCACCTGCTGTCTGGCGATCCGGCGCGGTGCGCGAGCTGCTGCGCAGCCTGCCCGGGGCGTGACGGACGGCAGGGTCTGCAGGGGACATCCGGGAACGGGAAAGGGCCGTCCCAGCGGGCGGCCTTCGATAGAAGTCTCAACCTGCCTGAACAATGATTCACTTCGGGAGATCAGTCGAATCTGCCCGCCGGGATCCGCATCCTCACCGGTCAGGCGACGTCGATGCCCAGCTCGGTGTCCGGACGGCAGGCAGTGCAGGCGGCGAAGCCCCGGGGGTCGTTCACGAGCGCCTGGCGGGCGATCCCGGCATCGAGAGGCCGGCCGCTTGTGAACCCCTTGGTGCAGGCGCTGGTGTGCACGAGCGCGCCGCTCGATGGCTTCACGGGCCGCTCCACAATGAACCGAGCTGGGAGGCTCCTGCCGGACTCGCGAGGGCTGGCGGGAGCGGCGGGGGCCGGCGGGCGCTTGGGGGCCGCCACCGAAGGGCGCGGGATCGCCCTGCGTTCGCCGCGGGAGAGCGCCGCCAGGACGGCGCTGCGCTGGAGGCGTAGGTAGGTCGCGATCGTCTCGGTGTCGGCCGGCTGCTTGTCGAGGTGCGCCAGGATCGCGCGTAGGCGCGGCGGCGGCAACTCGTTCATGCATTCGATTCTAAGGGTTGCTTGCGCCGCCCGGCGATGCGCCGGTGTCCCGTGCCCGTGAAGATTGATCGTTGCCGGCGAAGGTTGGTGATCAGTGAGTTCGCGCCATCGAACATTGATCGGCGCGCTGCCCTGACGGATCCTGACGCTCATCCAGCCGCGTCCACACGGTCGCTGGTAGCGCGTGTAACAGCCCATAATCGCAGGTGGAGGTGCGCTGCGCGCGAGTGGACTGCTCCTCGTAGTGACACGAAACAGCCCTCGCCGCGGTCGCACCCGGCGCGATCATGCCTCACGTGAGAGGGGTCGGGATCGGTGCGAGACTTGGGTAGGAAAGGGGTGATCCCCGTGTCGGACCCAGAGCACGCGTCCGCCGGTTCCGACACCGCCGTCGATGAGAATCGGCTGGAAGAGCTGATCATTGAGGCGCAGACGGCCCTGCCCGTCGAACTGCCCGCCCTGGCGAACCGGTGCGCCATAGCCCTCGGCCTGGACGCCGCGCTGATTTACCTCGTCGACCTGCAACAGCGTCTGCTCATCCCGCTCGACGAGACTTTGGATCCGCTGCCGGTTGCCGACTCGATGGCCAGTTGGGCGTACCGCACCGTCTCCCCGCGGGTCGCCGATGCCGACGACGGCTTGATCGTCTGGATGCCGATGGTCGATGGTGTGGAGCGGCTGGGCGTGCTCGCGGTGCGGACCGCCTCGCTCGACGGGGCGCGGCTGCGCCGCAGCCGGATGCTGGCCCATCTGCTCGCCATGCTGATCTCCTCCAAGCGTGCCTACAGCGACTGGCTCGCCGCCCGCACCCGCACCGCGACCATGCGGCTGCCCGCCGAGATGCTGCGGGCCTTCCTGCCACCCCGCACCATCGGCAGCAGCAGGTGCGTCTCCACCGCGGTCCTGGAACCGGCGTACGACGTCGCCGGCGACGCCTTCGACCACTCGGTGGTCAAGGACGTGCTGCACACCCTGATCCTCGACTCCATGGGGCACGATCTGACCTCCGGCCTGACCGCGTCGGTCGCCATGGCGGCGGCGCGGAACGCCCGCCGCAGTGGTTGCGACCTGGCCGACGTCGTAGGGTCCATCGACCAGGCGCTCGCCCGATGGCTGCCCGACCAGTTCTGCACCGGCGTGCTGTGCCGGCTCGACGCGCAGACCGGGGTGCTGCGCTGGGTCAATTGCGGTCACCCGCCACCACTGCTGATCCGCGCCGAGCGGGTGCTCAAAGGGGCGCTGGACAGCCCCCCGCAGCTCCCGATCGGCCTGGCCGGCCAACTCGCCCCGGAAGCATGGCAGGTCCACGAGACGACACTGGAACCGGGCGACCACGTCCTGCTCTACACCGACGGTGTCGTGGAGGCCCGCGACATGGACGGTGCGGAGTTCGGCCTCGACCGGTTCACCGACTTCATCATCCGCTGCTACGCCGCCGGTCAGCGCCCGGCCGAGGTGCTGCGGCTGCTCATCCACGCCATCCTCAACCAGCAGCGCAACCAACTGCGGGACGACGCGACCATCCTGCTCTTCGAATGGCGCCCGCAGCACCGGTGACGGGCCATGCGCCGAGCCTCGATGCTTGCACGCCGTTTCCGCCCGAGCCGCGGACCAAGACGGAGTGCCGGCCTGCGCGATCTGCGGCGCGGACACCTCACTGCACATCGCCGGCTTAGGGGTGCTGCGGAGGGGCGGAAGCATCAAGGCCCTGCGGAGCGTCGCCGCGGGCGGACAGATCAGGAATGGTCGGGGGCGGGCTACTTGAACCAGTAGTGGACATCGTGATGGTGGGAGCAGGTGCCCTTCGAGTGCCGCGAGTACGACAGGGAAGCGTCCTTGCACTTCGCGGTCTCGTGCTTGTCCGCGGGCTTCTCGTGGTGCGTCCACCCGCCCACCCCGGTGGTGTGGTGGACGCAGTGGTGAGCGGTGTTGGCCGACGGCAGCGTTTCCGCGGAAGCGGACGGCGCGCTGAAGAAGACGCCGGCGCCGGCGACCGCCACGGCGCAGGCAGCAAGACGAGTGCGCAAAGGATCCCCCCTGTGGAGCTGAGCAAGTGCAGCGGAGCCTGTAGCGCTCTCGGCTGCCTCCTCGTGTGACTTTGGGCCTCTTTACCCTGGGTTGGGCCGCGCGCCCGGCACTCGTCGGAGCACGGGCATGTGGGAGGCGGCTCGCTGCCGGGCACCTCCACGGCGGGGCGCAAACACATCGCGGGGCCGTGAAGTGTGGTGGCCGGGACGGCGGCCGCGGACGAGGACATCGTCCTCGCGCCCTATGACGTTGGCCGACGCGTCGGGTGCTGTTCCTGGGCCTGCGCGACGAAATTGCGTCGTGTTCACCCTATGTGACGAGCCGACGGGTTAGTCGCCGCAGGGCGGGGCAGAGGGGGTTGTGAAAGGCGGTGATTTTGTGGACGAGAGGATTCGCAGGTATTTCATCCGTGCCTCGCTGGCGGCGCTGCTGATGGGAGCTGTGCTCGGCTTCGCCTCGGGAGGCATCTTCGGTGCTCTGGTGGGCGCGGGAATCGGCTTTGCCCTGGCAGGAGGCAGTGTCCTGTACTGGGGTGAACATGGTGGTGCGCGCCGCCGTCAGCCGGCAGGTCAGGTGGCGTCAGGTCGTTCTGGCGGCCGGCACCTCAGGAGGGCTCGCCGGGTACCCAACCAGAGGGTGGGGACCTCGACTGGCCGGCGGCATCCGAGCTACTGACTTCGCCAGCGTGGCTCGGGTGAGGGCGATGGTGGCGTCGGACCGGCGCAGCACCGGTCGCGGGTGCCAGGCCGTGGCGTGGGCCTGACCGAGCTGATGTCAGTGAGCTGGGCGCGGGGGCTGGGCACGGTCGTGTTCCACAGGCCCCGAGCGTGCCCACCTCCGCGATCGTCCTGAAATGAAGTGTGCGGTCCCCGACGCCTTCGCTGTCCTACGTACTGCCGACTGGCTGGGCTGAAGAAGCGGCAACCGTGGCCTTTTTGCGCTCTCCGGCAAGAACACCGGGCCGGCCGCATGGGAATGCCCAGGCGTCCCGCCACGTTGTACAGGGCGTGGTCGTGAAGGGGACAGTGTCCCCGGGCCTCACCTATTGCCCATGAGGACGATCGTTTGGCTGAAGCCTCATGGAGCCTTTCGCCGCGTAGGCGACCGCCCTTCACGACCACCCGCACGCCGGTGGCCCGCCCGCAATCACCCCGGAGGCCGCCCGTCCGACGATGCCGCACCACCGCACCGACGTCGTCCCGCTGCGCCGGACCCCATGACCGGCCCCTTCACGCTCGCGCAAGTCGACGAATTGGTCACCCGCAGCCACAGCGACGGCGTCACCGACCTCGCCGCGGCCGCGCTGATCGAGCACGACGCCAAGTTCCTGCTCGTCCGCACGGCGACCGGGGACCTGGACACGCCACCGGCGTGGGACCTTCCGGCCAGCCCTGTTCTGCCCGGGGAAACCGTGGTCGACGGCTGCACCGCATCCTCGCGCAAGCCCTCAGCTACTCGAACGCGAAGATCACCGCGTTCCTCGGCATCGTCGACGCCGACAACGGCACCCGCACCTTCGTCTTCTCGACCACGGTGGACCAGCCCGACAGCGTCTGCTGGGTCGGCGACATCCCGCACTGCTGGTCCGACAACATCACCATCAGCGACCTGATCCCCGAGATCAACCACGTCCTTCGCGCCTACTACGCGATCGACTTTGGCTGACCCTCACCGATCATTGTGGCCCGGCGACCTAACGGTCGCCGGGCCACAAAGCGGTGTCGTCAGGGCCTGTGATGCATCCGCGACGGGGAGCCGTTGCGTTTCGCCACCGAAGGGGAGGAAGACAGTGCGGCTGGTGAGGAACCACGCGCCGTCGATCTTGCGGAAGGCATCCTCGTAGTGGCCGACGTTCGCCGGGAGCCTGGGCTCGATCATCCCACCTGAATAGCCATCGACCCGGTATGTCGTCAGATACGAGACCGCCCGCGCCGTCGCCTCGGACTCCACTGTGACCAGGATGTTCGTCATCAGACGGCGCGACAGCCTGTCCGCCGGGCGAGAGGCGAAGTAGGCGCGCAGGGCCTCGCGCCCCTCGATGCGCCGGTCCCCAAAAGGCCAGTGCCAGACGCCATCGGGCGTGAACAACTCGGCCACCGAACTCGGGTCGCCGAGGTCAAGGCGGTGGATGAAGTCCACAATGATGCGCTCGCAGGCGCGTTCCGCGAGCATCCGCTCGACCGGGGGCATGATCTTGTGGTCCATACCCCTGTCTATCAGCCCTAACAGGTCCCAGGGCAACGGCTTTTCCGCACCAGCACCGGCAGGGCGCGCTCTTCGCTCCCCACCCTCCCCACTCGATTCACCAGCGGACGAACTGGGGCGAAAATCGGCCGTGGGGATGTTGGCGAAGCCTCATCACGGTCGGCCGCAGCTGGTCGACCTTGGCATGCCGGTCTTCAGCGACCACGCACTCCGCCCCGGCAGGGACCGGGAGGACCCGGATGACCGGCCCTGATCCTGTCAATGAGCGGGTTCGGCCTGGCGAAGGCTGCGGAACACCGTCGGGGTCGCCCACCCGCGCAACGTGGCGTGAATCGCCGATCGGAATGCGGTTTCGGCCGTGGCGGCGTCGAGGGCCCCGGCCAGTTCGAGAGTCACCAGTCCGTGCAGGGTGGCCCAGATCGACAGGGCGATCGACGTTGCTTCGCCGACGAGGATGGACGCCGCCAATGCGCGATCGATCGCCGCGAGGAGCGGACGGATCGGGTCACTGGCACCGGCCTCCCCCGACGGGTCGAAGGACTGCACACCACCGAACAGCACCGTGTACAGATGGGTGTGTCCGCGCCCCCAACGACGGTAGGCGACAGCCAGCGCATAGAGGTCGGCAAGAGGGTCTGCGGAGGTCTTCTCCGCCGACAGGTCCTGGAACAGGCCGGCGACGGCTCTGTCGCGCACCGCACCGATCAGTCCGTCCTTACCGCCGAACAACGAATACACCGCCGTCGTCGACGCCTCGGCAGCAGCGGCCACGGCGCGGACCGTGAGTGACTCCCGCGGACGGGTGGCAAGCATCTCGGTCGCGCACTCCACAAGCCGCTCTTTGACGGCCTCGTCGTTTGTTCTCGGCCTACCCACGGCCAGCAGCCTACCTCGGTTTGGTAACGTCGTTTTGAAACGACGTTCTGTAACTGTCGGAGGTCCGCCATGCCCACGCTCGCCATACGTCTTGTCCGCTTCACCGGACGCTTACTGCTGGCCCTGGCCGCCGTCGCGATGCTGGTCGTCGTCTTTCTGGCACTGATCGCCCTCACAGACGGGGCAGGCTCGGGGCTCGCCGCATGGTTGACGACCCTTGGAGTCGGGGCTGTCCTCGCGACGTGGTCGGGTCGGCGCCGCACTTGGCCGGCACGGCTCATGCCGTTCCTGCCAGTGGCTATCGCGGCGGCGTTGACGGCATCGGTCTGCATCCCGACCGTGCCGACGGCCCGGCGGTACCCGCCCGCCCTGCCGTTCGTGACCACGCAGCACTGGAGCCTGACCACGGGCAGCCGGGTCGCGGTGTACCACTACCCGCCCGCGCACCCCAGCCCCCGGCATCCCATCCCACTCGTGTACCTCAACGGCGGGCCAGTCCGTGGCATCTCAGTGCTCGACCACCGGTTCCTGCAACGCCTGGCCCGCCAGGGCTACGACGTCTACGCCTACGAACAGGCCGGCGGCGGACGCAGCGATCTGCTCCCCATGGGCCAGTACACGATCTCCAGGCCGGTCAGCGACCTTGCCGCTTTCATCGACCACCTGAACAAAGGCAAGGTCGACATCCTCGGATTCTCTTCAGGCGGGGCCGTGCTCACCCGAGCCCTGGCGGACCCGCGCGTCGCCGGACGCTTGCACCGGGCGATCATCGCCGAGCCCGGCCCCATGGATGGCCCCACCGCACACATCACCGGGCACAAGGGCCGAGAATCCGCTCGCGGCCTCGCGCCGGCCCCGACCGGACCGCGATCGACACACGTCCCCCGGTACGCCGTGGCATTCGGCCTCATGCGGCTCGGACTCCTCAGCCCCGACACCGGACTGATCGGACAGGCCGAGGGCGACAACGCCTTCACCGCCGCAGACCTCGGCAGCGACACCGCATCCGCATACTGCGTGCGCGACGCGCACCGCATCCCCGCCGAGGACAGCGCGCAAAACTTCTCCTTCAGCCCCGCCGCCAGCCTCCGCATCCAGCAGACGGTCAAGGACTCACCCTCCATCGCCTCACAACTGAGGCAGTCCCGGACCCCCGCGATGCTGATGATCGCCGAGTGCTCCTCCCAGATCCGTCAATGGGAGACCACCGTCCTTGCCGATGATCCCGCCATCCAGCGCACGCAGTACATGCCCGGAGTCGGACACCACATGTGGAACGGCCTGGACGACAACAACGACCGAGCCGCCGCCGTCATCACCGCGTTCCTTCAGGACAAGCCGGCACCCCTGCCGAACTACCCGACTCGCGACGAGATCCCTGCCTTCCTGCGTGATCACAAATGAAGACCTTGAGGCCCGTCACCGGCAAGGGCTGGCGAACCCTCGAAGCCGTCCGGGCCCTGAGTCAGTCACAGCCAGGGACGAGCTCTTGGAGAGCCCGGCGGTAGGCGTCACTTGAGTCTTCTGGTGGTGGGCAGGTGTCCGAGCGGTAGCGCGGCGGACGCGCGTGCGGAGCGTGACGAGTACGCATGGCCGCGCCCGGCTGATCCCTGGATCCTCGAACGTCGGCTGAAGCCTGGCCGGGGCGGGCGGCTGCCGAAGGGTCAGGCGGCGGGGACCGCCTGCGGGTAGAGCACGCTCGGGTCGGCGGACAGGGCCGCCTTGAGCTGGACGCAGTTGTTGTCGGCGAGGATCTCCATCTTCCCGGCCTCGATACCGTCGAGGGCGGCGCGCACGACGTCGGCGGGGTCGTTCTTCTCCACGTCCCACCCGGCCATCATGTCGGTGTCGGTGCTGGCCAGGTGCAGGCCCGTCACCGCGGTTTTCTGGCCCGCGAGTTCGAGGCGGATGCCGTTGGTGAGGCTCCACGCCGCCGCCTTCGACGCGCTGTAGGCGTTGGCCCCGTCGTAGGCGAGCCAGGACATCGCCGACAGGACGTTGAGGATGGCCCCACCGCCGTTGGCGGCCAGGACGGGAGTGAACGCCCGGACCACGTTGAGGGTGCCGAAGTAGTTGGTGTCCATCTCCAGCCGGATCTTCTCGGGGTCCCCGGTGACGAGGTTCTGCTGGGTGAAGATGCCGGCATTGTTGATCAAGAGGGTGACGTCCGAGGCCGCGCCCGCCGCGGCGGCGACCGAAGCCGGATCGGTGATGTCGAGCCGCAGTACCTCCACACCGGGGAGGTCGACGAGGTGGGGGGTGCGCGCGGTCGCGTAGACCTTGGTGGCGCCCCGGTGCAGGAGCTGTTGGGCGAAGTGCCTGCCGATGCCGCGGTTGGCGCCGGTGACGAGGGCGACGGAACCGGTGATCTTCATGGGGAGTCTCCTGGCAGTGGTGAGGTGATCTCTGTCCGGGCTGTTCGCGGGCTACGCTAGAACCTGACGTTGACGTCAGAGGCAAGGAACGTGATCCAGGTCACGGAGGGGGCGTTGATGCGCATCGGTGAGCTGGCCTCAAGGGTGGGCGTGAGCGTGCGGGCACTGCGTTACTACGAAGAGCAGGACCTGCTGGCCCCGGCGCGCAGCCCCAGTGGCCAGCGGCAGTACCCGGACAGCGCGGTCGACCGCGTCCAGCTGATTCAGCAGCTGTACTCCGCAGGGCTGCCGAGCAGGGCGATCCTGGAACTGCTGCCGTGCGTCGAGACCGGTGACGTGACCCCCGCGCTGCTCGACCGGCTGTCGGCGGAGCGGGACCGCATCGATACGCAGGTCAGCACCCTGGTGAAAACCCGGGACCGGCTCGACGCCATCATCACCACAGCCTCCACGGCCAGGAGCGCGGGCCGGCCCTGCCCTCGTTGAGCAGCGCGCCTTCCCCAGGCGTGCGGCAGTGGTTGTCCGCCCGACGCGGACGGACGCCCGTCAGCAGGCGTCACTTGAGTCTCTCGGTGGTGGACCGTCCGTCCCGGCGGTAGAGCGGGGTCGCACGGCAAATAAGCATGCGGAGCGTGACGATCGCGGCGGACAGGGAGAGGTTGAGGTCCACAGCGCACTGGCGCTTGTCGGTGCAGCGGCGGAGCTTGCCGAAGCCGTTCGTCCATGCGCGGCTCCGCTCCACGACCCACCTCTTGCCGGCCTGGATCGGTGCGGGCACGCCCTTGCGGGCGATCTCGCCGGTGAAGCCCAGTTCCTCGAGCGCGGCTCGGGTCTTGTCACTGTCATGGCCCCGGTCCAAGTTGACGTCGACCTGCTCGGGAAACACACCGATCTGCTTCTTCGCGGCCTCCAGGGTGGGCACGGGCAGCGGGGAGTCATGACGGTCGGCCCCGGCCGAGACGAGACCGATCGGGACGCCGCGGGCTTCGGTGGCCACTGAGCGCTTCAGGCCCTGCTTGCCCCGGTCGACCGGGGAGCGTCCGGCTCTCTCGCCGCCGCAGGGAGCCTTGGTGATGCACCCGTCGACGGACAGCTCACGGAGTTGGAGGCCGATCATGCGGTCGTACGCCTGCACGGCCGGCCCGTGGACCTGCTCGGCCATGCCCAGCTGCGACCAGTACTTGACGCGGCGTCGGATGGTGCGGTCGGAGCACTGGCGGTCGGCGATCCGCTCGTATCCGGAGCCGTGCACCAGGGCGGCGATGACGCGCTTGAAGACAATCCGGAAGGTCGACGAACGAGGTGTTCCGGTCCTCCAGGCGCCCTGCCCACCCCAGAGTCGGCGCCCCGTCCTGGCCGAACCCGCGCAGGCCGACATCCGACCACGGCCTCCAGGTACGTGGTGTCAACCAGTGCACGTCGCTGGGCCGGCTGTCCTTGGCACGGGTTCTTGCTTGCGGCCTCGTCCCGGCGGCTGCGGCTGACCTCGTCGGCGTCGAACCCCATCACTTGCCTGAACGGCCGGTCACCGATCTCCTGGGCGATCAGCGCGTCGCCGGCCTCGCCCTGGGCATGCAGGCTGCAGAGCCGAATGCCGCCCTGCTGGGGAACGGTGCCGCCTGTCTCGTACTCGTCCCACAGCGCCCAGGGCCCGCGCTCGATGATCCGCTCGGGCTGGCGGGAGTCGTCCATGGCCGCGATGTCCAACGGGCGGCTGGCCCGGGCGACTTGAACGAGGCGGACCCGGTGCTCGCACAGGAGCGGCAGCACGTACTGAGCGGCGCGGGCGCGGGTGGCCGGCCACTTGTCCCCGGTGAGCTCGTCAAGCACCATGGTGCGGCCCAGATCGACGCCGTGGGCGGACGGGTCCTCCGGCATCTTCACCAGGTACGCGGTCGAGTCGACGCCCAGGCCCCAGTTGATGACCAGCTCGACATCGGCGCCGCCGGTGCGGGGTGCGGCGGTCATGCGGCCGCATCCCCTTGGTCGGCCTTCGGGTACGGGTGGGAGGTGGCGATGAGCCGGCGGCCGGTGCGCGGCCCGGTGTAGGCCGCGTACTTGTGGTTGCGCCCGTGAGCTACGACCCGCGCGCCGGTGGCCTGCAGGGCCTCCTCCGGCCACCCCCGGCCGGCCTCACCCTCGTCACGGGGGCGAGCGCCGAGGGTGACCGGGCGCCGCTCGACACCGCCGCGGCCGCGCTCGCCGTTGCGGACCTTGGACATCGCGCGGTCGTGGAGGACTGAGCCGTCGGGCAGCAGCGTCAGGTGCCGGGGCCGGGTCTTGCCCGGGCAGTCCATCCCTTTGGCCTGGTAGATCGTCCCGTAGTGGCCGGGAAGGACCAGCTCGGGGCCGTGGGCGGTGGGACGGGCCCTGGGCTCGGGGTCGCTGTGCGCGACGATCCCGCGGACGCCCCGGGCGGCGGCGAGCCGGAAGGCGCGGCCCTGCGGCCGCGTCTGCGCGTTGGCCGGTACCTCGTCCAGCAGCACCAGCCGGCTCGGCTCCAGCGACTCCTCGTACGGAGTGTTGTGCGCATCCGGCGTGGCCATCGCCGCAGGTGAGCACTGCAAGGCCAATGAGTGGACGCTTCGCCTGGCTGGAGCAGGGGGCTGTCGGCACCTGCCGAATGGCTGGTCGAGTGGCGACGGTGCCGGCATCGCCGAGTTGCCGCAGTCGGGACGGCGGGATGGTGCGTGCCGCGCGGGCTGCGATCACGGTGTGGCGCTCTGCGCCTTCGGAGTGGCGTTGCAGGCCGTCGCCGACGACCCACGCCGAGGCGGAGGTTCTCGGCCGTGCGGCCGCCGGGGCCGCGCTCCTTGCCATCGGCCCCGTATCGCCATAGCATTACGATCGTAAGGTAAACGATCGTAATTCAATTGCTCGAGGAGTCCGTCATGGCGACACAACGGCCGGTAGCACTCGTGACGGGAGCGTCATCGGGGATCGGTAACACAACCGCTCGCGCCTTCGCCGCAGCCGGGTTCGAGGTGATCGGAACCGGGCGGAACACCTCGGGACTCACCCCGCCGGCCGGTGTGGCTTTCCTCGACCTCGACGTGACCAGTGACGAATCGGTCACCGCCGCCGTCCAGGAAGTGATCGAACGGTTCGGTCGGATCGACGTTCTCGTCAACAACGCCGGTCTGGGCTCGGCGGGCGCCGCCGAGGAGAACTCCGTCGCCCAGGCCCAGAGCCTCTTCGACCTCAACTTCTTCGGTCTCCTCCGCATGACGAAGGCCGTCCTGCCGCACATGCGCGCCCAGGGCCGTGGACGCATCGTCAACCTCTCGTCCGTCCTCGGCGTCATCCCGCAGCCCTACATGGCCCTCTACGTCGCTGCGAAGCACGCCATCGAGGGCTACTCCGAGTCCCTGGACCACGAAGTCCGCGAGCACGGCGTCCGCGTCCTGCTCGTCGAGCCCGGCTACACCCGGACCGCCTTCGATGCCAATGCCGCGCAGCCCGACACCCCGCTGCCGCTGTATGCGGAGCGGCGGCGTGTCTTCGACGAGGTGGTCGCTGAGGCGATGAAGGCCGGCGACGACCCCGCCGTCGTCGCCAAGGAGATCGTCACGGCAGCCACCGCCACGAAGCCGAAGCTGCGCTACACCGCCGGACCGCTCGCCTCACGCATCACCACCGCGCGACGCCTCGTCCCCGCCGGGATCTTCGACAAGCAGATCCGCAGGTTCAACCGGATGCCCGGCTGACGGCACACCCGGCTCATCGACCTGCAGGGCGCGCGAGAGGCGCGTTCAGCTCTGACCTGACAAGGAGCAGCACCATGGGAATCAGCACGCAAGCACAGCAGTTCGCACACTTCCTCGAAAGCGTGCACGCGAAGGCGTCGACACCGGGCCTCGATCTGGCCGTCGTCCGCGACGTCGTCGACACACATGCTTCGGCATCGACCGAGCCGGAAGGCGTCACCTACGCCGGACGTGGACGCCGACGGCGTCCCCGCCCTGTGGGTCATCCCTGAGGGCGCCGACCCTGACAAGGCGCTGCTCCACTTCCACTTCGGCGGATCGGTCGCCGCATCGATCGCGTCGGACCGCAAGGCCGCCGGCCACATCGCCAAGGCGGCCGGAGCCCGCTCACTCGTCGTGGGCTTCCGCCTGGCACCCGAGCACCCCCACCCGGCGCAGATCGACGACGCCGAGACCGCCTACCGCTGGCTCCTCGCGCAGGGCTACGAGCCGCGGAACATCGGCAGCACCGGCCACTCCATTGGAGGCACCCTCGCGGTCGCGCTGCCGCTGCGCCTGCTCGCCAAGGGCGAGGCAACCCCCGGGGCGACCGTCACCATCTCGCCGTGGACCGACCTCACCATCAGCAACCCGAAGGCGGACGAGAACGAGGAACACGACAAGATGCTCAGCCGGGACATCCTCGAGCAGTTCCGAGCGGCTTGGCTGCAGGACCCCGGCGTGGACTTCGCCGACCCCGACATCAGCATCGTGAACGCCGACCTGACCGGCCTGCCGCCCACGGCCCTCCACTACGGCGAGTACGAGACGCTTGCCGGCGAGGGCGCCGACTTCGGCCGCCGACTCGCCGACTTCAAGATCACCTCCGAAGTCCGCCCGCTGCCCGGGGGCCAGCACTCGTTCATCCTCGGCGCGGGGCGCGTGCCGGAGGTGGACCGGGCGATCGGGCAGATGGGTCAGTGGCTTCGCCGGCACCTCGGCAGCTGACGTGGAAGCCGCCCGGACATGCGCATCGTCCGCCAAGAAGGCAACCGAGAAGATCACACAAAGAGATGGCTGACATGAAGGCATTCGTCGTCGAGAAGTACGGCAAGGACGGGCTGCGCGCCGCAGACGTTCCCGAGCCCACCGTCAAGGACAGCGACGTCCTGGTCCGGGTGAGCGCCGCCGGCATCAACCCGCTGGACAAGATGGTCCGCAACGGGGAGTTCAAACGACTCCTGAAGTACAGGCTGCCCTTCGTACTCGGCCACGACATCGCCGGCACCGTGACGCAGGTCGGGTCCGCCGTGCGCGACGTAGCCGTCGGCGACGAGGTCTACGCACGTCCCCGCGACCTGCGGATCGGAGGCTTCGCCGAGTTCATCGCGATCGACCAGGACGACCTCGCACCCAGGCCGCAGTCCCTCACCCCTCGCGAGGCGGCCGCGGTGCCCCTGGTGGCACTGGCCTCCTGGCAGATCCTCGTCGACCGCGCCCACGTGATGCCGGGTCAGAAGGTGCTCATTCACGCCGGTGCCGGTGGCCTCGGATCGACGGCCATCCAGCTCGCCAAGCACCTGGGCGCCACGGTGGCGACGACCACGAACACCCGCACCGAGAAGTTGGTCAGGAGCCTCGGCGCCGACATCGTCGTCGACTACACGAAGGAGGACTTCTCCAAGGTGCTGTCCGGCTGCGACCTGGTGCTGGACTCCCTGGGCGGGGCGAACCTCGAGAAGTCGCTGACCGTGCTGAAGCCGGGCGGCCTGGCCATCGGCGTCGCCGGCCCCCCGGACGCCGGTTTCGCCAGGCAACTCGACGCCCCCGCGTTCATGGGCATGGCCATGAACGCGCTCAGCCGCAAGGTGCGCAAGCAGGCCAAGGCCCTGGGCGTGCGCTATGAGTTCTTCTTCATGCAGGCCAGTGGCACCCAGCTCCGCGAACTCGGCGCCCTGTACGACAACGGACGGCTCCGCCCGGTCATCGACCGCACTTTCCCCTTCGACCAGTCCCTCGAGGCGATGGCGTACGTCGAGCAGGGGCGTACCACGGCCGGAAAGGTCGTGATCTCGATAAGGTCGTGATCTCGATGGCGCCCGGCAACGACTGATCGGGCTGGCCGCAAAGAAGGCGTGGCGGTGCTCCAGATGCCGGTCGCCTCCCATGGGAGTTCATTCGTAATCCAATACGATGGCGAAACCGGCGGAGGGCAGGCGACCCTTCCGGCGCACAAAGGAGCGAGCGCGTGGCGCGTTACGGGAAAGAACACAAACAGGCGACCCGGCAGCGGATCATCGAGACCGCCGGCCGCCGGTTCAAGAAGGACGGTATCGACGGCTCGGGCATCTCGACGCTGATGGCGGACGCCGGACTGACCAACGGCGCCTTCTACGCCCACTTCGCATCCAAGGACGACCTCGTGGCCGCCGCGGTCGCGGACCAGCTGCGCACGCAGTACGCGGACGTCATCGAGCAGGCGGCCCCCGGGATCGCCGGACTCGAGCAGATCGTACGGTGGTATCTGTCGCCCCAGCACCGCGACAGTCCCGACGACGGCTGCCCCTCCGCCGCACTCCTCGACGAGATAGGGCGCTGCGCGGACGAGACCAAGCAGGCGTACACCGACGGCGTGCTCGCCGTCATCGACGGTATCGCCGCTCGCCTGGCGCCTGCCGATCCGCGCTCGGTGCGCACGAAGACCCTCAGCGTCTACGCCATGATGGTCGGGACGCTGCAGCTCTCCCGCGCCCTGGCCGACCGGCGACTCTCCGACGAGCTCCTCGAAGAGGGCATCCGCAACGCCCTCACTCTGCTCAGCGCACAACCACCGGCTACTAGCGGCTGAAGGTGCTGTTCGACGGGGACGTGGTGCCCTCCTACCACTGCCCGGTGCTCTCCCGGGAAGGCGCCTGCGCCGGTCCGGGGTTGCCGCCCCGGGCGGGCGCTTTCGCACGGGATGCCCAGCGGATCGGGCAGAGCGGCAGTTGTGCTGCCGGTTCGTGCTCATAGCGTCCCGGCTCCGCGTCCTTCCCGGGGCCGTGCTCCCATTCGACGGGGCCTTTCCGGACTCCACGCCCGACCGATTTTCCTGTCCGTCTGCTACCCCTGTGACCTGCGAAGGCGATGCGGCAGGCGGGGAAGCGGGGGGAGTTGGGAAAAGATCTTGGTCTCCGGCATCCGGGTCCGGACCCTCGGCGGCGTGTAAGGGGATGAAGGCCCTTGGGCCTTCCTCAACGAGTTCGTCTCTACTGGCAGGCCTGGTCGATGACTTGGTCGTACTGGGCGGGAGCGGGCGGGGTCCCCCCTGCTGTTCCTGCTGGTCTCCGTGATGGGCCGCACCCGCGGCATCACGGAGATGCTTGTGAAGGCGCATATCGAGACCCGTGTGGAGCGCGAGCAGCGCGCCACCATGGTCGCGATGGCGCAGGCCCTGCCCGACGGCGGCGCTGCCGCCTGTTTCGAGGAGGGCCAGCCTGCCTGGCTGTTCCGCAAGGACACGGCCGACCCGGCGGGCCACCGGGCCATCACCACGCGGGAGGCCGCGTGAGTGAGGCCGCTCCGGGAGCGGACTTCGAGTCCTTCGTCCTCGAGACCGTCGAGGCGTTCTCCCGACTGGCCCGTGCCCAGGCCGGCGACCTGCACAGCGCGGAAGATGCTGTGCAGGACGCCTACCTGAAGATGTACCGGCGATGGGATCAACTCGTCACCGGCCACGGTTCGCTGACCGTCTACGGCCGCACCGTGGCGAAGCGGGCTGGCATTAACGGTTTGATCCGGCCTCATTTTTCCGGTCTGAGTTGGCCCCACCGGCGGGGCGCGTGGGAGCGTTCAGGGGGTTGTTCCGGCTTGAGTTGGCCGCACCCCGCGGTGGGGTCTGTGACGCTCGCGGTAGGTCGCCGTGAGGGGGCGATGCCGGGTGGCGTCCTCGAAGGAAGAGCTGTTCCTGTTGATCCGCCGGGATTCGTGGCGGGAGGGGCTGTCGTTCGCGCGCTGGCGCGCAAGTACCAGGTCCACCGTCGGCTGGTGCGTGAGGCCCTGTGCTCGACGGTGCCCGCGCCGCGCCGGACGCCACGGCGGTCCTCGCCCAGGCTGGAACCGTTCAAGAAGACGATCGATCGACCAGTGGCTGCTGGACGACCTGGATGCTCCGCCGAAGCAGCGGCACACCGTCAAGAGGATCCTGACCGGCTTCAGCAGGAGGCCGGTGCTGACATCGCCTACTCGACCGTGTGGGACTACGTGCATCGGCGTCGGCAGGAGATCGCCGAGGCGGCCGGGGCGACACCGGCGGCAGGGTTCGTGATCCGCCACAACCAGCCCGGCATGGACGCGGAGGTCGACGTCGGCGAGGCGTGGGTGGACCTGGCCGGCGAGTGCACCAGGTGCTTCGTGTTCGCGTTCCGGCTGGCCTATTCCGGGAAGGCCGTGCACCGCATCACCGCATCACCGCATCACCGCATCGTGCGGACAGGAGGCGTTCTTCGACGGACACGTCCACGCGTTTTGCACGCTGGGCGGTATCCGAGGTGGTCGGATCCGCTGTGACAACCTCTCCCCGGCCGTCTCCCGGGTGATCCACAGGAGCCGGTCCCGGGAGGAGCATCCACGCTGGGCCGACTTCCGCAAGCACTTCTCGATCACCCCCTTCTGCTGCGAGCCGGGCCTTCGCGGGGCCCACGAGAAGGGCGGGGTCGAGGGGCAGGTGGGCTGCTGGCGGCGGAACTACCTGACCCCGGTCCCTCGAGTCGACTCCCTCGACGTGCTCAACGGCGCCTTCGCGCAGTTCGAGCAGACCGAGGAGAACCGGCGGATCGGGATGCGGATCGCACCATCGGCCAGGACTTCGCCCGCGAGGCCCCGCTCCTGCTGCCCCTGCCCGAGGCTCCCTTTGAGACCGGCCTCCCCCTGAATCCGCGGGTCGACCGTTACGGCATGGTCGCCGTCCGGGTCTGCCGCTGCTCGGTCCCGGTCCGCTTCATCGGCCGCACCGTCCATGTCTTCCTGCGCTCGAACGAGGTCGTGGTCTTCCACGGCCGCACCGAGATCGCCCGTCACCCCCGCCTCACCACGAAAGGCGCCGAGCGGGTGGTGCTGGACCACTTCCTGGAAGTCCTGCTGGCCAGGCCCGGCGCCCTGGCCGGCTCCGAGGCCCTGGACCAGGCCCGCCGCGAAGGCACCTTCACCCCCGCCCACGAAGCGTTCTGGTCCACAGCCAAGCACGCGCTCGGCGAGACCGAGGGGACCAAGGCCCTGGTCCAGGTCCTGCTGCTGCACCGACACCTGCAGCACCGCGACGTGGTCGCCGGGATCCATGCCGCGCTCGCGGTGGGGGCCTGCACCGCGGACGTGGTCGCGTTGGAGGCCCGCAAGGCCGCCGAGATGGAGGGCCGGTCCCCGACCGTCACCGCCACCACCGTGCTGTCGGAGCCGGTCGCGCTGCCGGACCTGCCGCTGCCCAGCCTGACCGAACGCCGGGCCACCCGCCTGTCCGCCGACCAGCGGCCGCTGCCCGCCCTCGAACGCTGGGACCAGCTCCTGCACCGCCCCGGAAGGGAATCCCGATGACCGGCCCGCACCACACCCTGACCGAGCCCGCCTCCGACGCCGCCTGCCGGGTCCTGCGGCTGCCGACCATGCGGGCCCAGTTCGCCGACACCGTCGCCCGCGCCGAGCGCGAGCACCTGTCCTACCGCGGCTTCCTCGCCGAACTACTCATGGCCGAGTGCGAGGACCGCGACCGCCGACGGTCCGAACGCCGGATCCGCGCGGCCGGCTTCCGGGTCCGCTACGCGCTCGCCGCGAAGCTCGTCAACGAACTCGTCGAGGCCGCCGACGAGAAACAGCTGACCAAGACCATCGCCCGCTATGGACGCGTCGACCTGCTCTGCATCGATGAACTGGGCTACCTCGAACTGGACCGCCGAGGCGCCGAGATGCTGTTCCAGGTTCTGACCGAAAGGGAGGAGAAGAACAGTGTTGCGATCGCCTCGAACGAATCGTTGGGAGGCTGGACCAAGACCTTCACCGATCCCCGGCTCTGCGCGGCCATCGTGGACCGCCTCACCTTCAGCGGCACCATCATCGAGACCGGCACCGAGTCCTACCGACTCGCCCAGACCAAAGCCAAGCAACAGCGCGGCTAGAAATCGAATGGAGATCCACGACATCCCTGGCAGGCTGGGAGCATGGCGGCTTCCGACGATCAAGAGCTGAGCGCGGCCGTTCAGGATGCCGACTCCCCGGACTGGTCCGTTCGCGCGGCGGCCGGTCGGCGGCTCGCGACATCGGACAAGATCGACGAAGCGGCGGACGTCCTCCACCGTCTCCTCTTGGATCTCCAAGACTCCGGGGTCACCCAAGAGACGGCCGAAGCCCTGCTCGCGCGCAAGGACTCCGCCGGCCTCCGCTGCGTGCTGTTGGCCAGTAGCCAGGCTGTCCAGTTCTGGACCGCAGATCAGCTTGAAGCCGCTCTGGACTGCGACCCCGAATGGATGACGACCGAAGGCGCGGACCGGCTGATCCACCAGCTGCAGGAGCTGGCCGCGGATGACGACGCCGGGGTCCGGGACGAGGCCCAAAGGATCCTCTCGCGTCTGCGGCCGCGCGAGGAATGGGCACGAGTCTCGGACGACGACCCGCTCTGATCCGACACGGCAGCACCACCACGTCCTCATGGGCCGGTCCGCCACCGACGGGGCCACTTCGAGCCGGAAGCCGGGGCCAACTCAAGCCGGAAGCCGCACCGAGAGAGCCGTGAGATGGGGCCAGTTCGGGCCGGAAAAGTGGGGCCAGTTCAGACCGTTAAAGCCTCATGGAGTCCTTGTGTCGGCTGTGGCTGGGTTGAGGAGTTGTCACTGAAGGGATTGTCAACCGGGTTTCCGGTCGGTGCGGCGTCAGCTGGGCAGGCGCTAGTGCGGACGTGGTACGGCTTGTACCCACCAGCGGTAAAGTGTGCTGGCCGGCTGCGTGAGCCTTGTCCACTTTGGTTTCTGTGTTGCTGTCAAGCCGGGGGCTGACCAAGCACCTACCACCGCCGGGTTCTTGCCGGGCTGTCGCCGGTCCTTGCCGTCGCCCAGTTACATGGGATCATGACGCGAACGCTTTCCGTACGCGTTTGGTACGCGGCATGTGCGCTTCACGCTAGGGTCGGGGGCAGGAGGTTGTGTATGTCGGAGCTGTTCGACGCGGTCGACGCGCTCATCGCGTCCCGTTCCCCGCTGCCGTCCCCGGCTGAGCGCAGGCGGCTGCGCCAGGCGCATGGCCTGACGCTGGACGAGGTGGCCGCCGCACTGCAGGTGCGGCGGGCGACGGTCAGCGGCTGGGAGGCCGGCAAGACCGAGCCGCGGCCGCCGGAGCGTGACGCCTACGCCCGCATGCTCGAGCAACTCGCCCAGCTCTACCCCGTGGATCCCAACGCCGCGGCGCCCGCGACGGACACGGCGGTCCCCGAGACGCTTGCCGTCCCGGCCGCTCCTGCGTCAACGGGAGCGGAACCGGCCAAAGCCCGCACCGAACCCACAGGCCCGATCCTGGAACCTGCTTCCGAGAACACCGCACTGCGCCCCGCCGCTGGACCGCATCCGGCGGTCACGACCAGGCCGACATCGCGCCGCCCGCCCGCGCGGAAAGCTGTCCTTGCCGGCAGCCTGGCGGGTGGCGCCGATCCGTGTTTCGAGAACGGCCCGCTCGCGGTCGTCGACGTTGACGCCGGGGGCCAGGCGTACGCGTACGGCGTTGGCGGCCTGATCCTGGATGTGCCCGCCAAGAGCATCCCGTCCCTGGTGGACTGGACGCTCAAGGAGGCGAAGCTCGGGGCGCCGAAGCTGTCGGGTCCGGGCAAGGACGCCGATCCGCTGCTGGTGCTCACCGAGGCTGCGCTGGAGCGTTATGGCCTGCCAGTTGCGCTCACGGATGAGGAGCGGCTGGCCGGGCGGATTCCGGAGGGGCACAAGGTCATCAAGCAGCTGGTGCGCGCGGGGTGGCAGTTGACGAAGCGCGGGTTCGGGCCGTGGGCGCGGATCTACCGCCCCGCGCAGGGCTCGGAGCGGTCTTGCGTGCAGTTGTGCATTCCGTCGTGGGACGCGCTCGATGCCCGGCACTGGGCCGGTGCGGGGCAGCTGCCGCCGGCGGACCTTGCCCGGCTGCTGGGCACGTATGCGGTCCGTGTGATGACGCCGCGCGGATCGGCCGCCGTGACCGGTCTTGAGCTGATGACCGCCCTGCACCCGCCCACCCGCGCCTCCGAACCGGACGCGACGGGGAAGCGGCACTCCGAGCACAACCCCGGCTCGCTGGGCAAGGATCCGGTGGACTGCGCGCCGTGCGAGGCCCCCGACGGGCACCCGCTGCTCGCCGACCTGCCGCGCTTCCACCAGCGCGGTCCTGCGCAGATGTTGGTGGAGGAGGCGTACGACTGGGCGCGCCCGCTCACCGACGCCGAATGCCTTCGCCCCCACCTGGTGGGCATCGACGTGAACATGGCCTTCGCCGCCGGCGCGAACGGCCTTAACGTCGGCCTGGGCGCGCCGACGCACGTCAAGAACCCCGTCTTCGACGCGAAACTGCCCGGCTCCTGGCTGGTCGACCTCAGCCACGTCGACCTGTCCCGCGTGAAGCTCGCAAAGCAGTGGAGGGACCTGGACGGCGAGCTGCTGCCAAGTCCGTTTACGCCGAAGGGTGACCGCCCGACAGGCCCGGCCTGGTATGCCACGCCCACCGTCGCCTACGCGGTGGAGCTCGGCTACGACGTCACGCCGACCGAGGCATGGGTGCGGTACGACAACGGCCGCTACCTGGACGCCTGGTACAACCGGCTGCGCGACGCCTACCTCGCCACGATGGCCGACCTCGGGGTGGGCGCGGACCTGCCGCCGGAGGAGTTCCTCGCGGCGATGGACGGCTACCGGCAGCGCGACCCCGAGCTGGCGATGGTGGTGTCCGCGATCAAGGCGACCGTGAAGGGCGGCATCGGCAAGCTGCGCGAGCGCCCGCGCGGGGAGGGCTGGAAACCCGGGCAGCCGTGGCGGGCCCTCGCCCGGCCGACGTGGCGCCCGGACATCCGCGCCGCTGTTATCTCCCGGACCCGGATCAACTTGCATCGCAAGATCGTCAAGCATGCGGCGTTCACCGGGCAGTACCCGGTGGCCATCCTCTCGGACTGCGCCGTCTACGCCTCCTACGGGCCCTCCCCGCTGGACTTCCTGCCCTACCGGGACGGCAAGCCGCTGCCGGGCGGCTTCAAGCTCGGCATCAACCCCGGGCTGGTGAAGTGGGAGGGCACCCAGAGCGTGCTGTGGGGCGAGGGCGTGCGCGACCAGTTCAACGCTCCGGAGCTCAACCTCGCCCGCTACATCAAGGACGGCACCGTCACCGATCAGGACACGGGGGAGTAGGCAGACCGCGATGAGCATGTTCGGCGACGGCCTGGACGCCGCGGTGCAGAAGGCGTTCACCCGCCCGGCGCCCAAGAGCGCGCCCGCGCAGATGCGGTACCTGGTCAAGCAGCTCAAGGGCACCAGGCCGGTCGCCCAGATGCTGCGCATCTCCCAGCGCACCGTCGAACGGTACGTCAAGGACCAGATCAAAAAGCCCCGTCCGGACCTCGCCGCCCGCCTGGAGCGTGAGGTGAAGAAGCGGTGGCAGCCGCAGATCCGGGCCAAGGCGCGGCAGAAGGCGGCGACCACCGGCGGCATCGTCATCGACGCCCGCGCCCGGATCGGCTACACCGCTCCGATCGGCACGACGGACGAGGACCGGCTCCGTCACCTCACGGTCGCGCTGCCGCCGCAGTACGCCGCCCGCCTCTTCGACGCCCAGGAGCAGGGCGCCAGCGACCAGCAGCTCCAGCAGATCGCCGCCGACGCACTCAAGGAGGTGTACTTCCAGGACAACGGCCGCCGCGCCGGCCAATTGGAGGAGGTCCGTTTCACCGACATCGAGCACCTTGAGTTCGACCTGTAGGTCCCCAACAGCCGCAGACCCCGCCGACGGCACTGCGGAGGAGCGCTTCAGCTGAGGACAGGGCGCTGGGGTCGGCGCTTTCCAGGTTTGGGCCAGATCACGAGGTCCAGATCGGGTCGTCCGGAGCAGGCCGTCCTGAGAATCGCTGGAGTGGATCTCCGGCAAGAGAGAGCTGGCGGCGCGCCGTGGTGATGAAGTCGTTCTGCGCTGCTTCCACGCGCGAGCGCAAAGTGAACCAGCTCTCCTCAGGGGTCAGGCCGCGTTTGACCACGGTGTGCAGGCGCCATATCTGCTCGTCGAGGGCGTGGGCGGCTTCCGCGATGTCCTTGTCGGCGACGAGGTTCACCATGCTCAGGGCCTCGTTCCACGGTCGCCAGTCGATGGTGGTGGGGCGCGCGACACCTTGCGGAACGGAGTCTGGTCGACTGCTCTCCATCTCGCTGAGGCTCACGAGGACACTCGATGATTCGCGGAGCACGCGTGCGCAGGTTGCTGCCACCTTGTCCCGGACCCAGTGTCTGTCCTGTGCCTTTCTGCTGACCACGCTCCCCGCGAAAACGCCGATCAGAGTTGTTGCAACCGCTCCGGTAGAGGCGGCAAGTGAACTCCACAGCGCGGACATGCCATCAATTGTGGCGCAGCGGGGAACAGTCCCGTAGCCGTCTCGACGCAGTGCTACGGGACTGCTGTGGGCGGGACTTCGCACGTCGCTTCATAGACCATGAGGCGGGGCCTGCACGCCGACAGCTGTCAGTAACGCCTGCTGGTGAGGGTGGAGTTGGTACCAGAGGGTGGTCTGTTTGCGGGCCCAGCGCCGGAGTTCGGGCGGGAGCGGCTGGCCGGTGGCGTGGAGGGCGCGGTGCTGGTGGTATTTGCGTTGCCGGGCGAAGGGCCAGGGCGGGTTCCACCAGGGGCGAGGAGGGTGAGTTCTTGCAGGGTGCGGGCGGACAGGAGGCCTGCGCGGGCTTTGCGTCGCTGCTGGATGAGCCAGTGCCCCAGGGCGAAGCCGTGGTGGTGGGTCTGTTTGAACACGGCGAGGTGCCCGTGGGCGGCGGCGTAGGAGCGGGCGTGGGGGAGACCTTCGCCCGGTGGGTAGCGGCGTGTCGCCGCGGGTGTCGATACGGGTTCGGTGGCGGTGGCGGCGCCGAGGTCGGCCAGGAGTTCTTGCTGGGTGGGGTGGAGGCTGTCCCACAGCCGTGTCTGGCTGGTGATCCAGCGGCCTTGGGTCGCTGTCAGGCTGCCGCTGGTCGTGGCGGTGCGTGCCCGGTGGTAGACGCGCTGCCAGGCCAGGGGCCAGGGCGGATCCCAGTGCGGGTCCAGGGCGTTCAGCGCGGCGATCCGGGCGGGGTCGGTGCGCCCGTCAGCGACGCGTGTCGTTGGCGTAGGAGCCAGCTGCCCAGGGGGCAGTCGTTGTGGCGGGTCCGTTCGGCCACCGCCAGGTGCCCGTGTTCGGCGGCATAGCTCCGTGCGTGGGCGAGCCCTGTGTCCACGATGGCGGGGCTTTGGCCGGCCTCGGTCACGGCGCGGGCGACGGCAGAGGTGATACCGACCGTCCGCGAGGAGGTTCTGCTGCTCGGGCTGCAGGACGTCGTGCCGGGCGCACTGACGGCGCAGCCACACTGTCACCTCGTCCTCGTCCCCGCCGTGATGCGGGCCGGGCGCCTTCAGCCCTCCCTCCTGCCATCGCTTACGAGCCTGCTGGTAACGCCGCTGCCAGGGATAGGGCCAGGGCGGGCTCCACCAGGGATCGAGCTCGGCCAGCAGCCCGCCACGCGGCCACACGCCTCCGGTGGCTTGAGCGTGCCAGCGGACCTGGCGGCCCTGCTCCACCAGCCAACGGCCCAGGGCAAACCCGTCGTGCACGTACTCCGAGAGCACTGCCAGGTGCCCGTAGGCCGCGGCGAAGGAACGAGCGCCGGCCATGCCGTCCAAGGCCCACAGACCGACAGCAGCAACCTGCCCGTTCACAGCCTGGGACGCCCCGGTCCCGCCCCGCACGTTCGCGGCTTCCTCGGCCGTGATGCCGATGTCGGCCAGCAGGCGCTGCTGGCCGGGGTTCAGACCCCGATATGCGGCACATTGCCGCGACAGCCACAGGACGAGATCCGCTTCGACTCCGGGAAATCCGCCCCCCGCATCGAGCCCACCCCTGCTCTCCACCAGCCGCCGGGCCTGCACGCAGGTACGCTGCCAGGCTGGCCCCCAGGGTGGGTTCCACCAGGGATCGATGGCGTCGAGTGCGCGAGAGCGCTCCGTGGGATCCGGGCTCCGGCGCGCCCTGCGGCGCCGGCGTGCGAGCCACGATCCCAGCGGATACCCCTGGTACATCGTGTCCTTGTCCGCGGCGGTCAGGCAACCGTGCTCGGCGGCATAGGACCTGGCGTGCGTCAGCCCCCTCCCGAAGCCGGCCTGGACGGCGACCCGCCGCGCCAGCGCGGCGCGCGCCGCCTCGGCCGTGATGCCGATGTCCGCGAGCAGACGCCGCTGTTCAGGATGGAGAGTGCTGTAGTGGGTGCACTGCAGATACAGCCACTCGCCGTTGAGTATCTGCGTGCCGGGAAATCCCGCGGCGCAATCGGGCGGACCGGCAACCGCGGCGTGATCGCGCGCCCGGTAGTACGAGCGCTGCCACTGCACCGACCAGGGGACATTCCACCACGGGTCCAAGGCCGCCAGCGCCTGCGCACGGTCCGGCACCATCGCCCAGGCCCTGGCCTGGACGTTGCCCAGCCATTCCCCAAGCCGATAGGAATCGACGACCACGGTGTCCTTCGGGACCGCAAGATTGCCGTGTCCGCGCACGTAGCGGCCGGCATGCGCCAGGCCGGCCGCGAAGGCTTCGTCCGCCTGCCGACTGTGTCCGCGCCGCCGCCCACCCTCCGCGCGCTGGCCGCCGGTCCCCACGCGCGCCCGTACCGCGAGCTTGGGGGCGCTGACGGTGAGCCGGAGCCACCGCCCACATCTCCTGGCCCTCAGCGCTTGTCCCGCCCTGCGCCCGCACGCACTGATACGCCCACGCGAAGAGAGGGCCCGACGTCTCCTGCGCCAACTGCTCCACGTACCAGGGCCGCCGCATACAGCCTGCAACAGCCGTCAAGAGCGTCGGCAGATCAGCCAGGCGAAAGGGAACATGGTCCTGCGCCTCGGCCACCACACGGCGCCGGAAGTCGGCACCGGCCAGCAGCGTGGCCAGGGCAACGGTCTCCGGAAAGGTCACCAGCTCCCGCGCCACGACCTGCCACGCGTCCTGGCCCAAGCCGTCGCTGTCCAGGCTCCGTAGCCGCGTCGGCCACACATGCTCCCGCGGCCACGTCTGCCACCACCACGACGCGGTCACTGCCTGCGCCGCCGCAAAGGCGTCCGCTGCCCGCGCGGAACGGCGCAGCAGCCTCACGTGATGGTGCCGGGCCTCCAGCATCTGCCCGCTCCCGGCCAGGTTCACCACTCGGCCGACCGTGCCCAGGATCTGCATAAGCCACCGGCGATGAGGCAGGCACACCCACCGCTCAGGTCCCAGATACAGGCCAGCAGCCTCCGGCCTTCCGGTACGCCGCGCCGTGCATGCAGGGCAGGCTGGTCCCCAGCGTCGTACCTTCTCCGCGGTGTGGTGGAACTGCGCTGCCGGCCCTGTGGCGAACCGGCGACGAGGCTCCTCCTGCGCCCAGGCGGCCAGCGCCCGCAGCAGGCCGTCCTGCGGGACGCGGCACAGTTGCGCTACCCGGTCCCGTGCTTCCTGGTCCAGATAGATCTCGCTGTCAGACCGCACCCTGCCCATCACGTTCGGCAGTCCGCCCACGCCGACGATCGCCGCCAGCAGGTCCCTGTGGCGGCCGCCAGTTCACCGAACAGCCCGGCGACCCCTTCGAGGAGCCGCAGCCGCGAACGCCATGCCGTAGCGTGCCGCCGGCCGGATAAGGAACGACTGCGTCATTTCCCCCTGCAGCGGCCCCACGCGTAGCACACCGCTCGACGGCGCGATCGGTCCAGCCGCTGCCAGCTTCCGCTCTTCGCCGCTCATTCCACCCGCCCGTCAGCCCTGGCCCCGTAACCACCTGCAGGCCCCACCCGGTTACGGCTCCGACCTGACTGGCCTGGGCATCCCGCAAACACAGGCAGTCATGCCCACTCGACCCCCAGCTCCGCGAGGGCAGCGCGCTGCTCCTGAGTGAGCCTGTCGCGGCGGGCCTTGGTGTTGGAGATCCACACGCCCAGCTTCACGGCAACCGGCTCCGCCTCATCGTCGACGACGATTTCTTCACTGTGTGCGCGTGGAACCGGCCTGCCCGCGCCTTCCCGCTCGATCCACTGAGCGAGGGCCCTCACGCCGCGTTGGAAGGCCGCTGATGCCTTGCCTGAGGCCTTGCCGTTCTTGGTGGCCGGTGCCGGGGCGGGCTTCACACCGAGCTCGGACAGTCGCCGCTGCTGCTCTTCCGACAACTCCGCCCAGAAATTCGCCTGCCGCTGGAGCCACCGCCCGAGGTCGTCGCCTTCGAAGACCACGCCGGGCTGGATTTCGGGCAGGGCACCGTCGGGTTCGTCGGCGGCGAGGTCGGCGAGGACGCGGTAGTGCCGCTGCCAGTCCAACGGCCACGGGCAGTCCCAGTCCGGGTCGATCTGAGTGAGCTGAGCAGCGCGGGCCGCCGCGCGCTCGGGATCTTTGCCGAGGCCGCCCTTCCTGCGGAGGTTGGCCATGTGCTGCCCGACGGGGATCAAGTCGTTCCCTGTCCCCAGGCTCGCTCCCTCGCCCCAGAGAGCGTCCTGCCTCGGGGCGAGGTGCCCGTGCGCACGGCGGAAAGACCGGAGCACGGCGAGCTTGGCTTCCCACGCTTCCTCACCCGGCTCCCACACCATCCCGGCCTCTTTGGCGTCCAGCAGTTCCTTGCGCCGCTCCTCCAGCTCGCCCGCCCGCAGCGCCTTGCGCTGCTGGTGCACCCACCTGCCCAGCGGGAAGTCTTTGGTGACACCCACCGTCGTCTCGGTGTCGTACGGGACGGCGTACAGGCCGGTGATCTCGTTCTCGGCCCGCCAGCGGATGAGGGCCTGGTAGCCCTCCAGCCAGACCAGTGAGTCCGGCCGGTAGACGCGGGTGCGCAGGAACGCCGCGATGGTCGCCGCGTCCCGGGGAGTGCTGAAGTGGAGCAGGGCTGATTCGGCGGCGGCCCGGGTGTCGTCGTGCTCCTGGTCCTCGCCGTCACTCTCGCCGCCGGCGCCGATGATCCGGCCGTCCTCATCGCGCCGGACGTGGACCTTGCGCTTGCCGCTGGTGAGGGCGCGGGAGGCGAGCTGCTCGACCAGGCGCTCATCGTGACTGCGCAGGCCCTGGAGCACGGCCACGAGCGGCTTGAAGCTCGCGCTGGCCACCATGTCGGTCGGGTCCTCGCCCGGTTCGAGGAAGACCGGCACGACGATCCTGGCCACCTTGGTGGAGCCGTCCCGGTTCAGGCGGAGCGCGCGGCCGATGTTCTGCACGATCTCGACCTGGGAGCCGCGGGTGTCGGCGAAGCAGATCGCTTCGACACCGCGCTCGCCGGTGATGTCGACGCCTTCCCCGAGGACCCGTACGGAGGCGAGGAACGCGCGGTGTACGCGCCGGTTGTTGGCGTCGATGCCGCCTGCGAACTGCCGGATGACCTCGCGGCGTTCGGCCACCAGGTGGTCGCCGCACAGCCACGCCGACCATACCCGGTCCGGCGGCACGTGGCGGCCGGCCTCCAGCCCGTAGAACTCCGCGTCGATCGACGACGCGGGCAGTTCCTTCTCCGCCTTGACCATGGTCTCGTCATCGGTCTCGGTGACGTACAGCTCGGCAGCGGTCTTCGGCAGCGCCTCCGCGAACGCGGCGGCCTCCTCCACCTTCTGATGGAAGGTCATGACGGTGCGCAGGTTGTATGCCGCGGCGTGCTCCAGGAGCGCGGTCTGCAGCAGGGCCAGGCGCCGGCCCCGCAGCGCCTCCTCCGACAGCCCGAGCACGGGTGAGGGGTCGCGGATCTCCAGCACATCGATCTCGAACGGGGCGAGGATCTCCCGCTCGATCGCCTCGCTCAGCCCGAGTTCGGCCAGCCACGACCCGTACGTCCCGTCCGGGTCGTCGGTCATGCTCGCGATCTCCAGCTCCTGGCCGTCCTTCCCGCGCTGCGGGCGAGGCGCGGCGAGGATGCGCGGGGTCGCCGTCAGGTAGAGCCGGAAGGCGGCAGGGATGCGGGCGTTGTCGTGGATCGCCGCCCACGGCCGACCAAGATCACCGGCGGTTCCGTGGGCCTCATCCACGATTGCGAGGTCGAAGCCTGCCATCTGCTGCCCGTACAGCCGCTCCCCGCCCGCTAGAGCGGCCTCCAGCGGCCCGCGAACCTTCCGCTGGCCCTCGGGTGCGTCGATATCCCCGCGGTCCACGAGAGAGGCGTAAGTGGCGAACACGACCACGGGCCCCGAGCCCGCCCACAGGGCGAGCTGGATGGCGTTCGTGGTGGCACGCACCCCCAACTCGTTCAGGACCGTGTCGTTCTCCAGCGAGCACACCGCGACCATGGGGGAGCGGTGACCCACCGCCCGCCACGCCTGGGCGGTCTGCACGAGCAGGTCCAGGGTCGGCACCGTGACGAGGATCCGACCCTCGGGGAAGCACTCCAGCGCGCTCGCGGCAGCCATGATCGTTTTACCGGAGCCGGTCGCTGACACGATCGTGCCACGGGCACCCTGAGGAGGTACGGATGACCTTGCAAGGAATCCGACCCACCTACGAAAGGCCGACTTCTGGTCGAGCTGGTGTTTCTTGAGCGGAATCCTACTCATCGCCCGTACCTTTCCCCCGTGTCATAGAGCCAGCTGTTCTGAAGCCTTTCGAGCGCGGTTTCCTCCTGGCCGTGCTTCGCCCAGATCCCTTCGAGCCAGAGCGGGGATGTCTCGATCCTCTCGCACAGCACCAGGAACCCGGGCAGGTCGATCAGCACGAGCTCGCCGGCGAACATGCCGCCGGGCCCGTAACGGCGCCACAGCCGCTCCAGCCGCGCCCGGTGCTCGTGCAGGTACGCCTCCAACGCCTGCGGGTAGGTCTTCCGCTCCGCCATGCGCACGGTCCGCAGGGCGACGTCCACGAGCTCCTGGGCCGACTCCCTGTCCCACTGCTCCGCGCTGGTGCCGGTCACGGCCGCGTAGTGCTGCTCGCAGACGGCGAGGACCTGCTCGATGAGCTCCGCCGAGGCCTGGCTGTCCTCGTCATCGCGGGGGCGCCGGCCTTCGGCTTCCAACAGACGTACGGAGGGCCGGGCGTCGGCTTCCACCAGGTCCAGGCCGTGATGGGCGAGGTGGGCCAGGAGCAGGCGGGACAGGACCTGCCCGTCCCTGGCGTACAGCTGAGCGTGCTCCTCTCCGCTGTCGGGGGAGACGATGGCGCGAGTGAAGACGGTGTTGAAGAAGAACTCGGACAGGACGTCGACAAGCTCCGTGTGTGCAGAGGTCGACTGGTCGTCCAGGGCGGCAACAGCGGCGTCCATGACTGCACTGAGGAACCGCTCGCGAGCGGCCCGCAGTTGACGAGCCTCGCTCTGCGGGCTCTCCTCGACAGCCTCCACAACGCGGTACAAGCCCTGGTCCCCGTACAGGCCACCCGGCTTCTCCTTTGCCCGGCGCACCTTTGCCACAGCCTCCTCAACCGACCGCGCGTAGGTGTAGTTCGTCACCACCGAGGCCCCGGGGTGAGCCGGGTCGGTCCGCTGCGCCACGATCCGATAGCGGATCAGCCCGGAGTCAGACTCCACCGCCCCTCCTCCTTCACGGACCCGCAGCGCCTGGCGCCAGCGGTCCGCCTGCGCGTCGTTCTCGGGAGGAGTAGACGTCCCACGCCATACCACCCATCAAGGTCCAGATGCGCCGCAGCTCGTTCCGCCGAACAGCAGTCAGCCGCTCCTTCGTGCTGAGGGGCCTTGTTTGGCCCGCGCGGCTTTCCCGGCCGCGCGCAGCCACCAGCCCCTCGTGGATCTGTTCCGCCGTCAATCCGGTAACCTCATGCTGGATTTCCTCCCGCGTCTTGAGGCGTATTTCGACGCTCAATAAAGTCAAGTCGTCCCCTCCTTCACGACCCCACCCGGATGGTTGTGGGTGTCTCGCATTTCTGCCAACAGTACATGGTGTATCAATCTGATGCACCCACTACACTGGAACTCACACGAACGAGCAACCCCACCTCTCGCAGCCAGTCAGGCCCGCGTCAGCGGGCCTCAACGGTTCTGGAGGCGCAGCCGGAAGGACCGTCAGGCAGGGGAGTGCAGCGGACCTGCCAGCCAGGCTGGAGCGAAGCGAAAGCCTGATAACGGGACGGAGTCCCGCCGGTCCGGGAGCGCAGCGAACGGACCGTCACCCTGCCTGCGCAGCAGGCAGGGTGTGCGGGTGGCGCAGCCGCACCACCCGGTCGCCGTTGGCGGCGACCTCCGCGTCGTGGGTGGCGATCAGCATCGTCATCCCGTACCGCTCGCGCAGCGACATCAGC